>JANYEE010000268.1 GCA_025363275.1 Burkholderiales bacterium | reverse complement strand
AGGGCGATAGAGACTTTGTGGCCATTGGGCGTGGCGGCGGTGTACAAATCAATCATGGGATTTTCTGAATTGGGAGGTTCCGAACCGAGGACGCAGCCAGTATCGATGAAAACCATTGCCATCATTCAACACCTGGCCAATGACGACCCCGCTTTTTTTGTAACGTGGTTGCAAGCGCAGGGCCTGCCGTTCACGGTTTTTCACATGTTTGATGGAGCCACGCTGCCAGCCCGCGCCAGCGAGCACTCAGGCTGGTGCATTCTGGGCGGCGCCATGAGCGCGAACGACCCTCTGCCCTACTTCGACGACTTGCTATCCCGCATCCGCGAAGCAGTGGCCCAAGACATCCCCGTCATCGGCCATTGCCTGGGCGGGCAACTGATGGCGCGGGCACTGGGCGGCACAGTGCAGGCCTCAGAGAATGTGGAGATTGGTTGGAGCGATCTGGAAGTGACACACCAAGACGGCGCGCAGTGGTTTGGGCCTGAGGCACAGGAGGGCGCGCGGCTGCTGCTTTTTCAATGGCATGGTGAGTCCTTCAGCATCCCGCACGGCGCGCAGTGGCTGGTACAGGGCCGCCATTGCGCGCACCAGGCGTTTAGCGTGGGTAACAAGCACCTGGCCATGCAATTCCACTGCGAGGTGGATGAGACCAAAGTGCGCCGCTGGCTTGAGCTGGATGCGGTGGAGCTGTGCGGGAATACGTCGCAGGGTGTGCAGCAGGCTGCGGATATTTTGCCGACGCTGGCCGAGGATATTGCGCGCAGCCAGGCGATTGCGAGTTGTATCTATGCGCGCTGGGCGCAGGGGCTTGTGGAGAACCTCACGGGTACTTGGTCTGTAGATATTCGAACTCGAGCCCCGAAGGGTCTTTAAACTCCTTAACCAGTACGCTATCAAATACATAGCTGTCTAGGCAATAAATACATGGGCTACAGCCCGATATGACTCTGAAAATCAGTTTTCGAGGCTAATTTTGGATTGAAAGGCAATCTCCGACCTCGGACTCCAAATCTCAAGTCCACAAATCTAATGGTGGGTCCGCCACCACCGCGCGCAAGATATCCGAGCGCGACACAAAGCCGATCACCACGCCCTCGTCATCCACCACCGGCAAGCCCGGCAAACCGGTGTCCAGCAGCACCCGCGCCACGCGGCGTATATCGGTCTGCACCGCCACGCTGGGCACGGGCGTCCACATCACATCCACCACGCTTTGCATCAGCAGCGCGCGCCACACCAGCGCATGGCTTTCGGGGCCGGGCAGGCGCTCTTGCTGCATGAGCTCAGCGCGCGACAGCAAGCCCACCAGCACACCATCGGCATCCACCACGGGTGCCTGGCCGATGTGGTGCTGGGTCAGGGTTTGCCAGGCCTGCTCCACGGTGGCGCTGTCGGGTAGCGTGACCACGGGCGCATGCATGATGGCGCCCACTTCGGTCAGGGGTTGGCGGGGAATATCAGACTTCGCGGTTTGGGCGTAGCTGTCCAACGCGGTGCGGTGGGCGATGTCCAGAGGCGCAGCGGTTTGCAGTGCCTCCGCGCGCGCGTGGTCCCAGGGGTCCAGACCTACTGCGGCACTCGCGCGAGTGCGGGCTACACCAGCCACGGGGCCGACTTGGCGTAGCTCTTCCAGGGAGCCCCGAAAGGTACGACCGCTTCTGCCATAGACCGAAAACATAGCGCACTCCCCAGCCACGAGGGCTTATCAAAGGCCCTTCAATGACCTATCAAAGGATTCATTCAAGCATTGGACAGGAAAATTTCCTGCAAGTCACTCAGGAAGTCAAATCCGCGCACCGTAGGTCGCACGCGGGCAAAGTCCCGTTCGATCAGACCTTTGCGCTCGGCATCAAGCAGCGCCGCTTCAATGGCGGTGATCGGCAGCCCGGTGCGCTCGGTGAAGTCGCGTAACCCAAAACCGTGGCGCAGCCGCAGCGCATTGAGCATGTATTCAAACGGCAAGTCCGCGCGGGCCACTTCGTCACTAAGCGATACGGCTTGGCCACTCAGAGCTTGGGTCATGTAGCGCGCGGGGTCACGAAAACGCACCTGGCGCACCACGCGGTGCGCAAAACTGAGCTTGCTGTGCGCCCCGGCGCCAATCCCTAAGTAGTCGCCAAACTGCCAGTAGTTCAGGTTGTGACGGCAGCGGTGGCCGGGCTTGCCGTAAGCCGAGATTTCATACCGGTCCAAGCCCGCCACACCAGTCAGCTCGGTAATGCGGTCCAGCATTTCATACGCCGTATCATCCTCGGGGATTTGCGGGGGGTACTTGGCAAAGTAGGTGTTGGGCTCGATGGTCAGGTGGTAAATCGAGATATGCGGCGGCGCAAAGCCGAGCGCGGTAGCCATGTCCTCGTCCAGCTGCGCCATGCTCTGGCCCGGCAGCGCATACATGATGTCCAGGTTGAAGGTGTCAAAAGACTGCGCGGCCTCTTGCACCGCCGCTAGTGCCTGCGCGCGGTCGTGCACACGGCCCAGGGCTTTTAGGTGCGCATCGTTGAAGCTCTGCACGCCGATCGACAAACGCGTCACGCCGGCTTGGCGGTAGGCGCGAAAACGGTCTTTCTCGAAAGTGCCCGGGTTGGCCTCCAGCGTGATCTCGCAGTCGGCCTCCAAGGGTAGCCGCGCGCGGATATCGCTGAGCAACCGGTCAATCGTGGCAGGCGCAAACAAGCTGGGCGTGCCACCGCCAATGAAAATGCTGTGAATCGGGCGGCCCCAGATCAGTGGCAGCGCGGCTTCCAGGTCGGCCACCACCGCGTCCACGTAGCGTTGTTCGGGAAGCTCACCGCCGGGTTGCTCGTGTGAATTGAAATCACAGTAAGGGCATTTTTTGAGGCACCACGGCAAGTGCACATACAGCGCCAACGGCGGCAAGGCAGTGAGCTGCAAAGTGCCGGGCCGCATGTAGTGCGTCACGTCATGCACGACCGCCGCGTCTTGCGTTTCCTTGACCGGCGTAATCGGAATCATGCCAACCAGTTCTCGCGGATGAGCATCACCATACGCAACGCCGACCGCCCCCGATGGCTATTGGCGTTTTTCACCTCCACCGGCAACTGCGCAAAGGTCTGACCAAACTCCGGAATCCACATCACCGGGTCAAATCCAAAGCCATTGCTGCCCACCGGGGCGCGCGCAATCTCGCCCACCACCCGGCCCACCGCAATCAGCGGCTCCGGGTCATCCGCATTGCGCACCGCCACCAGCGTGCTCACCAGCGCGGCGCGACGGTTGTCGATGTTTTGCATCTGCTCCAAGAGCGCCAGCACATTGTTGTCATCGCTCTTGGCATAGCCAAACTGGGTGGCGTAATAGGCCGTATCCACACCCGGCAAGCCACCAAAAGCGTCCACACACAAACCCGCGTCATCGGCCAGCGCTGGCAGGCCGGTGTGCTTGGCAGCGTTGCGCGCTTTGGCCAGCGCGTTTTCTACAAACGTGCGGTAAGGCTCGGGCGACTCCGGCACGCCCAAGCTACCCTGGGGCAATAGCGTACAGCCCAGCGGGGTCAGCATGGCCTGCAATTCGGCCAATTTGCCCTGATTATTCGACGCCAATACGATTTTCATAGTCCAATAAGCCTGAGGCCCAGGTATTTATTGCTTAAGTAGCTATTATTTTGATAGCGATTGCTGTTGCAAATGCATCAATTCGGTGATGCCCTTTTCTGCCAGACTGAGTAGTTGGTCCATCTCCGTGCGGCTAAAGGCTACGCCTTCAGCCGTGCCCTGCACCTCCACAAAATGGCCAGCGCCCGTCATCACCACATTCATGTCGGTGTCGCAGGCCGAGTCCTCGGTGTACTCCAGGTCCAGCAGCGGCGTGCCCCGCACAATGCCCACGCTGATAGCCGCGACGGCGGCCGTGATGGGCGTCTCAGCGATCTTGCCGGCTTTCAGCAAACCATTCACCGCGTCTTGTGCCGCGACAAACGCGCCGGTGATAGCCGCCGTGCGCGTACCACCGTCGGCCTGAATCACATCGCAATCCAACTGGATGGTGCGCTCGCCCAGCTTCTTCAAATCAAAAATCGCGCGCAACGAGCGGCCGATGAGACGCTGGATTTCTTGGGTGCGACCGCTTTGCTTACCCTTGGCAGCCTCGCGATCGCTTCGGGTGTGGGTCGCGCGCGGCAGCATGCCGTATTCGGCCGTCACCCAGCCTTCGCCACTGCCGCGTTTGTGTGGCGGCACGCGCTCTTCCACCGACGCGGTGCACAGCACCCGGGTAGCGCCAAACTCAATCAACACCGAGCCCTCGGCATGCACGGTGTAGCTGCGGGTGATGCGCACCGGACGCAGTTGGTCTGCGGCACGCGCGCCGCTGCGAACAAATTCAGTCATATAAACCTTTGGTAAAAAGACGCGCCCAACGCGCTGAAACCCAAGCGAAGCCTCAGGACTTGCTGCGGGCAGCCGAGCGGCGGATCGCCTCGTTGATTTCGGCAATCGAACGCTCAATGGCTTCGTCGTCCAGGTCGTCTACGCCTGAATCGAGCCAGCCGGCTTGCACAGTGGACGCAAACACGCCATCTTCAATGGTGTCGGTGCTGATGCTGCCGCGGGTGGACGCGAACACATCCGGTGTCTCCCATTCCATCGCAATCACGGTCACGTTGTCACTTTTAGGGCCGCCCTTGATCAGCGCACGCTCCACCAGCTCTGGCACGGCAACGCCCACGGCGTTTTGACCCAGGTGGAAAGCGATATCGGAGTCCTCCAGATTGCCCCACAGACCATCTGAGCACAACAAAATGCGATCACCCTGCTGCAGCGGCACTGGGCCAGTGATGTCAAACACCGGCTTGGACGGTGAGCCCAAGCAGGTGTAGAGCACATTGCGGTTGAAGTTGGCAGGAATCGCCACGCCCGGTTTGGTGTTGTGGTGCTGCTCCAGGTAGGAGTGGTCGCGCGTACGCGCCAGCAGCTCGCCTTCGCGCACCAGGTACAAACGTGAATCCCCGCAGTGCACCCAAGTCGCCGCACCGTCTTGCACGATGCAAGCCACCACCGTAGTACGGGGCGTATCGATCAGTCCTTTTTCAGCGGCGTAGCGCAGGATCTGGCGGTGCGCCTGCAGAATAGCCATATTGAAAAACGCTTTAACGTCTTCAATCTCCGGCTGAGCAGCTTTCTGGTACAGGGCCGAGACCACTTGCAGCGTCATCTGTGAGGCAACTTCACCCTCGGGGTGGCCGCCCATGCCATCCGCCAGCAAAAACAGACACGAACCTTTGGTGTAGCAATACCCCATGCGGTCTTCGTTTTTTTCACGGCCACCCTTGCGGCTGATCTGGAAAACAGAAAACTTCATTTGGGCTTGACCGCTGCAGCGGCATTGCCAGGAATGGTCTTCTTGGTCTCGGTCACCATGCTGTCAAACTGCATACGCACCTTCTCAGTGACGCTGAGCTTGGTGTATTTGCGCTCGCCTTCGCGGCTGAGTTCTTTTTGCAAAGCAAACACCGATTGCGGGCGCGACAGTGGGTCGAGCGACATGCACCACTCCACCACCTCGATCAGATTGTCAGAGTACACACCGCGCAGGCGGGCCAGTGCGATGGCAATGCGGTCTTTTTCAGCGCGCTGCGGCGCTTCATTGGGCGGATAGCCCTGCATGCAGGCGTAAATGCAGGCGCCAATCGCATAAATATCGGTCCAGGGGCCCATGGAAGCGTCGCGCCGGTACATCTCGGGGGCGGCAAAACCAGGCGTGTACATCGGACGGATGAAGTTGCCTTCTTTGCTCAGAACTTCGCGCGCTGCGCCAAAGTCGATCAGCACGGATTTGTTGTCGTCGGTAATAAAGATGTTGGCGGGCTTGATGTCCAGGTGCAGCATCTTGTGCTGGTGCACGATGCGCAAGCCGCGCAAAATTTCGTCAAACAAGGATCGTATCGTCGACTCTCGGAACACTTTGCTCTGTTTCAAATCACGTGCGGTGACGATGAAATCCTGCAGGGGCGCGCCCTCCAGGTAATTCATGACCATGTAGACAGTTTCGTTTTCGCGGAAGAAATTCAACACGCTCACCACCGAGGGGTGGGAGATTTGCGCCAGCGAGCGGCCTTCTTCAAAGAAACTCTTCAGGCCCAGGCGGTACAACGAGAGTTTGTCGGTTTGCACCTGGGGCAGCAACTCACCAGGGCCCCGCGTAGCCAGGGACGATGGCAGGTACTCTTTGACTGCCACCTGCTGACCATCGGGATCTAGAGACAAATAGACCAAGCCGAACCCGCCAGCGGCCACCTTGCGAATGATGCGATAGCCGCCAATGACGGTGTCAGGTGGTAGGGGTGAGGGCTTGACCTTCGACATATATTAGGAAATCAGTACTGATAAGGTGCGGCTGAACCGGTTATTCTTGGGGCAACTCCCATGTCCTGAGAATCCTCAATGCCAGTTTACAGCATGACCGGCTATGCCAGTGCACAGCACAGCACAGCGTCTTCTAGCCTCGAAGCCGACTCCAAAGCCCCCGCTGGTCGTTTGGGACTGGAGATCCGCTCGGTCAACAGCCGGTTTTTGGATTTGTCCTTCAAGCTCCCCGAAGAACTACGCCAGTATGAACCTGCACTGCGGGATCTGCTGATTGGCCATCTGAAGCGCGGCAAAGTCGAGATTCGAGCCTCCATTGAATCGCTGGCGTCCACCGCCGTGCCCGACCCCAGCCCAAAGCTATTACAACGCTTGAACACCGTGCAGGACGCGGTGAAGTCCTGGTTGCCCCAAGCCGCGCCCTTGAGCGTAGCCGAAGTCATTCGCCTGTGCGCAGCGGAGCAAACTACCCCACAAGACTGGAGCACGGCGGTGATGCCGGTGGCCGAAAAATCACTGAAAGAACTCCTCAAAGCCCGCCAGCGTGAGGGTGGCCGCCTAGCCACCATGCTGCTGGAGCGCATTGAACAACTGCGCGCACTGGCCGTACAGGCCGTGCCCATGGTGCCCAAGTTGGTAGAGCAACAACGCCTGCGCTTTATGGAACGCTGGAAAGAGGCGATGGCCCTGACCGACGGCACCACCTTGCCAGAGGCAGCCCGTGACCGCGCGCTGACCGAAGCCACCGCCTTCGCCATCCGCATTGACGTGGCAGAAGAAATTACCCGACTGAACTCCCACCTGGACGAACTAGAGCGCCTCATTAAAAAGGGGGGCGAGATCGGAAAACGTCTGGATTTTCTGATCCAGGAGCTGCACCGCGAAGCCAATACCTTGGGCTCCAAGTCAGCGGCGCTGGAACTGACCCACATCTCAGTCGACATGAAAGTACTGATTGAGCAAATGCGCGAGCAGGTGCAGAACATAGAATGACGCGTTGTAACGCCTGTCCTTAGAGCCCATGGATTACCCCGGAAACCTCTTTGTTGTCGCGGCGCCCAGTGGCGCCGGCAAGTCCAGCCTGGTCAAGGCACTGATGGAGTTGGACTCGCATGTCCAGCCCTCGGTGTCACACACCACCCGCCCTCCCCGCGGCCAAGAAAAACATGGTCGTGAATACTACTTTGTGTCCAACCAGGAATTTGACGCTATGGTGGCGGCCAGTGCCTTTGTGGAATGGGCGAATGTGCATAGCCAGCGTTATGGCACGTCCAAGAAAGCCATTGAAGACCGCATGTCCCAAGGGACCGATGTGATTCTGGAAATCGACTTCCAGGGCGCGGTGCAGATCAAAAATATCTTCGCCAACGCGATTTGCATTTTCATTTTGCCCCCAAGTTGGGAAGAGCTGCGCAGCCGCCTGGAGCGCCGGGGCGAAGACTCACCGCAGGTCATTGAATTGCGCCTGAAAAATGCGGCAGTTGAGATGGCACAGGTCGAAAAATTCGACTTCGTTATAATCAATGAGCTATTTGACCGGGCGCTTTTCGACTTAAAAGCGATCGTGCACTCGCAGCGGCTGAAATATGTAGCCCAACGCCGCGCCAGAGCCGACACGTTCAAAGCGCTTCACATCCCCGCGTGAAGCTTTCAATATCATTCTGGAGAACTTCATGGCCCGTATTACTGTTGAAGATTGCCTGGCGCAAATCCCCAACCGCTTCCAATTGGTGTTGGCTGCGACCTACCGCGCCCGCATGCTCAACCAAGGCCATACCGCCAAGATTGAGAGCAAGAATAAAGCGGGCGTGACTGCGCTGCGCGAAATCGCTGCTGGCAAAATTGGCATCGAAATGTTGAAAAAAGTACCTCTCTAATCCGGTACATGCCATCAAAGCACCGCTTGCGGTGCTTTTTTTTGGCCCTCGATTTACGAATACAAGGGGTGCAGGCTACAGTTAGGGCATGGGAAACCTCACGAATCTTTCGCCGAAAACCAATGCCTCTGTGCTGACGGCCAAAGCTACGCCTTCAGCATCCCACCCCGCTGCAGTCAATGCAGCTGCCGCAAGTTTTGCCGCGCTCACAGTCAAGCTGGACTATCTATCTCCCACCGATTTCGAGCAGGTCCGCCTGGCTTATCGCTACGCGGATGAGGCCCATTTGGGCCAGATGCGTAACAACGGCGAACCCTACATCACCCACCCGATTGCCGTAGCGGCCCAGTGTGCCGAATGGAAGCTGGACGCGCAGGCGCTGATGGCCGCATTGCTACACGATGCAATGGAAGACTGCGGCATCACCAAGACTGAGTTGATTGAAAAGTTTGGTTCCCCCGTGGCCGAGCTGGTGGATGGCCTGACAAAGCTGGACAAGTTGCAGTTCCATACCCGCGAAGAAAACCAGGCGGAGTCCTTCCGGAAAATGCTGCTGGCCATGGCGCGCGATGTGCGCGTCATCCTGATCAAGCTAGCCGACCGTTCACACAATATGCGCACGCTGTCCGATATGCCGCGCAGCAAATGGGGGCGTATTGCGTCGGAAACAATCGAGATCTATGCCCCAATCGCCCACCGTCTGGGCCTGAATCAAACCTACCGAGAGCTGCAAGACCTGTCATTTCGCCACTTGCGCCCTTGGCGTTATGCCATTTTGGCCAAGGCAGTCACCAAAGCCCGTAGCCGCCGACGTGATCTGATTCAAAAGGTACAAAAGGAAGTCGAGGCTACGTTTGCGGTAGCCAATATGCCAGTGCGAATCGCTGGGCGTGAGAAGACTTTATATTCTATTTACAAGAAGATGGACAGCAAACACCTCAGTTTCGCGCAAGTTACCGACATTTATGGATTTCGGGTGTTGGTTCCCAACATCACGGATTGCTATACCGCACTGGGTTTGCTGCACCAACTCTACAAGCCATTGCCGGGAAAGTTTAAAGACCATATCGCGATTGCCAAGCTCAATGGCTACCAGTCTTTGCACACCACTTTAGTCGGCCCCGCCGGGGTCAACGTCGAATTTCAAATGCGCACCGAGGCCATGCATATCGTGGCCGAATCGGGTGTGGCAGCCCACTGGTTGTACAAGGTCAACAAGCCCGAGGATGCCGCTGCCGACCGCCTAGGTACCAAATGGCTGCAGTCGCTATTGGACATTCAGGACGAAACCCGCGATGCGGCCGAGTTTTGGGACCATGTCAAAGTTGATCTGTTCCCGGATGCGGTCTATGTATTCACGCCCAAAAGCCAGATCATGTCGCTACCGCGTGGTGCGACGGTGGTGGACTTCGCCTATGCCATCCACAGCAATGTTGGCGATAGGACTATGGGCGCCCGCATCAACGGCGAAGCGGTGCCCTTGCGAACTGAACTGAAAAACGGCGACGTGGTGGAGGTCGTAACGGCGCCGGTGTCGGCACCCAATCCGGCGTGGCTGAGCTTTGTGCGCACCGCGCGAGCCCGCTCCAAAATCCGTCACCACCTAAAAACTCTGGCGCACACCGAGTCTGAAGAGTTGGGTGCACGCTTATTGGCGCAAGCCCTCCGATCAGAGGGTATCGACAAATTCTTGGACGATGGCGCTGCGTACGAACCCATTTGGGATAAGTTGCTGCGTTTTACCGGCAGTAAGAATAGACAGGAATTACTGACTGATATTGGCCTGGGCAAACGCATCGCCAATATTGTGGCCAAACGTTTGGTGCAACTGCTGGCAGAGACGGGCGAGCGCCCCGATGCGCTGCTGCTGACCCGCGAGCGTTTTACCCCCAATGAAGCTTCAAGTCAGGGCTCCATCACCATCGACGGCAGTGAAAACGCCTCGGTGTTGTTCGCGCAATGTTGCCGCCCCATACCGGGTGACGCCATCGTAGGCTACCTCGGCCGCGGCGAAGGCTTGGTCGTGCACACCCACGATTGCCCAGTGGCTAAAAAACTGAAAAACAAAGATAGCGAACGCTTTATTGGTGTGGACTGGTCGGATGAACCCGTGCGGGCGTTTGAGACCGGCGTGATTGTGACGGTACACAACGGCAAGGGCGTGTTGGCAAAAGTGGCAGCCGCGTTAGCTGCAGCAGAAGCCGATATCGTTCACATTGATATGGGCCAGGAGGCGGCCCAAAATGATACGGATTTGCGCTTTGTAGTAGCGGTGCGCGACACCTTGCACCTGGAAGCAGCCTTGCGCAACTTGCGCCGCACCGCGGCTGTTATCAGCGCCGCGCGCAACACGGGCACCGCCTAAGCTTTGAGCGACTCTATGCAGCTGTTGGGCTCGAAGGGACGGGGTAGCGCACTTTCAAAACTTCAATGTCGCCCACACGGTCGGGCATCACCAGCTTAAGTTCATCACCCTCGCGGGCCTTGAGTAGGGTCCGGCCGATAGGCGAGATCCAACTCACTTCACCTGCCGCACTATTGGATTCGTCAATACCCTTGATGGTGACCGTGCGCTCCACGTCCTGATCGTCCACATACGTGACAGTGGCACCAAAGAAGATTTGGTCACTGCCAAAATGGACCGCCGGATCACTCACCTCAGCAATCTCCAGGCGCTTGGTCAAAAAACGAATGCGGCGGTCGATCTCGCGCAGCCTCTTTTTGCCATAAATGTAGTCGCCATTCTCGGAGCGGTCGCCATTGCTGGCGGCCCAGTGCACGGCCTCCACTACCTTGGGGCGCTCGTTGTCGATCAGGTCCAGCAACTCGTCACGCAGTGTGGCATAACCCCGGGGCGTGATGTAATTTTTGCCTCCAGCGGGCAATGCGGGGAGTTGCAACTCATCGTCATCGTCTGCATCTGACTCTTTGGTGAAAGCCTTACTCATGAGTGACTCGTTAACAAGAACAGCGCGGACAGAATAAGAAAAAGGTCTGCAACCTTGCGATTGCAGACCTTGTCTTTTTTGGTGCGGCTGGCAGGAATTGAACCCACGACCCCTTGGTTCGTAGCGTACTTCTCTTCAATCCAGCAGCATCCAACAAAATTCATATTTTCAATAAAATCAACAACTTACAAAAATACATCATCCAGTAAAGCCTAGCATAATCCATGCAAAGCCACCGTTTTTTCGGACACCGTTCGGACACGGGGGAGAACCTTACTACCACTTGGATGATGCGATGGGTAACCTCACTGTAAAGCAAATTGACAACGCCAAACCAAAAGACAAGCCGTACAAATTAATGGACGGCGACGGGCTGCAACTGCGCGTAGCCGTCGATGGCATCAAGACTTGGCTGGTGCGCTATATGTTTGACGGCAAAGAGCGCCAGTACCGCCTGCCAGAGTTGTATGGCGATGGTGACGGACGGCTCGGCCTCAAAGAAGCGCGTGAAGAAGCCACGCACGTTCGCGCACTGGCACGCAAAGGCATCGACATTCAGATCAAACTGGACAATGAGCGCCAGGCCGAGGTGGTCCGTCTGGAGGTGGAAGCCGCGCAGTCCAAGACGCTGAACGACTTATTCGACGTGTGGGTCAAAACCGTTGACCGAAAAGATGGCGGAAAAGAGTTGCGCCGCTCATTTACGCGCGACGTTTTTCCTGTGGCTGGTGACCTCAAACTGAGCGAAGTCCAACCAGAACACATTGAAGAAATTCTAAAAAGCGTCGTGAAACGTGGCTCGAACCGCATATCAGTAACCATGTTTGCTGATCTGAAGCAGATGTTCCGTTGGGCTGGGCGTAAGCGCGCTTGGAAGACACTGTTTGAGAATCCGACCGATGAAGTTGAACTTAAGAAAATTCTCCCCAGTGAATACGAAGGCGGCGAACGAAACCGTGCTTTGAGCGAAGACGAGGTGAGAGAATTGGCGGAGAAACTGCCCAAATCCGGCTTGATGCCGAAAACGCAAATTGCCATGTGGTTAATGCTGTCCTGCTGTTGCCGCATTGGTGAAGTCGTAAGGGCACGTTGGGAACACGTTGATCTTGACGCGGGGGTCTGGACAATTCCAGCAGAAAACTCTAAGAATAAAAAGGTGCATAAGATATTTCTATCACCAGTGGCTCTCAAAAAGTTTCAAGAACTCAAGGAAATTTCCATGAGCGATAAATGGTGCTTTCCAGACACCACGGGTAAAACTTACGTTTGCACGAAGTCAACTACCAAACAAGTGCGTGACCGTCAGATTGTGGCTATTGGTCGGAAGCCGATGACCAATCGAAGCAAAAATTTTGATGCCCTACTGCTGGTCAATGGCGACTGGGTTCCACACGACTTGAGGCGAACTGGCGCAACAATAATGCAATCGTTACACGTGGCACCTGCCATCATCGAGCGCGTGCTGAATCACGTTGAACCCAGCAAACTTGTACGGACGTATCAGACCTACGACTATGCTGTGGAAAAGCGGGATGCGTGGAACAGACTGGGCGCGAAACTATCGGAGCTAGTGCCTCAGCTTGCATAGTTTCTTTAGTTAGTCGGTCATTTCAAACCCATAAACTTGAGCACATCGGCTACAACCGCATCCGTTTGTGTTGCGTTGCCACCAAGGGCTGCACTGTGCATACCCATGCAACGATTGATTGCAGCATCCCACTCCGCAAAGCTAGTTAACTGCTTACCTGTCTTTAGGTCTTTGGCGTTGCGGCCCAAGCCACCACCAGCTACGTCTGTCATTTCCACTTCCATGTCACACGTTTTGCCAACGTGTGAATTTTCGTAGCGGAACCGACGACCACCACCGTCCCAAGCATGGTAAGTACCTTTGTATTCTTTGCTTGTCACCTCATTACCAGCCGCAGCTAATTCCTTGGCATAACGCTCGCACACGGCCACGTCCTGAAAATCTTCTTTGTCACGATCAGCCAATGCAAAGAAGATGGGGCCAGTAGCTTTGCTGTTTGCATCGGCACGATACCGAATGTTGCACATGCCTGGATACATGGGGATGTGACCAGCAAACTTTGCGCCATTGGTATTGACTGGACGCTGGTACATAGGCCAAGCTGAGTAAAACGCAGGATTACCTCCACGGCTCATACCGATCACATAGATGCGACTGGAATCAATTTGCGGGTGGGTTGCCAAAATACGCAGTGCATTCAATGCGTCGGCGGTCTGGGCAGCAATACTCACCTTGCTAGTGAACTGGTTTGACGATGTGCTGTCTACACCCCGTGGTTTGAAACTGTCCACCACGAACACCGCTGCACCAGCAGGATTCATCCGTGCTGCCCAC
>JANYEE010000234.1 GCA_025363275.1 Burkholderiales bacterium | reverse complement strand
TTGATATAGTCGGGTCCGCTGGAATCGATGGGCGCTGTGCGATACAGCGACGAAGCAGCGCGCAGTTGCACTCCTGGTACACGCGCCAAGTCTTCAATCGCCTGGCGCACCGCCTGCTGCGCGTCGCCTAAATTCGCGCCGATGCCGACATAGGCGCTAACCGGCTCACGCGGCATTAGCTGCCTGAAGAATCGCCAGCGCCGGGGCCTTTGCCGCCCGTACGGCGACGGCGACGGCGTTTGCGTGGAGCGCCCGCGTCGCCACCGTCAGCGTTCGCGTCCGCAGGCTCAAACTCTTCCTCACCCCCCGCTCTACGCGGTGCAGTAGCCGGGGCTACGGTACCTGCTGCTGCGCCAGGCATAGCCGCATCCACCGGCCGTGGCGCGCGCTGCACTTTGGGCGCGCGCTGGCGTTTTTGCTGCTCGTCGCGCACCTGGTCAATCAGGTCCTGACGCGCATTGTCATCGGCCATGCTGAACTCTTGCCACCAGTCCGCAAGCACCTCTTCCACTTCGCCAATGTCGGCGCGCAGGCGCATGAAGTCGAACGCAGCGCGAAAGCGCGCTTGGTCAACCAAGCCCCAGGGTGCACTACCGGTGCGCTTCTCAAAGCGCGGCTGCATGACCCATATTTCGCGCATGTCGCTGGCCAGCTTGCCGCCGCCAGACACATCGCCAATGCGGGAATGAAACACATCGTCAATCGCATCAAACAACGCAGGATGGCCCGGCTGTCCACCGGCCTGGCGGCGGTCCCAGCCGTCGCGTACATCGGCCCACAGCACGCAGGCCAGCAAGAAGCTGGGCGCTACGGGCTTGCCTTCGCCGACGCGGCGGTCGGTGTCTTTCAAGGCCGCGTTCACAAAGGGCTGTTCGGCGCGCTCCACCACCACATCCAGCAGCGGGTAAATGCCGCGCGCCATACCCAGCTTTTTGAGCGTAGCAATCGAGGCCAGCGCATGGCCGGTCTGCAGCAGCTTGAGCATTTCGTCAAACAAGCGGCTCTGCGGCACATCGGCCAGTAGCTCCTGCGATTTGATCAGCGGCGCGGCAGTCTTGGATTCCAGCTCAAAGCCCAGCGGACTGAGCTTGGCCGAGAAACGCACCGCGCGGATGATGCGCACCGGGTCTTCGCGGTAGCGCGTGGCGGCATCGCCAATCATGCGGATGGTTTTGTTTTTCGCATCCTTCAGGCCGTTGTGGTAATCCACCACAACCTGGGTGATGGGGTCGTAGTACATCGCGTTAATGGTGAAGTCGCGGCGCACTGCGTCTTCTTCCAGCGGACCCCACACGTTGTCGCGTAAGACGCGCCCGGTTGAGTCCACTGCGTGCTTCATGCCCGCCAGTTCGCTGCGGCTGGTTTTTTCATTGCCTGCTACCTGCTCGGCGGCGGCGTTGTCCAGGTAGGCGCGGAAGGTGGAGACCTCGATCACTTCATGCTCGCGCCCGCGGCCGTAGACCACGTGCACGATGCGAAAGCGCCGGCCGATGATGAAAGCCCGGCGGAACAGACCTTTAACCTGCTCAGGCGTGGCATTGGTGGCTACATCAAAATCTTTGGGGCGCAAACCCAGCAGCAGGTCACGCACCGCGCCGCCCACTACGTAGGCTTCAAAGCCCGCTTGCTGCAAAGTACGCACCACATTCATGGCACGTTCGTCCACCAGGTTCACGTCGATGCCATGGGTGGCCACGGGCACGTCAACCCGTTTGCCGAACTTGGGCGTTTTAGAAGCGGCGGACGAGGAGGTTTTCCCCAGCAATTTATCGATGAATTTTTTGATCATTTTTCAAGGTTTGGGCCTGCGCGCCGCACTTCGTGGGGAAGCGCCGCTCAGCAGGCCGCTCAGAGGCTCTCTAACTAAACAAGTCAAGTATGCGCCATCCGCGGTTCTCGGCGATGCTACGCAGGCGGGGATCTGGATTGGTGGCTACGGGCACGTCGGCTTTTTCAAGCAACGGTAAATCGTTGATTGAGTCGGAATAAAACGTGGTGTGCACGCTATCCCAGTTCCAGCCGTGCGCTTGCAGCCAGGCGGCGACACGCGTCACTTTACCAGCCTGGTAAGACGGCACGCCGCGTATTGCGCCGTTGTACCAGCCCGTGCCGCCTGGCGCCTCGTCGCGCTCCAGCTCCACGGCAATCAGGTCTGGCACGCCAAAGGCGTCGGCAATCGGGCGAGTTACGAACTCATTGGTGGCGGTGACGATGACCACCGCATCCCCCGCAGCCTGGTG
This sequence comes from Burkholderiales bacterium, assembly GCA_025363275.1. Taxonomy (GTDB): domain Bacteria; phylum Pseudomonadota; class Gammaproteobacteria; order Burkholderiales; family Burkholderiaceae_C; genus Allorhodoferax. The sequence continues at coordinate 4,351 of JANYEE010000234.1, read as the reverse complement.
CTCGCGCACCAGGGCCAAAGCCCGTGGTTTGATGGCATTTTGCACCACGGCCCGCATAAAACCTGCGTGGGCAGCTATCGAATTAGTAGCACCTTGCTTGACAACCGCCGCAATGGAAAACTGGATGTATTCATGCAGATTGAGCTTGCTGGCCTGGTAGTCGGCATAAAAAGCATCGTTGCGGCGCTTGTATTCCAGCGCATCGACCCAGCCCAGGCCAATGATGTAGTCGCCCCAGGCGTGATCCGAATCCAGGGGCAAAAGCGTGTGGTCTAGGTCAAACAGGGCCACTTTAGGCTTAAAGCCAACTAACGTATTCATGCGTCTTCCATCATTGATTTAATCAGCGGAATAGTGATGGCCCGCTGGGTTTGCAGTGCATAGCCGTCCAGCAGATTGAGTAACTCCATCAGGCTGCCAAGGTCTCGGCTGAACCGGGTCAGCATGTAGTCCATCACCTCATCGCTCAAAAACACGCCCCGCGCGTCGGCCGCTTGGCGCAACACGGCACGGCGTTCGGGCTCGGTCAGCGGTTGCAGGCTGAACACGTGACCCCAACCCATTCGGGTGCGCAGGTCTTCGCGCAGCTTCAGCTCGACCGGGGCAAATTCGCCCGCTGCTAACACTGCGCGCTGGTGCGTTTGGGCGGCTACAAACCATGCAAAGGCGGTGTGCTGCTGCTGGGCGTTGTACCAGTGCACGTCGTCCATCAGTACGGCTGCCCAACTTTCGTCAAACTCGGGCGCATCGAGCATGGTGGCATCCAGCCAGCCCACGCGGGCACCCGCGTTGCGCAGAGCTTCTCGCGCGGCTTTCAGCAAATGGCTTTTGCCACTGCCGGAAGGCCCCCATAGGTAGGTAGGTACCGGCGAACGCATTGGGGCCTGGCCCTTGGCGCCCACCCACAGCGCCATGTGCTGCAGTGCAGCCTGGTTTGGCCCTGCGCAAAAATTCTCGAAGCTGGGGCCTGCGTGCAGGCCGATGTCCAGAGCGATTTGTTTCATTGCGCAGCCATCAGCCTAAATACAAGGCGCTGCTCAGATAGCTGGCTTTCACACGCCGAATCCCCACCAACAGCACGGCGCTTGCCGGGAGCGCAATCAAAACGCCGACAAAGCCAAACAACTGCCCAAAAGCCAGCAGCGCAAAAATAACCGCCAAAGGGTGCAAGCCAATGCGCTCACCCACCAAACGGGGCGTCAAAAACAGGCTTTCAATCAACTGGCCCACCCCATAAACGACTGCCACCATGATGAACGCGTACGTGACGCCCGAGCTGGCTGAAAACTCTAGCAGACCCGCCATGATGGCTAACACCAAACCAATGCCAAAGCCCACATAGGGCACAAAGATCGCCAGCCCGGTAAACACGCCGATGGGAAGCGCCAAGTCCAAACCAAACAAGGCCAGGCCGACGCTATAAAACACCGCCAAAATCACCATCACCAAAAGTTGTCCGCGTAAGTATTGGCCCAGTACCGCATCAGCCTCCTGGAAGAAGTTATCCGTTGCGCCGCGCATGCGCCCGGGAATCAGAGCACCGGCCTGCGCTACAAACCGGCTCCAGTCCAATAGCAGATAGAACAGCGCCACCGGGATCAGAATCGCGTTACCAATGAGTGCGAATGCCACGCTGCCACCGAGCTTGACAGAGGTGAGCACCGATCCCAGCGCATCCTCTACATTGGCGTTGAGGTACTTGAACACAAAAGCTTTGGCGGTGGCAACATCGAGTGAGATATGCACACCCCACTGGTTTAGCAGCGGCTGCAAAGCGCGCGCAGCGGTGTCCAGCAACTGCGGCAATTGCTCCCGCATCAAAGGCAGTTCCTTGGCCAAGATCGGCACGACCAACAGCAGGACCCCCAACACTGCGATGATGAAAACCAGCTCCACCACAATCACGGCTAGCAGCCGTGGAATGCGCCCCCGCCCAAGGTTGTCTAGCCAGTCCACCACGGGGGTCAGGGCATAGGCCAACACCGCGGCCACTACAAACGGAGCCAAAACCGGGGCTAACAGCCACAAAACCAGGGACGAAAGCGCCGCAATCCCGCACCAGGCGGCGAAACTTTTTTGGGTAGTGGTGAGTTGCATCAAAGTAATACGGGGGCGAACCCTTAAAATCTGACCAAATTCTATCGGGCTTGGCCTTGTGCACCGGCCAACTCTCACTTCCATGACCCAATCTTCCTCCCCCACTCCCACTCCAACTCCGCTTTCTTACAAAGACGCTGGTGTCGATATCGTTGCCGGCGACGCGCTGGTCGAACGCATCAAGCCCCTGGCCAAAAAAACCATGCGCGAGGGTGTGCTGGCCGGTATCGGCGGTTTTGGCGCCCTGTTTGAAGTGCCCAAGCGCTACAAAGAACCCGTGCTGGTGAGCGGTACCGATGGTGTTGGTACCAAGCTCAAGCTGGCGTTTGAGTGGAATATGCACGACACCGTGGGCATCGATCTGGTGGCCATGAGCGTGAACGACGTACTGGTACAGGGGGCCGAGCCGCTGTTCTTCCTGGACTACTTTGCCTGCGGCAAGCTCGACATTGACACCGCAGCGGCTGTGGTGGGCGGCATTGCGAAGGGCTGCGAGTTGTCCGGCTGCGCCCTGATTGGCGGCGAAACCGCCGAAATGCCTGGCATGTACCCGGCGGGCGAATATGACCTGGCTGGCTTTGCCGTTGGCGCGGTCGAAAAATCAAAAATCCTGACTGGCGCCAATGTGAAGCCCGGTGATGTGGTGCTGGGCCTGGCCTCCAGCGGTGTGCATTCCAATGGTTTCAGCCTGGTGCGCAAGTGTATTGAACGCTCGGAAGCCGCTGGCACGGTGCCCGCCACGCTGGACGGCAAGCCCTTCAAACAGGCCCTGATGGAGCCCACCCGGCTGTACGTGCTGAACGTACTGGCCGCGCTAGCTGCCCATCCGCATTCGAACGATGCCACTTCACCCGGCGGCATCAAAGCCCTGGCCCACATCACCGGCGGCGGCCTGCTGGAGAATATTCCCCGTGTGCTGCCCGAAGGCATGGCCGCCCACCTCAAAAAAGGCAGTTGGCCAAAAACTGAGCTGTTTGCCTGGTTGCAGGCCACCGCCGGCATTGACGACATCGAGATGAACCGCACCTTCAACAACGGCATTGGCATGGTCGTGGTAGTAGATGCCGCTGACGCAGACGCCACCGCCGCTACGCTGCGCGCCAGCGGCGAAGCGGTGTACACCCTGGGTGTCATCGCGGCTAAAGGCGATGGAGAATCAGTCGTCGTCGTCTGATTCCAAGGCGCTGCAAACGCTGCGTTGGCTGGTGCGCCCACGCTGCTGCCGCGGCAGCGTTGCTAGTAAATTTATAGCTGCCGAGGCAGGTATTGTCTGGACTTCGAGCGCTTTTTGTTCCAAACTTACTCTTTTTTGGAACTCTGGAGCGCCCCATGCCGGTTATCGCCGTGATCAATCGCAAAGGTGGAAGTGGCAAAAGCACCTTGTCCACCCACCTGGCGGCGTGGCTGTCTCAGCAAGGCCGAGCCGTCATGCTGGGCGATGTGGACCGCCAACAATCCACCCGTGCCTGGCTCAAACGCCGCGCCATCACGCTCCCTACGATCGTGCCCTGGGCGCTGGACCAAAAAAACGTTTTGAAAGTGCCACCCGGCGTGACCCATGTCGTGCTGGATACGCCTGGCGGCATGCACGGGTTTGAACTGGCCAAGGTGGTGATGTCCGCCGATGCAGTCATCATGCCGGTGTGCCATTCCATGTTTGACCGTGAGTCTGCTGCGGCCTGCTACGCCGAACTGCAAACCCTACCGCGTGTAGCCTCTGGGCGCTGCAAACTGGGTGTCGTGGGGATGCGCCTGGATGCTCGCACCAAAGCTGCTGATGCGATGAAGGAATGGGCCAAAACCTTGGATGTACCATTCTTGGGCGTGCTGCGCGAAGCCCAGCTGTATGTCAGAAGCCTCGACAGCGGCCTGACCATGTTCGATTTGCCGGGAAACGCCCATGCGGCCGATCTTTTGCAGTGGGACCCGATTCTGGAATGGCTCAGCCCCATCATGAAGGTGCCCCATATCAGCCGGACTGCGGCAGCTGAACCTGCCCCGGTTACGGCACCCTCCGCCCAAGAAGACGGGCAACGCGTGAACGCCACACGCGCCGCCAGCCTGATGCCAGCGCAGAAAGGTTTGGTACCTGGCAATCTGTATGCGTTCACACGCCCTGCTCCCAGTCCCCAAGTGGCGGGCGCACCGCAGTTTTTTCTGCGCCGCTAACCTTTGAGCCGGCGTAAAAAGTCGACTCGATCGGTAATCACCTCGACGTCCACCAAATTTTCAGCATGGCCCAGGTAACACTCCA
>JANYEE010000182.1 GCA_025363275.1 Burkholderiales bacterium | reverse complement strand
GCGCTGGCGTGGGGGCATGTCCATTTGCAGCACCAAATGGGTCAGGCCCAAAATCGCGTTCATGGGTGTGCGGATCTCGTGGCTCATATTGGCCAGGAATATGGCCTTGGTGTCGGCCGCTGCGCGCGCTGCCTGTGAGGCCTTGATGGCAGTCCGCTCCGCATTTTTCAGATCGGTCACATCCACAATCACGCCAATCAAACCGGCGGGCGTGCCATCCGGATTGCGAAAGCCCGTCACCGAATACAAGGTGTTGTGTACCAGGCCGTCGGCAAACACAATCTCCTCGTTGCGCGACAGGCGGCTGCACTCTTGCACCACACGGGTGTCTTCGGCCTGGTAGGCTTCGCGCACATCCAGTGGCAGGTAGTCCAGGTCCAGCACCGTTTTGCCAATGAAGCGCGAGCGGTGGGTGCCAAACAAGGTCTCATAGGCCTGGTTGCAGCCCAGAAAGCGGGTGTCTGCGCCCTTGTAAAAGATGGCATTGGGAATGGTGTCCAGCAAAGCCTCTACCAGCCGTACCTGCTGGTCTAGCGCCTGCGTGCGCTCTGCTACGCGGCGCTCCAGCTCGGTGCGGGTTTGCTCCAGCGAGTCGGTGGCGTCTAGTAAGCGCTGGCGCATGGTATTGAGCGTGCGGCCCAGTTGCCTCACTTCTCGCCAGTGGGACAGATCCCCGTCGTTGGACACGGGCGACTCCAGCTCCATGCGGCCGATGCGCTCACTTTCCTGGGTCAGTATCTCCAGCGGGCGCGCTACGCGGCGTGCCACGCGCAGGGCCACCCACACCGCCAGGCCCAATGACACCAAGGCCACGGCCAGCAGCAGGCTGATGGCGCGCGGGCCAGTCGGCAGGAATTCATCAGCCGGTGCAAATGTGGCCAGCCAGGCGATCCGCCCCGCCGCTTCCGTGGGTTCAAACAGGCCAAGCCAGTGTTCGTTCTCCCAGGTGAAATGTGTGATCACCGAGGCAGGGCTACCCTCAGCCCGCCATTGGGTGAAGCCCGCCGCCAGCACCGCAATGCCCGCAGCATCCGCGGGTTTCAGGAGCTTGGCATACAGCGCTTCGTCAGTGACCGCGCTGCCGGTGCGGGGCACCGCCAGCAAGGCACCTTGCTCGTCCAGCAAAGACACCATGCCGCGCTGCGCCACCTGCAAGTTGGCGGTGAAGCGCGACAGCCCCAATAAGGCGACATTGTGGGCAATGACGAAACGCTGGCCCGCGCTGTCCGTCCAGTGGACGACGCCCGTGACGCCAGGCTCCTGGTTGGTGAAGAAGGTGTAGGGGTCGGTCCAGTAGATGCCTTCGGACGCGGTCTGCGCCATGGCGCCTTTGAACCAGGGGCGCGAGCGGGCGTCGTAGTCAATTTCCCGCACATCCTGCGTCAATACCTGGCCCTGGGCGTTCCAGGTGCGCCAGTCCATGGTCTTGCCCAGCCGGGCCGGGTCGCTCAGCCGGGTGGCCAACTGGCCGTCGCGCGTGCGCACCAGCAGGATCTCACGGCCGGTGTCGTCCGCAAAAATGATGGCCGAAGTCTCGGTGCGGTGGGCGATGATGGGGATGAAGGTTTCGGCAAAGCGGGCCAGAAACTCGGGCGTCGGTCGGGCCTGGGTGTTCTTGGCCCAGGAGCGGCTACTTTGCAAGCTGGTTTCAACGTCGCTGAATGAACTCTCCAGCCGAGCCTGAACCTTTTGCGCCACGCTGCTCATCTGGGACAGCGCCAGCTCGTTGATGGCCGGCTGCACCACCAAGCGGTATCCGCCGTAGGCAAACACGCCCAGCGATAGCAGGATCAGCAGACACATCCGCAGCACCAGACTCGAACCAAATGTGCGATTCACAAGCGCATCCTTTCGCCCTTTATTGATGCCAATGTCACAACTATGAACGAAAAATGGGTCAAACCCATGCTTATTGGGCGCTGCAAGCCCAGGTTTCTACAGCGTTGTTTGACAGGAAGGCTTTCTACACCGGTTTCGGTCCAATTACAAGTCAAATCGGCCTGTGGCCTGCGTATTTACTGCCTGAGTAGCTATTGTTTTTGTAGCATTAGGCGTGGGCGTCGCGCACGGAGGCCTCTAGCTCGGTGAAGGCTTCGCCCACGTACTCACCCAGCTTTTCCAGGTGCGGCAGCTCATCGGTCGCAATCAGGCCAAAGAACAAATCACCGGCATAGCTGAACAGGGTGATATTCAGCAGATTGCTGGGCGGCAGGGTGCTGATGGGGTGCATCTCTTCCATGCGTGCACCCTTGAGGTAGAGGAAGTCTTTGGGGCCGGGCACGTTGGACACCAGCGTGTTGCCCATGGGTGGCATCCTGTTGCTCATCTTCAGGGCCTCGGCAATCTGCGCTACCAGGCCGGTGATGATGGTGTACGACTCGATGGCCTCAGGCGCCACGCTGTCGACCATGGTGCGTACATTGCGCAAGCTGTAGCCAATATTGCGCAGGCGGACATACGGGTCATCGGTGGGCGGTGACAGCTCCACCTGGATGATGCCAATCTTGTTGCCCGCCGTTTTCTCGCCTTCTTTGCGCAGGTTCACCGGCATCTGGATGGTGATGGGGCGGCGCAGCTCGACCCCCTGGTCTTGCAGGTAGCGGCGCAGCGCGCCGTCCAGGCAGGTCAAGGCAATGTGGTTGAGTGTGGAGCGGGTGCTGGCGCGGATGGCATTGACCCGTGCCATAGGGACACGCGCAGTAGCCAGCTGGCGGCCGGGGGTGACCTGGCCCGTCAGCGGCGTTTTGGCGCTGGAGACAAAGGGCAGGGCAATCGCATTTTTGGTGAGGTTCACGCTCTCCAGAAACAGCATCGCGGCCAGGCGGCCTATGCCCAGGAAGCGGCGGCTATTACCGGCCACCTCTTTCAAGGTACTTTGCAGCAGCTCCTGATTGGCTTTGACGTGTTTGTTGCCGCCGTACCCACCATGTTTCAATGTCCATACGGGCGTGATGACATCGGTGTCGGGCGATTCTGACAAACCTTCCGCCGTCCAGCGGGTCATGGTCACGCCATCGGCATACGCGTGGTGCATCTTTTGGTACAACGCAAAGCGGCCATCGTCCAGGCCATCAATCACATGCACGGCCCACAGCGGGCGGCTGCGGTCGAGCATCGGGGTGTGCAGGCGGGCTACAAAGTCGTAGAGCGCCTTGCGGTCGTTGTGGGCCTTGGGCAGTTTGTGATAGAAAACGTGCTGACCCAAGTCCACCCGGGCCGCGTCTTCCCAGCTTGGCATGGGCTTGAAGCTGAAATCAATGGTGCGGTTAAAGGGCGGCTTGACTGCGGTGGCGGTCAAGTACTCCTCGTACAGATTTTTGGCAAAGGCCGCCGTGGACTTGGCCGGGCGCTTGAAGATCAGCAGCCCGCCCACGTGCTTGGGGCTGGCCTCGGTCTCAGCGATAAAGAAACCGAGGTCGAGGAGGGACAGCTTGCTCATGGGCGAATTTCCTGGTGCGTGTGACTATCGACCATTGTGCGCGCGCCGCCCCGCCGCACGCACTGGTAATTACCCCGCTGTGCGGCCTCAGGGCTTGCGAATCGCCAGCAGCCAGTAGCGCACCAGATCATCCAGGCCGCTCGGGCCCGACACGGTGGCAAAGGTTTGCTTTGCCTTGTCGGTTTGGCCCGCCAGCACGTGGGCCACTGCCAGTCGCAGGCGCGCATCTTCGGGCCGCTTGGGCAGGCCCTTGGCGATGCCTTTTTCTATCAACTCAATGCCCTTGTCGAATTGGCCTTGCCCCACCAGGTTAAAGCCCACATTGACCATGGCCACCCCATTGGGTTTTTTGAGTGCGTTGGCACTATCGGCCGCGGCAGTCTTCTTGTCTTGTTCCGCTTCGGCGGCCAGTTTGGCGCGTAGTTTTTTGTGCGCTTCTAGGTTGGCGCCCGCGCCCATCAGCCCCACTTCAACTCCCTTGTCATAGGCAGTCAACGCTTCAGCCGAGAAGCCACCGCGTTGCGCGAAGTCAATGTATTCCTGGTAATCATTGGTTTCGGCGAGTGCGCCGGTGAAGAAGGCCAAGCGGAAAACATCCAGGTGCAGGGCTGGGGAGAGGTCGGGACGCGTCCACAAGCGGTTGATCAAAGATTGGGAATACTCTTTGCGCGGGTAGTACGTGACCAACAACTCGACGGCGCGGGTTGCGCCTGCGGCATCTTTTAACTGGCTGCGGGCTTGGGCCAACAATTCCAAATAGGGTTGGGCCGGAGCACGGTCTTCTTTTTTGGCCAGTGCGATTTCTTCCTCGGCCAGCTCGGTCGCGCGCGGGTAATTGCCTGCCATGGCATAGGCCTGAATGCGTACGTTTTTGGCGGCTGTGGAGTTGCCGCCTTCTTTCAAGTTACGCTCCATCCAGCTTGCGGCTTGGGCGTAGTCCTTACTGCGGTAGTGCACCACCCCCACGTTTTGCAGCGCGGTGATGATGTCTGCGGGCTTGGCCCACTGGCCTATCGCATTCAAACTTAGCATCTGCTCCATGTATTTGGCTGAATTTGGCGCGTCGTCCTCGTTCACGGCCACGTTCAGGCTCAGCAAGGCAACTAGATAGTTCTCGTAAGGCGTTTTGTCTGCAAAGGCGTCGGCCAGTTTTAGCTTGGCGCGGGCTTCTGGGTATTTTTTGTCATTGAGAAGGTTTTGCGCATCGATCAGCTGCTTACCCAGCTCGGGGCGTACGCTGGGTCCGGCGGGCGCCGATGCAGCGGCCGCTGGTGCTGGAGCCGCAGTGGTTTGGGCCATGGCGCCGGCGCCGGCGAGCAAGACAGTGGCCAGGACGGCATTCAATGGGAAAGTGCGCATAGCGGATTCATCCTTCACGGTAGAGAGCCCAGCCCGTGGCGGCCTGGCAAAGCCCCCGATTATCAGGGCTTTACGAACTTCAACGTCATGCGATCGCTCTCTCCAATGGCATCGAACCGTGCACGGTCTGTGTCCTTGTTGGCGTAGGTCGGTGGCAGAGCCCAAACCCCGTTGGGGTGGTCAGCCGTATCTTTGGGATTGGCATTGATTTCAGACTGGTCTTGCAGCTTGAAACCCACACTTTGGGCTAGGCGCAGCACATAGGCTACATGCACATAGCCGCTGTCAAATTTGGGGTCTAGTGGTCGGCTGGGCGGCAGGCGGTGGTCCACCACACCCAGCACGCCACCGGGCTTCAGAGCGTCGTACATGCTTTGGAACACGGCCTTGGTAACGGGTTCGCCCTCGGCTGCCCAGTTATGCACATTACGAAAGGTCAGTACCAGATCCACAGAGCCTGCCGGGGCATAGTTCAGCTTTGCGGGGGGCTCAAATACTCCCAGTTTCACTTTGTCATAGACCGTCGGTTGGGCGTCAAGTTTTTTCTTCAAGCGCTCGGCTCCGCGGCGCGAATACTCGCTGCTGGAGGCGGGATCGCTAGCGGCCAATATCAGTTGGCCTTTGTCGCGCAGGTAGGGTGCCAGTATTTCGGTGTACCAGCCCGCACCCGGGCTGATCTCCACCACCGTCATGCTGGGCGTGATGCCCATAAAGCTCAGCGTTTCCACGGGATGGCGCCACACATCGCGCGCTACAAATGCCGGCGTGCGCTGGCTACCGGCTACTGCGATTTTTAGCGCGTCATCCGCTTGGGCTGCGCCACTCAGGCCAGACACTATCGAAACTACAGAGAGTGCAAAAGTCCAATTTTTCATAAAAGTCCTAGCGTACGGCCACTGCCGTGTTGTTAAAAATAGAGGCGAAACCGGCCGGTGGGCAGCGCCAGTAGGCGGGCTGGGCTGGTACCGATCCACCCAAGGCCGCTGCAGCTTGCCAGCCCCAGCGCGGCTGGTACAAAAATGCGCGGGCGAGTGCCACCATATCCGCGTCACCGGCTTGCAAAATAGCCTCCGCCTGGGCGGGCTCGGTAATCAAACCCACGGCCATCGTAGCCATGCCGCTGGCGTCTCGCACTTGGCGGGCCAGCGCCACCTGGTAGCCGGGCACCGGGGCAATTTTCTGCAAGGGCGAATTGCCACCGGATGACACGTGGATGAAATCGCAGCCCAGGGCCTTCAGGCGCTTGGCAAACTCCGCGCTCTGGTCGCCATCCCAGCCACCTTCCACCCAGTCGGATGCAGAAATACGCAGACCCAGCACACCGCTGAATGCCGCACGCACCGCGGCAAACACTTCCAGCGGGTAACGGATGCGGTGCTCAAAGCTGCCACCGTAGTTGTCATCACGCTGATTACTGAGAGGTGACAAAAATTCATGCAGCAAGTAGCCGTGGGCACTGTGGATTTCAATAGCCTCAATACCCATGCGGTCAGCGCGCCGGGCGGCAGCCACAAAAGCCTCGCGCACGGTGTCCAGGTCTGCTACCGTCATTTCCTGCGGTGGCGTTTCACTGGGTTTATAGGCAACGGCCGAAGGGCCTACCGGCTGCCAGCCGCCTTGCTCCTTAGGCAGTAGCTGGGCACCTGCCCAGGGCAAAGCGCTGGAGGCTTTGCGCCCGGCGTGGGCCAACTGAATGCACACGGCGGTATGCGGCGCCAGCTTGCGCGCGCGCTGCAGCGTGTCGGCCAGTGCGGCTTCGGTGGCCTCGTCCCACAGGCCCAGGCAGGCGGGGGTGATACGACCCTCGGGCACCACGGCCGTAGCCTCGATGGTGAATAACGCAGCCCCACTGTTGAGCAAATTGCCCCAATGCATCAGGTGCCAGCCGGTAGCTTGGCCTTCTATTGCAGAGTATTGGCACATGGGCGCCACGACCATACGGTTGGGTAGCGTGAGTCCACCGCGGGGCGATGGCAAAGTGATGGGGGTGAAAAGCAAACTCATAGGGCGGTGAGCTTAACCCCGACTTTTATTGGGGGTGGCCCGTGTGTATCATTCCCCTGCGGCAATACCAACCTTACCCAGGAGAACCTCGCCATGGCACTGATGGACTTCATCAAGAAACAGTTTATTGACGTTATTCAATGGACCGAAGATGGCGATGGCACCCTGGCCTGGCGCTTCCCGATGGCGGGTATGGAAATTCAGAACGGTGGCCAACTGGTGGTGCGCGAATCGCAGATGGCCGTGTTTGTGAACGAGGGCAAAGTGGCCGATGTGTTTGGCCCTGGCACCCACAAGCTGACCACGCAGACCCTGCCCGTGCTGACCTATTTGAAGAACTGGGACAAGCTGTTTGAGTCCCCCTTCAAGAGCGATGTGTATTACTTCAGCACGCGCCAGCAGATCGACCAAAAGTGGGGCACGCCCCAGCCCATCACGATTCGCGACAAGGACTTTGGTGCCGTGCGCATCCGCGCCTTTGGCAACTATGCCTTCCGCATTGTTGACCCCAAGCTGTTCCACACTGAAATATCGGGCACCCGTGAGACCTATTCGGTGTCTGATATCGACGGCCAGTTGCGCGGCTTGGTGATGCAAAACATCAGCACCGCGATAGCCGCCAGTGGTATTCCCTTTCTGGACTTGGCCGCCAACCAGATGGAATTTGCCAAGGCCCTGAGCGCGCAGCTGGAGCCCGAAATGGCCAAGCTAGGCTTGAAGATAGAGAGCATGACGGTTCAAAGCGTGTCGTTGCCCGAAGAGCTGCAAAAAATCCTGGACCAGAAAATCGGCATGGGCATGGTCGGCAACGACATGGGCAAATTCATGCAGTACCAGACCGCGCAAGC
>JANYEE010000155.1 GCA_025363275.1 Burkholderiales bacterium | reverse complement strand
TATTACTCACCCGTTCGCCACTCGCCACCAGGATTGCTCCCGTGCTGCCGTTCGACTTGCATGTGTAAGGCATGCCGCCAGCGTTCAATCTGAGCCAGGATCAAACTCTATAGTTCGATCTTGAATTTTTTGCATATCTCTATGCAACTCATAAACTGGAATCGACGTGATTTTCTTTGACGAATATCACATCTTTTTTCATTCATGAGCGTTTGTATGTCAGTTAAGACATAGTTCCGAAGAACTTGGCAATCGCCTTCAAACGCCCACGCTTATCGGCTGTAAATTTTTAATGATCCGAAACATTCTTTACTTTGCTTCGTTTACTTGGCTGTGATCAGCGAAGCCTTGAATTATGACACAGTTTTTAGCCTGCTGTCAAAACTTGTTCAAAGTTTTTTTCAACACTACACGTAGCGCTGAAAAAAACGCCGGCTGGTAGCGCCTACACACGGTATCGATCCACGCTTACGTTCAATCTACTGAGTAACGCAGGCGCAATCGCCGCTAAGGGAAGTACCTCATCAGCTGCGCCTTGCAAGATTGCCTCGCGCGGCATGCCAAACACAATGCAGCTGGCTTCGTCTTGGACAAAGTTATAGCTACCAGCATCCTTCATTTCTCGCATCGCGGCCGCACCGTCTGCGCCCATTCCAGTCAGCATGACACCGAAAGCATTTCGTCCAGCAACTCGGGCAGCAGATCGAAACAGAACTTCGACCGAAGGACGATGCCTGTTCACCGGCTCAGAATCGCGCACCACACAGATGTAATTGGCGCCACTACGATCAATCGAAAACTGTTTGCCGCCAGGTGCAATGTAGGCATGCCCGGGCAAAACACGCCCGCCATCAACCGCCTCTTGGACGGTAATTTGACACAGCGCATTCAATCGCGCCGCAAAACTTGTCGTGAATCCAGGTGGCATGTGTTGCGTTATTGCAATCCCAGGCGAGTCAGCAGGCATCTTGACCAAGACCTCCTTTATAGCCTCCGTACCACCAGTAGAGGCCCCAATAAATATAAGCTTTTCTGTCGAGATGCGGCCCAGGCTCACTGTGGGTAACCCAATCTTGCCTTCGAAGGGCCCCGTGCGCGCGAAAGCAGCACCAACTTCAGGGACCACGGCTCGCCGAATGCGTACGCCAGCAGCTATCCGAATTTTTTCTACGATTTGCGTCGATAGCTCCTTAATTCCATCGGCGAGACCCATACGCGGCTTCGCAACAAAATCTACTGCCCCCAACTCAAGAGCCCGCATGGTTATCTCCGCTCCACGTTCGGTCAACGTAGATATCATGACCACTGGCATAGGCCTAAGCCGCATTAAACGGGCAAGAAACTCGATACCATCCATTTTCGGCATTTCGATATCCAAAGTGACGACATCTGGATTCCGCTCCCTGATCATTTCTCGCGCGATAAGCGGATCGTTAGCCGCCCCAACACATTCCATGTCAGGCTGACGACCAATAATTTCCGACAACAAACTACGCACTAAGGCAGAGTCATCTACAACGATGACGCGAATTTTCTTCAATTGAACCCCTCAGAACAAGTCGACTGAACCACCAGCCGTGGACTTAGCGACAGAAACAGCATTTCCACGGCGCTCCTCCACGGCCAGAGTCTCAGGGTGTGAGTGCGCTAGTCTCTTCACAAGCGCTTTGCCCGTAACAGGAAAAAAACAAACTTTTCGAGGATGGATATCAAGGACATCCTGTGAAACCACCGGGATTCTCTCGGTAGCAAGGTAGTCCAGCACAAATTGGGTGTTGCGCTCGCCAACATTCATAGTTGTAAATCCAGCCATCACCTGCGCGCCGCCAAAAACCTTAGCCTGCATAGTTTCTCGGCGGGCACCCAGCTTTAGCATTTCGTTAATTAACAACTCCATCGCATATGAGCCATATCTGCCAGACCCGTCAGTACTGTCACCATCAGGAAGCATGAAATGATTCATCCCTCCGGTTCGAGCCTTACCATCCCAGATGCAGGCCGCAATGCACGAACCCAACACCGTCATCACCACTAAATCCTCATTCGAAACGTAGTACTCGCCAGGCAATACCTTAACTGCATCGTACTGAAAATGATGATCAGCGTAGAAGAAAGATGCCTCCCCGGGTTTGCGGGGTTGGGCTTTGAGTTGGTCAATTCTTGAAACGCGACCACTAGCCAGCACTTTCACGGCGGGGAGCGCGCTTGTCACTCTGGTCGTCGCACCTGCACCAAACTGCGGCAATGTCATATGGTCCTTGGATCGAAAATCAGATTAAGAACACCTGAATTTGAGGAGCTATCGTCGCTCATAGACTGTCTTGCCTTTTAGCACGAACAGATCCCTCGAATCTGTAAAGTTTTCCGCGTGGCCAACAAAAAGTAAACCCCCTGGCTTCATGACACGATGGATACGCTCAAGGACACCTCTCTGGGTCTCTGCATCAAAATAAATCATTACATTGCGGCAAAAAACCGCATCGAACAACTCTTTGAAAGGCCAGTCGTTATGTATCAGGTTAACGATTAAATATTGGATAGCGGAGATAAGCTCTGGCCTCATGCGCACGAAGCCATCGTTAACTCCCTTGCCACGTAGGAAATACTTCTGCAACCGCACTGCATCAACTCCTTTAAGGCCGTCTGCGCGGTACACGCCCCCCGCCGCGGTAGCAAGAACCTTGGAATCAATATCACTGGCAGCTAGCGAAAAGTTATTCAGTGTTCCCAAGGCCTCAAGCGCTGTCATGACAATCGAGAAAGGCTCCTCCCCAGTCGAGGCGGCGCTGCACCATACCCGCCACGGATTGGAGGCGGGCTTGGATTTAAGTAAGCTTGCGAATATTTCGAAGTGATGAGACTCACGGAAGAAAGATGTCAGGTTAGTAGTTAGGGCATTTATGAACTCTTGCCATTCCACGCCGTCTGTCGATTCAAGCCACGCCAAGTATTCGCGGAAGCTCTGGTGTCCAGTTTCACGCAGCCGCCTAGACAGTCGGCTGTAAACCATAGCGTGTTTGCCATCATGCAAACTAATGCCAGCCCTTTTGTATATCAAGGACTGAACTTGGTCAAAATCCGAGTCAGTCCAAGCGAATTCCCTCCCAGCAAGACCCCCACTGCCTGTGTGGGGCGCTACTTGTAGCTTGCGAGTGCTTGCCTCGAGGGACATCTTGGCTTCGGCCATAGTCTAGAAAGCAGCGTGTATTCAGCGAAGAGGTTTCAATCTGTCGAGCCGACAAGCCCCATATCAGGTGCGGACATAAGACGCTCAATATCAAGCAAGATAAGCATACGGTCGCCCAAAGAACCAAGCCCTAGCACAGCTGCGCTGTCAATTACGCTCTCTATATCGGGCGCAGCCTTCAGGCTTTCTGCAGGAAGCTCCATAACATCGCTGACAGAGTCAACAACTATGCCAACGATACGACTCCTTAAATTGAGAATGATGACTACTGTGAAGGAGTTGTATTCCGCTTTAGAACAATTGAACTTCAGCCGCATATCGACAATAGGAACTATCGTTCCCCGTAGATTAACAACTCCTTTAATAAACGGCGGTGCGTCGGCAACTCGCGTTGGCGACTCGTATCCACGAATTTCCTGGACTTTCAATATGTCGATTCCATACTCTTCCTGATCCAAGCGAAACGTCAGATACTCCCGGGCGCCCGGAGATGTCAAATCATCCAATTTTTCCATCATTCCCATCGTCGTCTCCTGAAAAGTATTGTGTCAATGCCGAGATCGCCTCACAAGCGCACCCGTGTCAAGAATCAGCGCCACTTTCCCATCACCCAGAATAGTTGCACCCGAAACGTTAGGCACCTTCTTGTAGTTAGATTCCAAATTCTTTACGACAACTTGTTGCTGTCCCAGCAGCTCATCCACCAGAAGCGCCACTCGGCTACCTTCAGCCTCGACAACGACCATGATGTCGCATGACCTTTCAAAATCGAATCGGGGTACTTGAAAAACTTTTTCGAGCTCAATAACTGGCATGTATTCGTCTCGGACCTTCACCAACTGAGACCCCTGCCCCACCGTACTCACTGCATCAGTCTTAACTTGGAATGATTCGATAACTGACGATAAAGGGAGGATATAGACTTCCTCACCAACTCCCACAGACATCCCATCCATGATCGCCAAAGTAAGGGGCAGCCTCACGGAAACCTTCATACCGTAGCCTTCTGCAGAGTCGATCTCCACAGTGCCATTCAATGCGGCAATGTTTTTCTTCACCACATCCATACCGACGCCACGGCCCGACACGTCCGTTACCACCGCCGCGGTAGAGAAGCCGGGGGCAAAAATTAGTTGCCAGACGTCTGCGTCAGACATTTGATCGGACACATCCAATCCCCGCTCTCTGGCCTTGTTCAAAATCTTTTCCCGAGATAAGCCCCTCCCATCGTCACGCACTTCGATAACAATCGATCCACCTTGATGTGATGCAGACAAAGTTATAGTCCCCGTCTCGGACTTCCCAGCAGCCACTCGCTCACCAGGCATTTCTACACCGTGGTCACAACTATTTCTCACCAAGTGGGTCAATGGATCCGTAATTTTCTCCACTAAGCCTTTATCCAATTCTGTAGCTTCACCCTGGGTCACGAAATCTACTTTCTTACCCAACTTACTGGCGAGGTCACGTAACATGCGTGGGAATCGACTGAAAACGATGGACATCGGAATCATACGGATCGACATCACTGACTCTTGCAAATCTCGAGTATTCCTGTCCAAATCCGCTAGGCCGGTCAACAACTGCTGGTATATCGCGGGGTCAAGCGCTCGACTATTCTGAGCCAGCATAGCCTGCGTTATAACTAACTCACCGACCAAATTAATTAGTTGGTCAACTTTACTAATCGCAACACGAATAGTGGCTGCCTCAGGTTGAGCGGCTGCACCCGAAGAAACACCCTTTGAAACTAATTTTGTCGCCGGCTTAGCGTCTGCAATCGCAGCGACTGAAGGAGCTCCAGGGGCCCCGTCAAAGAATCCAAAGCCTGGGAAAGCCGCCAGAGGGGTCCCGGGAGCAGGGTCATCGGCATAGGGCGACGCATCAACCGCTGGTACAACAGGACCGCTCAAAGGCTCAATCTGGATATGTTCTCTTGATACGTGAAAAGCAAAAAGATCCAAGAGATCGTCGTCCGTAGATTCAGTAGCCACGGAATAAATCCGAAGATCTTTCCTTTCTGCAGGTAAAGATGTGATGTCCCCTAGCCCAGGGATATCGCGAAAAAGCTCCTGAATAGCATCAGCCTGCTCCGGACGCTCAAGAGGCCCCACCGTTATTTTGAGCGTACGCTTGAGTTTTCCATCGGCGCCAGCTTTTTGAACAGGTTTAGGCACTACTGCTGGTGCTACGGCCTGCTGATCTGCAGCCGCACTCACTTGAGAAGCAACCAGTACTGGGCCGCCGCCCGCAGCCAACTCACTGATACGCCGAACTAAATCTGCGGTGGGCAAAACATCCCCCTCACCACCAGCTTGATGCCTGGCAAGCAAGCTTCTTGACGCATCCGCGGACTCCAGCAATACGTCCACCATCGAAGAGTTGGGTTTGAGCTCATGCCTACGCAAACGATCGAGCAAAGACTCCATTTGGTGAGTCAATTCCGCTACGTCGGCAAAACCGAAGGTAGCGGCACCCCCCTTCACAGAGTGAGCACAACGGAAAATCCCGTTTAGCTCTTCGTCATCTGCCGTCTCTAGATTCAAGTTGAGCAACATTTGCTCCATCAAATCCAGGTTTTCTCCAGCCTCCTCGAAGAATATTTGGTAAAACTGCGTTAGATCGAAATCGCCGCCTGAACCGCCACTATCTTGGTGTGTTTCCGACATTGCAAGCTCCTACTCTTTCAAACCGATTGTCAAAAAAGGGGTTAACGGATTACTTTTTTTATTACATCAAGCAATCGAGCCGGGTCAAAGGGTTTGACTAGCCAGCCCGTGGCGCCGGCAGCGCGACCAGCCTGTTTCATCAGATCACTAGATTCAGTGGTCAACATCAGGATGGGGGTAGATTTAAACTGTGGATGATCGCGCAGCTTGCGCGTGAGGCCTAAGCCATCGAGTCGCGGCATGTTTTGGTCAGTCAAAACCAAGTCAAAGGTTTGCAACTGCGCTTTTTCAAATGCATCTTGACCATCTACAGCTTCTACGACCTGGTATCCGGCACCAGTTAGCGTGAATGACACCATTTTTCTCATAGATGGAGAATCGTCAACTGCAAGTATTAAGGCCATTTGTTAGCTCCGACAAAATCAAAATTAGTACTCAAGAGTAATCACTCAAAACAGCTCGATGGAGCCAGCATCCATCTCATCCTGGGTAACTGGGTTCGGACGCTCTGGTACCTCCTCAACAAAAGGCACCGCCTCTCCGTCTTCAGAGCCCATAGACTCAGAAGCCAGTCGATAGGCGCACCCCTGTAATATTTTGGAGGTGTGGATTATTAGTTGGGACGCCATGTCCTGAAACTGAAGTTCAGTAACAGCAGCACGTAGTGTTGAGCGGACAATGTCCAGCTCTTTGAATTCAATCAACATAGGATCGGCGAGATTAGCGCTGGCACTGGTAAATCGTTCCATCAGATTTTCCATCGTATGTGCCAGCAAACCATCCAGCCGGGATAAATCATGGACAACAACCAGAAGAGAGTCCTGCACTTCAGCGACCAGCATCACAGGCAATTGAACCGCGGGCGGCTTAGGCGTGGTTGACGAATGCTGCATTTCCGTATGTCCTAAAGGTAAGGAGTACACCTTCTCTAGATTGCAAAAAGTTAATCAACTGTCAGGATGCTAGGTTAGCAGGATTCCTTACACGGCGGGGGATATTACGCAGAACAAAGCCTCATGCACGCAACCGATCTCGTATATTTCAGAGCCATAATCTGCCGTGATGATAGACTCAATTCATAGCTCGAGCGGAGAGGTAAACCCTATACGCATTCTGCATCTGGAGGATTCGGCAATAGACCACCAACTTGCTTGTAACGCTCTCAAAGCTACGGGATTGCCTTTTGAAGTCAAGCGCGTCGACTCCTTGTTTGACTACAAGCAACAGATCATCAGTAGCAACCACAATCTAGTTTTGGCGGACTACCACTTAACAGGTTTCACTGCTATCGACGCATGGTCTGTAACCCCCCCCGGGTTCGCGGGACCATTTATTCTTCTTTCAGGGGCTATTGGCGAGGCTGCAGCAGTTTCGGCAATTCACCTCGGCATCGCCGACTACCTACACAAGGACGAATTATTCAAGCTCGGACGCGTAATCCAACGATCTATCGATGTACGTCGTATCGCGTTGCAGAAAGAGGCAGCGGATCGTGCGCTGACTGAGTCAAGACATCGGTTGGCACAATTTGCAAATCATCTGCAAGAAACAATAGAAGTGGAAAGAGCTTCCATAGCGCGCGAAATCCATGACGACATCGGTGGGTCGCTTGCAGCGATCAAATTGGACTTGGCATGGCTCAGTCGACACAGCAGCCAGGCTGAAATTCAACTTCACATAGAAACAGCCAGCGCTATGCTCCAACACGCCCTGGGAGCAAGCCAGAGGATCATGCGTGACCTTAGGCCTTCCATACTTGATCAGGGGTTGGTCGCGGCCTCCAACTGGTTAATGCAGAGCTTCGAGCGCCGCACTGGTATTAAGACTGTGATTACAACAATACAAAGTACTCGGAACCATGCAAAGGATGTTGAACTTGCCGCCTACAGAACGGTACAAGAGGCTTTAACTAACATCTCAAAGCACGCGGCTTGTACTCAAGTGAAGCTAGATATTTCTGACTTCGATGGCGTATTGACTGTGGAAATCTCCGACGATGGCCGAGGGTTTTCGGAGATCGAATTTAACAAGCCTGATGCTTTCGGATTGCGGGGGTTGAGGGAGCGCGCACGATCTGTTGGAGGCTGGCTAGACATCAGCTCCAACCCAGGTCACGGCACCGCTATTATTTTGTCGGTACCTTTCGAGAATGCCAAAGCATCTCTAGAAGATGGAGGAACCCTTTGATCAGAGTTATGTTGTGCGACGACCACGCTATGGTTCGGCGAGGCATCAGAGACACCCTGTTAGACGCGTTGGATATTCAAGTGGTAGCAGAAGCAAGCAGCTACTCGGAGGTGAAAGACGCCTTGAGAAATCACCCATGCGAGGTGTTAATTCTGGACTTAAACCTGTCAGGGCGCGGAGGAATGGAAGTCTTGTCGAGCCTGAAAGAGACTGCTTCGACTACTAAAGTACTAGTCGTTTCCATGTTTGCAGAAGACCAATATGCAATACGCTGCTTGCGCGCTGGGGCACAGGGTTATTTGAACAAAGCAGGAGATCCTGCCGAGCTGATTTCTGCCGTACGTGCAATTGCTCAGGGCAGAAAGTACGTGACACCAGCAGTGTCTGAAATGCTTATCACCCAATTGGCAGAACCTGCAAACCTCAATATGCATGACAGCCTTTCAGAGCGGGAATTGCAAACGCTATTAAAGATTGCGTCCGGAAAGCGCCTTTCGGACATCGCACAGGAAATGATGCTAAGTCCCAAAACAGTCAGTGTTTATAGATCTCGATTGCTCGAGAAGCTCAAGCTGTCGAATAACGCAGAGCTAACGGTTTATGCAATTCGCAATGAACTAGTCTAGAAAAGATTAGCCACCAACAAAGAGTCCGATCACCCGCTCCATCAATGAAATGAAGGGTGGCTCAAGTAATGGCAACGTCAGCGCGACACCTAGCAAACCTACCGCCAACGTAATTGGAAATCCCACCGCAAAAATATTCATTTGCGGCGCCACCCGCGACACGATTCCCAGTGCGAGATTGACAAACATAAGCATGCTGACCATCGGCAAAGCAATCCAGAGCGCACTCGAAAATAAGTCTGTACCGAGTTTAAACAATTGAAGTTTATGCAAAGCATCCAAGGCGCTCATTCCGACGGGGAACGCTTCAAAACTTTGCGTAACCGCCATGAGAATCATGATGTGCCCATTCAGCAGAATAAAAAGAAGCGCCGTCAATTGCCCGAAAAAACGCCCGAGCGCACTTGATTGTGTATTCATAGAAGGATCGAAAAAGGCGGCGAAGTTTAAACCCATCTGAAATCCAACGACTTCCCCGGCCAGCTCCACTGACGCAAACAATAGGCGCACCGTGAACCCAATGGATAAGCCAATAACAACTTGCTGCATGACTGCGCCTAGCGCGCCGGCGTCATTGAACCCAACAACTGGCATTGACGGCAAGCTTGCCTGGCTGGTAACTGCAACGAGAAGTGCGAAGGCAATCCTCGCACGGAGAGGGAAAGCCCGGGAAGAGAAAATGGGAGCAGATGTGAAGACGGCGAGCACGCGCAAAAATGGCCAAAAAATCGGCGACACCCAGTCGTATAACTGCCCCTCGGTGAGCGTGATCACGCGCTGCCTTGTCTAGGCAACTGCACTAGGAATTGACTCCAAGGTACGGCGAATATATTCAACCAGCATCGTCAACATCCATGGACCGGCGATGGCAAATACAGCGATTACTGCAACCAATTTCGGAACAAATGCGAGCGTTGCTTCGTGAATCTGCGTAACGGCCTGAAAAAGACTAACCAGCAAGCCCACCAACAAAGCGGCTCCTAGAACAGGTGCAGACACCATAAGCAGTAGGAGCAGTGCGTCTTGCCCCATCGTCAAAACCATTTGTGCATTCATGAACGTCAACGACTAATTTACGAAGCTAGCGGCCAAAGAACCAACCAGGAGATTCCAGCCATCCGCCAAGACAAAAAGCATTAGCTTGAAAGGCAAAGCGACCAACACTGGAGACAACATCATCATTCCCAAAGACATCAGGATACTGGCCACTACGATATCAATCACCAGGAACGGAATAAAAATCATAAAGCCAATCTGGAATGCCGACTTTAATTCACTGATGACAAATGCGGGCACCAGCACTCGCAGCGGTGCCGTTTCTGCTTTCGCGCCTTCGGGCAATTTCGCCAGCTTCGCAAACAACGCAAAATCAGATTGACGGGTTTGCTTTGTCATGAAACTACGGATAGGTTCCTCTGCACGACCAAGTGCTTGTTCAAAGGTAATCGTATTTTTTGTGAGTGGCAAATACGCATCATCATAAATTCGATCTAAGGTTGGTCCCATCACAAAGAACGTCAAGAACATCGACAGTCCGACGATGACCTGATTGGGTGGTGCTGACTGAGTACCTAACGCTTGCCTCAGAAGCGACAGCACAATTACTATTCTTGTAAAACCAGTCATCATCAGCAAAATTGCGGGCAGAAAAGACAGCGCTGTGAAGAACAGGAGTGTCTGTATTGGAACTGAATAACTGGTTCCCGTGGCACCTGTGCCCACCAAGAGAGGAAGCTGCCCAGACGACACAACCTGCAGCTGTGCAAATACAGAAGTGGGGCAACACATTAGTAAGACTGCGACGATCCAGCCTCGCTCAAACAAAAAGCTTCCCGCGCGCGCAGTCAGTTTAAGCATGGGGTGTACCGGAATCATTTAGATGCAGTGCGGGGGACTGCGTTGATCGGCTGGGGGACATCGCCGATATTGGGGAACGATGAAGGCAGGTGATATGTTGGGATGTAACACCAATAACTAGGCACAGACGATCATGTTCTGGGCCAGCTTCCAAAGTGACGACTCTTTGAGTAGGCCCCACCGCCACCACGGACAGAATCTTTGCTCCGGCACCAGGAGCGCTTTTGCCTAACGAATTACGCCCCACCAGCCGCTTGATCAACCAAGGCAAGCACGCGATTGCAACCAAAAATACAGCGATGTAAATGGCTTGCTGACTCATTTTTTCGACTCAGTTTTTACTGACCCGGCGTAATCGTTCAGAAGGAGTTACCACGTCAGTTAATCGAATACCAAACTTATCGTTTACCACCACCACCTCGCCCTGCGCAATTAGGTATCCGTTAACCAACACATCCATAGGCTCCCCTGCCAACGCGTCCAGCTCAACGACCGAACCTTGGCCCAACTGCAGAATATGCTTAATTGGCACCTTCGTCCGACCCAACTCCACCGATAACTGAACTGGAATATCCAGAACCATGTTAATGTCATTGTTCGTACCATCGCCAGTCATTGACGAAAAAGACTTGCGTGGCGCTTCGCCAGACAGCACACCACCAGGCTGCGAGTCTGAGCCAGCACTATCCGTAGATTTTTGCTCTAGCAGGGCTTCAGCCCAATCCGCCATGCCGTCGTCTGCTTCGTCAGGTTTTTCTTCAGATGCCATTTCTATCTCCCAGCCAGTTTTGATCGTTGCCTCGCAAGGCTTTATCTATGCGAATGGCGTATTTGGAATTGTGAGTGCCGTAATAGCATTCAAACAGTGGAACACCATCGACAGAAGCCTCAATCTTTGGGGGCTTCTCCAACTCAATGAAGTCCCCCTTCTTCATGGCTAAGAGTTGCTCTACAGTAGCATCAGCACGCGCCAATTCTGCAACCAAAGTAATTTCCGCAGCTTGAATTTCATGCTTCAACAAGTTTATCCAGCGCCGGTCAACCTCTATCGAGTCTCCCTGCGTCGAAGAGTACAAGACGTCGCGAATAGGCTCAAGTGTTGAATAGGGAAAACAAAAGTGGATGGCCCCAGAGATATCTCCGATTTCGAGTTGGAACGACGTCGAAATCACAATTTCGCTTGGTGTAGCAACATTCGCAAATTGCGGCTGCATTTCTGATCTTTGATAGTCCAACTCAATGGGGTAAATCCCCTTCCATGCTTTTTTGTACTCATCTGTGATCACATCTACAAGGCGGTTGATAACACGTTGCTCCGTTGCCGAAAAGTCGCGCCCCTCAATACGAGTTTGAAACTTTCCAATGCCTCCATATAAGGTGTCTATAACCCCGAACACCAAAGTAGGTTCACACACGATCAGGCCACTACCGCGCAGCGGCCGAATTGCAACAATATTAAAGTTAGTTGGTACAGCAAGCTCTCGCAAAAAGGCGCTGTACCGTTGAACTGCTACGGGGCCTACCGAAATTTCAGGGCTACGACGGATAAAGTTGAAAAGCCCAACTCGCAGATTTCGGGCGAAACGCTCATTCACGATTTCCATCGTGGGCATACGTCCGCGCACGATTCGTTCTTGACTAGAAATGTTATAGGCACGGACCTCCCCGTGCTCCGCAGCCTCTTCTACAGTCTTCTGGCTCTCGCCAGTCACACCCTCAAGCAGGGCGTCGACTTCTTCCTGAGAAAGAAACGATTCACTCACGGTTGGAGCCTCGTAACATAGTTATTGAACAATGAAGCTCGAGAACAAAACACCGACCACAGGATATTCCACAACCGCTTTGTTTTTAGACTTCTTTTTCTTGGCGTCTGGTGGCTCGGCTTCATGAGCGTCGTCCCGTCCACCTCCAAATGGAACTGCCGCCTTGCGCAAAATGTCACTGGCAAGCTGCTCTTTACCTTCCGGCTTAAGCAATTCCTCAGCAGTTTTCTGTGAGATGAGCAAAAGTACGCTGCTGCGAATGGTTGGCAAATAGGCCTTTACCGTGTCTGACGCCTTGGCATCCGCTACTTCAAGTGTGATGCCAACCTGCGCGACCTTTTCACCGCCGGGATCGGCCAAATTGACGACCATTGGGTCCAACGGCAAATAGACGGGGGGGGCCCTCGGCTTGTCATGTGAAGCAGCATGCGACACAGTTGGCTCCTCGCCATCTTCTGCCGCGACCGCATTGCGTTTACTTATGAATAGATAAGCACCAATTCCCACCATGACAAGCACCAACACGAGCGCGGCCACTATTATCAAAACCTTCTTGCTCTTGGCGGGTGCAGGCGAGCTCTCTGCGGCTTCAGGTTTAGCTGACAAGTTGGCTCCTAGTATGGTTTCGTCAAAGGTAGATTATGCAAGTTAACCTTGGCGAGATAAGCCAATAAAAGCACGACGAACCCCAATCTGTCGATTCTGCGTGACGTGCTCAAACAAAGACATCCAATTGCCCAACTCGGCTCGTAAGTACATGGCCAGAGGTCTCAGACGGAAACGTACTAACCAAATTTCCAAGGAGCGCGGGTCTGCTTTCTTGCCGCGAACGACGGTCTTGGGCTCCCTGACCTCCAGTGCCTGATGCACCTACCGACAAGCCCGCCAAATTCAGCCCTTCTTTACTCAGCATGTCTTTAAGCGTGTTCTCCGTATCCTCAAGGGCCAAACGGGTCTGTACTTCATCAGTGCGAAAGGCGACATGGGTTAGATTTCCGTGCACGCTGATACTCACTTCAACCGGGGTCTCCCCGAATCCATCCAACTTCATTTCAGCGTTCTTCATGTCACTGGACATCCAGTAAGTCCTAGGATTTTGATCACTTTGCGTCATCCCGGAACTAACGTCCGGTGGCACACCTACTAAGCTCAAGTTCGCGGGTTTGGTGTCCAGTCCGTTCGCGGCGCTTAAATCTGCTCCCGCAGTGGCTGAATTCACTTTAAAAATTGCCTTTTCGCGCCGAAACTCAGTTTGCTGACCCACATCCAATTGCAACACGTATGCAGCAGTTGGACCGATTGCCCGCCCAAAGAATTCGGCCTTTTCGCTCACCACACGCATATCCAATCTACTAATATCTACTGCATCGGTAGACTGTATCGGTACCGTGGTGACCGCAGACGTGCCTTCAGTGCGGCCTCGTTCATTTGTCAATCGTGCTGCTCTGATGCCGACATTACCCGGCCCAATTGCCTCAGGCATTTGGCTCAAGTCTGATTGCGTAGGAGAACGGACGCCCTGCTTAGTCCCAGGTAACACAACAGAGGAAAATGCGTCCGCTGCTATCAATCCAACACCATCAGCAACTGACGTGTCTACCGTTGCCAGCAAGGGATTTTGAACGCCGCCTTTCGCAATATCATCAACATTCGTCGGTGTTTCCAGAAGTGGAGCAACTTGAATCATTAGAGTACAAGGCATGAACGCAGTCCCGTCGGAGCTGACATCGCCCCTCGGCTGGTCAACGGATGCTTCGGGCAATGTAGTAGTCGCCGCAGTCGACTCGGCCTCTCCTACCCCGAGGCTCGACAAGAGCGCTCCAAATGCGACCTCTTGGTCATTCGCGTCACCTGAGCTCTGTGCGCCACGCCCGCCTTTGATACCTCCCCCGATCTTGGCATTGCTAGCGCTGTGGACACCCATATTGGGGATCTTATCAACACTCATCTTGATTCTCCTTGTTCCATTTCTGCCCGCTTGCGCGCGTACTGCTGCGAAGCAAAATCATCGGTCTGCTTTTGCTCACTTCGCTTGAGCAGTAAATTTTTCGTGCTCACTTTCAACTTCAAAATCCGATTCAACCCCTCTAAACGGGTTTCGGCATTCGCCAATGCTGCTAGGGCTTCGCCTACCTGATCACTTGCCTGGCCAAGTACTTCGGTTTGCATCTCCATTGCTTGTTGAAGACGCCCCATAAACTGGTAGTGATGCCGAATCAGCTCACCCGAAAAAACGCCTGGCTCTGCCTCGATCCATCCAGCATCTTTGTCGGCGGCATAGCTTCGAAGCTGCTCCATCTGCCCCATTGCTGCCGCGCTATGCCTTTCCAACATTGCCAGTCGCCTTTGGGCAATATCGCGCTGCTCAACAGCAAGCTCAATGGCTAACTGGATACCGCTTAGGTTAGTCATTGACCGCTCTACCCAGCGTACTACTCATAGACCCACCCGGGCAGTGTTGGACACTTGGGCTAATTCGGTAATGACGGATACCATGGGAGCTGACTCAGCCAAGTCTTGTTGCAAGAATTGGTTCATACCTTCTCGCAACGCAATAGCCTCATCCAGCGCTATGTCTGAGCCGT
This sequence comes from Burkholderiales bacterium, assembly GCA_025363275.1. Lineage (GTDB taxonomy): Bacteria > Pseudomonadota > Gammaproteobacteria > Burkholderiales > Burkholderiaceae_C > Allorhodoferax. The sequence goes on along the minus strand of JANYEE010000155.1, from coordinate 21,253 downwards.
GCACATAAGCCCCCAACTGAATCAAATCCCGAGCACGCTCGTACTTGGAGTGCACCGTCCGGAAGCGTCGGGCCAACTCGAAATGCAATTTCGGAACTACGTTGTGCATGACTCGCGATGCAGACTGTTCTACGTCGATAGCAGGGTAATGGCCTGATTCAGCCAGACTGCGAGACAACACAATATGACCATCCAATATCGCACGGGCGGCATCCGCGATAGGATCTTGCTGATCATCCCCCTCCGTCAGCACAGTGTAAAACGCAGTAATTGAACCCACTCCTTGCAGGCCATTTCCACTACGCTCCACCAGCTGCGGAAGTTTGGCGAAACACGATGGCGGGTAGCCTTTTGTTGCTGGAGGCTCGCCGATAGCCAGGGCAATTTCCCGCTGCGCCATGGCATAGCGCGTCAACGAGTCCATCAAAAGCAAAACATGCTTTCCCGCATCGCGAAAATATTCGGCGATGGCGGTCGCGTAGGAGGCCCCCTGCATACGAAGTAATGGTGGGGAATCAGCTGGGGCAGCAACTACTACGGATCTCGCCCTTCCCTCAGGCCCCAAAATATCTTCAATGAACTCCTTGACTTCGCGGCCTCGCTCACCAATCAGCCCAACCACAATAACATCCGCTTGCGTATAACGCGCCATCATGCCCAGCAGAACACTTTTTCCCACGCCCGATCCGGCAAACAAACCGATTCGCTGACCACGGCCGACCGTTAACAATGCATTGATAGCACGAACACCGGTATCCAAAGATACCCGCACTGGGGCGCGGTCCATGGCATTAATGGGAGTTCTGTCCAGGGGACGGACACTGACGTGGCTCACTGGCCCCAGTCTATCCATGGGATTACCTTGAGAATCCACGACGCGCCCCAGCAAACCGTCACCTAAAGGCAGCCTCAGCATCCCAGCCTGAGAGGTTTGCTGGTCCTGCAAATCTTCGCCGATGCGCGGTATGGGAATGTAGGCGGGTGCTGGCGCGACGCCCGCGCCGCTTGCAAGGCCGTACACATCACCCGCCGGCATCAAAAATGCCCGATCACCTGAGAATCCCACAACTTCCGCAAGTACAGGCTCCCGATTTTTCATCGAAACAACGCACTGCGATCCCACGGGAGCACGGATACCATTAGCTTCAAGCACCAACCCAGCCAAACGCGTCAAAGTACCTCGCGACTCCAAAGCATTGTTTTGGCCGACGAGCAAGCGAGCGTTGCACAGGAACCGATCCCAACGAACACTGCTTTCAGCTGGCATCACGTTCAGACTCCCAATTGCTCTCCAGCCCCAAACTGGCGACTGACCTCTGCCAACGCCGCTCCACCGTCCCATCGATAACAGTGCCCGCTGCTTCAACCAAACAACCACCTCGGGTCAATGCCGCATCAGCGACTAAAGTGATCGCCAGATTCGAGAATTCACCATGTATGTCATCTGCCAAGATGTCCACATCCAGTGGACTCATCCGAATAACCGCAGCTTTCCCATCCGACAATAGCACTGCCAAACTATCCCGAATGACCGGTAGTACAGCGTTAGGGTTCACCGAGAGTTCCCGTCGAATCACTTGGCGAGCCACCTCGCATGCTAACTCGAGAACACCCTTAGCGATAGTTTGTTCCGATTCTGAAATTTGCTGCTGTGCCGAGGTAAAAAGCTGCATGAAGTGATCGGCCGCATGCTGGCCCTCGTGGCGGATGTAATCCGCCATTTGACGTTGAGCCTCTATGGTCGCCTGTGCATGTCCTTGCGCGAAGCCATCCTCAAAACCTTTGGTGAATCCGGACTGACGAATAGCCTCGACTTCAGCCTTTTCTGCTGCTTCTCTAAGCTCGGTTTCTGCACCTGCTTGGGCCTTGACCTTCGCTGCAAAACGGATGGAAGCTTGATCTACAGCGCCGAAACTCCAATCGGTGACCGCAATGATGTCTTCATCTGCAATGAATTTATTGCTGGATCGAGTCATCACACCATGGCGTCATCGCCACCTCCGCTGCCGATCACAATTTGACCCTCATCTGCCAAGCGCCTAACCGTCTTCAGAACCTCCTTTTGCTGCGCTTCCACTTCAGACAATCGCATAGGCCCACGGGACTCCAAATCCTCCCGCATAGTGGCGGCCGCCCGCGTCGACATGTTGGCAAGTATCTTTTCTTTCAGCTCAGGCTGAGCCCCCTTCAGCGCAACGATGAGGACATCCGAAGACACCTCTTTCAGCACCATTTGTATCGCTTTGTCGTCGAGTTTGAGGACATCATCAAACACGAACATTTTGTCCATAATTTTCTGAGCCAAATCCGCGTCGTGATTACGGATTGACTCGATAACCGTACCTTCAATAGCCGTGCCCATCAAATTAATCATTTCTGCTGCTGCTTTAACCCCGCCCAAAGACGCTTTACGAATTTTGTCACCGCCTGCCAAGACTTTAAACAACACCTCGTTTAAGTCTTTGAGCGCTGTCGGCTGAATACCCTCCATGGTGGCAATCCGCAACATGACCTCACCACGCTGGCGCTCGGTCAAATGCTTCAGCACGTCCGCCGCCTGGTCATATTCCAAGTGCACCAAAATAGCAGCCACGATCTGCGGGTGCTCATTGCGCAGCAACTCCGCCACTGACAACGGGTCCATCCACTTCAGGCTTTCAATGCCAGAAACATCACCACCCTGCAAAATACGATCAATAAGAAGCGCGGCTTTATCGTCCCCTAATGCCAGCTTAAGAACGGAGCGGACGTAGTCTCCGGAATTTGACACCAGCAGGCTTTGCGAAGCAGCCACCCCCGTAAACTTGTTGACAACATCGTCTACACGTTCTCTGGAGATTTGCGTTGTCTTGGCAATTGCCTCACCCAGCTTTTGAACCTCTTTGGGTGACAAATGCTTGAACACCTCTGATGCCTCAGCTTCGCCCAGAGACATCATTAGGATTGCCGCGTCTTGAAGTCCGTCGTCATTTGCCATAGTGCTATTTTGCTCCGAGCCTTAAGCCGCAGCTTCACCGTTCATCCACGCTTTGATGATGTTCGCCACTGCCGCCGGATTGTCACGGGTCAGTTTGCGGGCGTCCTCAAGCATCAATTCGCTACCGCTAGGCTGGGCAGGATCCAAACCCTTGCCAGGCGCCGACAACTGCGGCCGCTCGGGGCGTTCAGATTCCAGGGCATCTAGCTGAGAACCACGGTCCAGCTCTTCAGAACTCGTAATTTGGGTCATTGGTAGCGCCAGCCCCTTTAACGCAGGACGAACCAACCCTAGCAGCACTAACGCAGCCAGAAGCACAGTCCCAAGCGGCCAAGCGAAACTACGGACTATTTCTAGCACTTCCGGCTGCCGCCAAAGAGGTGTATTCACGGACTCTGTCTTATCCACCGCAAACGGCGCATTCACTACATTCACGGAGTCACCGCGCTCCTTGCTAAAACCCACAGTTTCACGCACCAACGAAGTCATTTTCTCCAGCTGGGCCTCCGTCAGCGGAGTACTAACCGTTTTACCCTTGTCATCCATCGTTATGAGGTTATTTACCACCACAGCCGCGTTAATGCGTTTCACTACACCCGTGGCTCCCTTGGTAACTCTGATTGTTTTATCCACTTCATAGTTGATCGTAGACTCGCGCTTAGACGCACTGGTGCCAGAGCCGACCCCGCCAGCCTGACCGCTCGCGGTAAGCGGCTGTGCGGCGCCGTTTATCGGGGCGGAAGGCTGCGCCGGGGGCTGATTGGTGGTAGCGCCAGGCACACCCGCAGCTGGCGCACCTGCAGCGCCGTTGGTACTTTCCACAGTTTGCTGGCTACGCACAGCGCTCGAATCGGGCGTCTGGTTGGGTTTGTGCGATTCTGTAGTCGATTCGGTCTGCGAAAAATCCAGTTCTGCAGTCACTTGCGCCTTGACATTTTGTTTGCCCACCATGGGTTCCAACATGTCCAGAATGCGGCGGCTGTAAGTCTGCTCCAGTTGTTGTACATACTGCAGCTGTTCCGAATCGCTGCTGCCCAATCCACCGGTTCCATCTGGTGGCGTAGAGAGAAGTTTTCCAGTGTCATCAAGCACGCTGACGGCGGTAGCTTTCATCTCCGGAACGCTGGATGAGACTAAATGCACAATACCCGCCAACTGACTGCGGTCTAGACTGCGCCCTGGGTGCAGAGTCAACAATACCGAAGCGGAAGGCTTTTGCTGCTCACGAAAGAAACCATTCTGATTAGGCAGGGCCAAATGGACCCTGGCATTTTGAACCGAGGACAGCGCCTGAATGGATCGTGTCAGCTCGCCTTCCAATCCCCGTTGAAACGTCAGTCGCTCCTGGAACTGCGTCATTCCGAAACGATTGGCTTCCATCACCTCAAAGCCATTCACGGCACCTTTGGGCAGCCCCATCGAAGCAAGCTTGAGGCGCAAGTCGTGCACGCGGTCCGCAGGCACTAGTATGGCGCCCCCCCCCTCAGTGTATTTGTAGGGAATATTCAGAGTACTTAGTTGTGCAATAACCGCACCGCCATCTTTGTCGGCTAGATTGGCATACAGCACCCGCCATTCCGCCTGACGGCCCATGACTAAGCCCACGACACCAATCGCAACAAACAGCACAATCCCTAAGACTAGGCGCAAGCGCTGGCCCTGGTCCAGGCCTGCAAGGCGCTGACCAATAGTTGGGTTTAGTGGGATAGTCGCTACATCTGCCATTGTGGTTTCCGGTCTACGGGACGAGCCGTCCCTAACGAATGAAGTGGATTATTCGACCCCTACCCGAAAACATTAGGATGAAAAGCGCTGGAATTGCCGTCTATTTCAAAATAATACGCAGTGCGGGCGAGGCATAGGATGGCGGCACACCAGTTCATTAGGGAAATCCATCATGGACTTCAAGCTCACACCCGTTTCAATGCCCCAGGTCTCCCGACCTGTCGGGAGTACCCGCCCTACTGCTGCAGAAGGCGTGGGCGGTGGATTCTCTGGTGCACTCAAAAGTGCACTGCAATCAGTAAGTGCGACACAGAACGAATCCGCGCTGCTCCAACGCGAAGTACAAATGGAGAATCCGAAAGTCAGCTTGGAAGAAACCATGGTCGCCATTCAGAAGGCGCAAATCGGTTTTCAAGCTACCTTGCATGTCCGCAATCGCATGGTTCAAGCTTACACTGACATTATGAATATGCAGGTATAAAGGCGTAACTTTAAACTAGACGAAACGATCCAAGGCCCGCTTGGAATATATGTTAATCGCTATTGAATTTGTAGCAATTACTTAATCTAAAACGAACTCGCGGTGAAGACAATGATTCTTATCGGTGGCTCAGCAGCTCGGATTTTTGAGGGGACGGACACCAAAACTAAACCCATTTCCTGATCCTCGTCAAGGCCATCCTGTGACGCATCATGAATATCTGCTCTGCTTCTGACGTGGTTGATTTCGTCATCTGCTGCAGCTCCAAAGGTTATCCGAAGAAGGGTTATTTCGCTAATTCATTCATGCACTTCTTTACCCCCCAAGTATCTGGCTCCGATCTAAAGCCACAGGGTTTCTTTAGAACAAACGGCGGCTCGCTGGCCAATTCGAACGATACCAATATAGCCATCATCGGACTTGAACTGTGCAAAGGTTGTTTGAACTCGTTGCTCAAGGTAAAGGATGCTTCCACGTCAGTTCCGGTCCACCTTTTTAGGTACTACTTATGTCGACACTTGCCACCTATTGCATCAACTTGGACAAACGCCCGGACCGGTGGCAGGAGAGCCTTATCAACTATGCGTCAGTCGGCCTGGCCGCTGAAACTGTAGAACGCTGGAGCGCCTGTGAAGACACCGAATTTGGTGCCCTCGGCTGCGCAAAGTCACACATGGCAGTGTTGGCTCACTTCCTCACACATCGCTCTGAACCCTACTGCCTGGTAATGGAAGATGATTTTGACTTTCTTTATGGCTGGGACACGTTTACAAAGACGTTTAACAGGTTGCTTGCCGACGGACTGGATTGGGATGCGCTATTGCTTGCTGGCACATGCACGATCGCGTACCCAGAGGCACCAACAGGGGTTGCCAGGCTGTTAGAGTCACAATCTGCATCGGGTTATCTGCTTCCGCGCAGGTACGTACCTGCTGTCTTACACAGCTTCTCCCAAAGCGTTGTCATGCTGGAAAGATTCAGAGCGTACCAACCCCGGGAACACTGGACAAGCCGCTTTGCCATCGACCAAGCATGGAAAAACTTGCAGCGTAACGACAGGTGGTATATCTGCTCTCCTGCGGCTGGACACCAGCGGCCGTCTTTTTCCGACATAGAGCAAAAGCAAGTGGATTATTCTAGTCAGGCTTGGCGCGGCAATAATCGCTGAACCCTCAGGCTTGCACATGGCGATCGAATCGACTAGTGGCCCGGCACACCTAGTGATCAAACTACAAGGTGGAATTGGCAATCAGCTCTTTCAGCTGGCCTTTGGCAATTACGTGCAGCACGGCTGCAGTAGCCCTGTCAGCTACATATCAGACGCATTTGCTACAGACCCGTACGGGCGTAAGAACATTGCTACGTGCCTTTTTCCCAATATACCCCTCGTCACAATGCAGGACGTTATTGGACTTGATTGCCGCCTACTTCGCGAATCGGCGCTGACGGACCTATTGATTCCTGTAAATCTACAAAGCATGCTGGTCTCACAGCAAATTAGACAATGCCTACTGGATGGCTATTGGCAAGATCTCACTTATGTAAGCGAAATCGTTACTTCAAACATTAAGGCGGCAATGTGTACGTGGGCCGAGAAGGCTGACTCTGCAAAGTTTGAAGATTGTCGGAACCGGATCGCACGGGCTCCGGCTACGATTGCTGTACATGTGAGACGTCACGACTACAAGCACCATGGCATTTGCCGCGAGAACTACTATGTCGACACGCTACACCGTTTACTGGAACAAGCGCCTCAGTCTGAGATCATGATATTTTCCGATGAGCCGAACTACACAGGACATTTTTTACGGCAGCGTGGCCTACACCCCAATATTATTGCCGCTGGTGACGACCTACTCGACATGTACCTCATGTCACGCTGTGATATGCATGTTATTTCAAACTCAACGTATTCATGGTGGGGCGCTCTACTGGCAGGCAAGCTAACCGTTGTTTACCCCTTGCCATGGTCGACGATTCACGTACCCGCTGCCAACTTTTTTCCGCCGCACTGGTTTGGCGTTGACGATGCAGTTAGCAGTGCAGTTGATCCAATGCGCTTTACTAAAAGCCTCGCTCGATTGAAAATTTAGCGTCCGCTAGCGGCGGTGAATGTAACAGGGCAAGCGCGCCAAAGGAAACACCATGATCGAATCCCTTCTCACTGCACTCAAAATTGATAAATTTAACTACGATTCTGTGAAAGTTGCGTTCGACATTGGCTCGCGCGACGGGCTTCAAGCACTTGAGCTGGCGGCTGCATTCACAAATGCAAATGTATTTGCGATCGAATGCAATCCAGATACCTTGCCGCAATTACGAGCAAATATCGCGGCTAGTCCGCGAGTGCATGCCATTGAAACTGCAGTAAGTGACTGCGCTGGCAAGGTTACGTTTCACAAAATTGATCGTGATGCAACTTGTACGCCGCACGCTGACGGGAACCCTGGAGCTTCTTCGCTTTTGGTAGCAAGAAGTGATTACCCTTTTGAAGCTTATGTCCAAATACCCATTTCCGTTCACTGCGACACGCTTGATTCGATTTGCCAAAAACAAAACATCGATGCGATTGACATTATTTGGATGGATCTACAAGGTGCCGAACTAAAAGCGTTCAGCGGGTTTACTCAGCGCATTGAGAGAACCCGTTACATCCATGTAGAACTTACGCATCGGGAGATTTACGCAGGTCAACCCTTATTCGATGAGGTTGACTCTTACTTGCAGAACCTAGGATTCGAGCGAATCAGCGCCATTGACAGGAGTAGCTATTTTGAAGATGTCATTTACCGAAATAGACGCTTTTTTTCTGTAATTGAACCCCATGTTGTACTGAGTCAGCCTTGGGGCGGATTGGGCGACAACCTAGCCCTGTCAACGTTACCTGAGCTCTATGCACGCAACGGCGTCAGAACTTATCTGAATACAGATAATGCGACGCGCAACGATGAGATACGAAATCTTGTTTGGAGCGACAACCCTTTTGTACTCGGCACCGTAAATTCTGCTGCTAACGGTGGGAGCGTAACCTACGAAGCGGGCCTACCAGCAGTCAGTTTGGCCGAACCCTACATCAGTCGCATTGAAAAGGCACACAAGTTACAGGCTCGCAACTCCTATCCTGAAATTTTTCGAATACCAAATTATTTAGGGCATCTCACCGGCAAAATATTGATCGATCTTGGCTCAATTTCAGTCACGGGTGGCCCAGAAAAACTTACACGCTATGTTCAGCATGTCTTAACCGCTTACCACTATCGTATGGAAGACGTGCTCCAAGTAAGATTCACGAATTACAGCACGCCGCATGCTGTGTATTTTTCAAATATCCCTGTGATTGATGTAGGCAGTCTCAAGGACTATCACGACGTGCTTTACAGCGTAGCTGTCCTGATCACTGTTCACTCCGGCGCGCAGTCATTAGCAGTTGCTACCAGGAGCCAGGCGGGAAGCAAGTTGAGAACAATCCATTGCTTTGCAAACCCGTATCAGTTCAACACACGCATGTACATCTTTGATGGAGTCGAATATTTCGTGGAATGAGTTGTCTAGACAGCTCCCGGTACGGTGGACAAACCTGACCTATCCTTTGAGCATCGGAGGCAGTCAGAGAGTACACAGACACTTTCACCGGAATTCAAGGAAGAAGCAGTGAAGCAGGTAACGGAGCGCAATTACCCTGCGCCGGAGGTTGCCCCTCCTGTTCAACGTCAACAATCCTGACCGCTTGGCGACAACTGTCGTGTCAGTTCGAAGCAGGGGATGATTTCGATTGCTTATGTGGCTGTGCAAGCGTTTCGCGCAGGCGGGACATTCCCAACGTTCTGATATCAGCTCAAACTGCACCGAAGTCTCTGCTTGGTCGCGCCGCACGTAACTGAGTGTTGCCGCCGACCGAAACCTGCCCCCGTTGGGATTTGTCTAGTAGTCCGAGAGCAGTCCAATTGAGTTGTAATAACTTCCCGAGATGGGTCTAGGACGCGATCTCTGGCTAAATGTTGCGTCAAATTTCATCGTCAAATTGCATTAGGCTTTCCGGAATCTCAATACCCAAAGAGGCCAGCATCTGGGCGCGGTGTTGGCTAAGGTGACTTGCCGGGAAGCGCGCGTAAACGGATAGAAAATCCAACCAAAAGAGCTTCCTGCGCCTCGCTTGATTGGATGTCGTATGATTTTCTGTCTTATCAATTACCACTACAGCTCCTGGAACGTGCTGCAAGCAACCTTGAAGAACATGCGACAGCAGAAAATCCCAATCCTCATGACTGCGCATACGGGTATCGAAGTTACTAAACACCCTAGCTTTACTCAACACATATGCACCAACTGGAATTTGATTGCAGACCAAGAGTGAGTCCAAGTTAATGCTTGCAAGCGAGATTTCCGCCCTAGCCTCAGTATTAAAAGCTTGGTAATCGCCAAATACGATAGCAGCCCCACCATCTTGCGCCGCATTCAAAAGCCGCCCTACACCTTGGGGCAAAAAGAAATCGTCATCGTCTAGAAAACATAAAAACTGGCCGCGTGCCATTAGCATGCCAATATTGCGACTAGCAGACAGCCCCCGATCCCGCCCAGCTTTGTGCACATACTGAGCATTGAATCGGCGCGCTACCGCGAAAGCACTACCATCCGGACAATCGTCGACGACAATGGTTTCGTGTGTTTGGTCACCCGACAAAGAGATGGCAACAGAAATTGAAGCGAGTGCACGTTCAAGCTTTTCTGGTCTTCGGTAAGTGGGTACAACGAAGGTCACGAAAGGTTGTGCTTGCATAACTTCCTAAGGTTGTCCAATATTTTTGCGAATGCTCTGGTAGGCCTGCATGTACTGCGAATGCCCACTCTCCCGAAACGCCATTTTCAGAGCATCACTTTGGTAGGCCCATTCGCGCTTGGCATTGAAGGACTGAAACGACGACCAAGCAAAGCTGAAGGTATCGGCTGAAGCGGCCCGCCACTCGGGCTGCAGAGTGAGCAGCAAAGACGCAATGCGCTCCACCAAAAACACCTTTTGGTGGGAGCCTTCCCGGTAGCTAGTGCCCGTGGTCAAAGGCCCATGCATCGGATGGTTCGTATCCTCCGCCATCTGAAAAATGGCTTCCGTGATCTCGAACCAACTTCTCCAAAACCGCGGCTTCGCTACAAAGTAGTTGGAAAACACAATTTGCCGGGAGTCCATCACCATGGTGTCGATGGGTACATCAAACCCCAACGCCGCCAGCACCTTTTTGGCAACTGCCATGTGACCGGGATGGAACATTTCGCCCTGCTCAAAGACGTTCAAAAAGAAGGCTCCCATATCAGGCTGGGGGGAGAAAAGCACGATGTCGAGGCCCAGTCGGCTAGTCTCCAAGTGCATAACAACCTGCTGCACGCCCACCGCGTTCAAGCCGGTCTTTTCCTGAAATCTGGGAGAAAAGAAACCGTACCAGGTGTTGTCGTCCAGAACAGTGTCGTTCAAGAATTTCCGGATAGGCCAGTATTCAAACCAGTCTGGCCGCGGATTAGCCATGTTGTCCAGCAACTGAAAGCCCGCGGCATCCACCTTGGCTAAAGAGGCTGCGTCGTAGCCAATCTGATAGAGATCACATGTCATGGCTATGCGTGGCCTGACCGTCGTGGCCTATCGGCTGGAATATCGCTCCACAGTTTCACTGCCATTCTCCATTCCAAGGGCTTGGGACAATTTCGCGTACGAGTTCAATGCATCGGCCTTGGCGCGTTTGGATTCATCCATGCTGCGCTGGTAGGCCCGGCGGGCTTCCAGCAAGGTCATCAGGTCCGTGGCACCCAGGGAATACGCCTCTACATTGACACCCAACAATGATAGAGCAGAGCGGGTAGCCCGCTTTTGCGCATCCAGCCGCAAGTTGGCAGAGCGCAGACCGGTCAGCGCACTCTCTACATCCCGAATCGCCTGATACACGGTTTGGCCGTAGGTGATGACCATCTCTTCGTAGGCCGCTTGCGCCAGGGCTTTATCCGCATCTCGGCGTCCGCCATCAAAAATCGTCACCGCCAGAGACGCTACGCCATTCCAGAACAAATTTTGCGGCTGCAACAGTTGCCCCAGACCCAAGCCGTTATATCCACTCTGCAAAGCCAGATCAACCGGCGGCAATAGGCGCGCTCGCGCCACCGCAATATTGGCGTTGGCGGCCTGCATGCGCGCCTCCACCACGCGGATGTCTGGCCGGTTCAGCAACAAACGCGAGGGCAGACCCACATCGACCGTGGGCGTCGTCAACTGGTCCACCGAACTGCTCAGCAACACAATGTCCCGCGGCAGCACGCCCACCAGGCGTGACAAGGCATTGCGCAGGTCCTCGCGCTGATTTTCCAAACCGGGAAGGGTGGCTTGCTGCAAGTGCAGGGCCGTGCGTTGCTGTTCCAACTCTTCCAGGGTTGCATCGCCCGCTGCCATACGCCGCTCTACGGTTTGCAAAATGTCTTTGGCAATCGTTTCGCTTTCGCGGGCAATCGAGACACTGTCACCGGCGACCAAATAGGCGATGTAAGTGGACACCAGTGCCGACGAAAGATTGCGTTGCAGGTTTTCCCGCTCGTATATAGCGCGCCAGACCAAGCGTTCGGCCGACTCGGACTGTGCGCTCTGTTCCCCCCAAATGTCGACGCGGTAGGTTCCTTGCAAGCTGGCTTGTGAGTTTTGCAGGGCCTCGCTACCCGTACCGGAGCCCACTGCTGCACGCACCGGTGCGGTTAGCGTAGGCAAGCGGCCCGCGCCCACCTGGTTGGCGCGCAAGCGGGCCTGCTGGACCTGGGATGCGGCAATTTTTAAGTCTGGATTGGTGGTTAGCGCCTGGCTGATAAGGCGATTGAGTTCGCTGCTGCCATAGGCCTGCCACCATACTTCCGATTTGACAGCATCCGCCGCCGCAGATGCAGTGACAGGAAGCGCGGCCTGATACGCGTCAGGCATAGTCAATGCAGGTGCTGGCTTGGATGGCGCCGAGCCTGCGCAGCCCACCACACCCAGGGCCAGGGCACCTACCAACAGCAAACGGCTGCGCAGCACCATCACGGCTCCCGAATGGACTCTTTGGTGGCTTTGGTCAGAGGCCACAACAAATAAGAAATGACCGAACGCTTACCCACCAGAATCTCGGCGGTCACGGTCATTCCCGGCAGAAGATTGGAATTGACGGGTAGCGCATCCAGCTTGGTGCTCTCCAGCTTGATACTTCCCCGGTAATACGCATCCAAACCTGAGTTGGAGTTGGTATCCCGGCGAAATGCGTCTTGGCTGACGGTGCGCAAGCTGCCGTGCAGTGTGCCGTGCTTCTGGAAGGGGTAGGCATCCACCTTTATATCCACTTTGGTATTGGGCTTGACGTAGCCAATATCCTGCGAATCTATCTGTACATCCGCCTCCAGCACAGAGCCCAAAGGGACCAAGGTAAAAAAAGCCTCTGCCTCTCGCACGATAGAGCCTTGGGAAAGCTTGGCCACATCCAGGACTACCGCGTCTGCAGGAGCCACCAGCACCACCATACTTTGGCGCTTGGAGGCTTTTTGCAGTTGGTCACTAACAGCATCCCGCTCGCGAGACACGGCTAGCAACTCCTCCAGCATCTTCTGCCGCCACCCGGTCTCAAATGCAGTCTTTTCAGCCTCCAGCGCGGACAGCTCTTTGCGAATTTCAATCTGACGATTGCGAGCCATTTCCATGCCACGCTCCGCTTCGAGCAACCTATCCTGCACATCCAGCAATCGACTTTTCACAGCCAGCTTCTTAGAGACCAGATCATCCGTCATGGCCGCCAGCTCACGCAGTCCTTTGACGCGGGCGTCTTGCCCCATTTCATCTTTGCGTGCGGTCTCTAGGGAAGAGCGTAAACGCGCAATCGACTCCAACTGCCTACGCAATTGCGATGCGTACGTAGCTTGGCGTTCATTGGATAGTCGTGATTGGATTTTGCTGTCAGGCGACTCTAATTTGGAGCGTTCCAGGCGCTCACCCGACAATTCTGCATCTAGGCTGGCCCATTGGGTATTCAGACTATCCAGACGGTTACGTAACTGCGATTCATCAGCTTGCGCAAAAGTGGGGTCCAGCGTGGCAAGCCGATCGCCTTTGCGGACAATTTGGCCAGCGCGCACCTCGATGGTCTGCACTATGGACGTTTCAAGCGGCTGCACCACGATGTTTGGCAACGGGGTGACCAAGCGTCCCCGAGCGGTAACGATTAAGTCGACTTCGGAAATGCTGGCCCACACAAAGAAGCAAACCAGCGCCGTCACCATCAGATGCAGAGTGACTCTGGCCATCCACGGCAGAGGACGGCGCTCGATCTCGTCAGCGTCGGGCAGGAAGTCAATGGCGGTCTGGTTCGACCCGCCCTGACCCTTGGCTGGTGCGGCTACAGATGGCTTGTCTGTTGATGCCATAGCTGTTGGTAGGTGGGGCTGCTGGCCAGCAGCTCTTCGTGTCGACCGCTGTCGGCTAAACGGCCCTGTTGCATGACCAAAATGGCGTCTGCATTGACCAGGGTGGACAGGCGGTGAGAAATCATGATGACCGTACGACCCACGGCCATCTTGCCAAGGTTGCGAATAAAGATAGCTTCGCTTTCAGGGTCGAGTGCGCTAGCCGCCTCATCCAATATGAGTACGCGAGGCTTGAGTAATAACGAGCGGGCAATCGACAAACGCTGTTTCTGACCACCACTCAGATTAGATCCATTTTCTTCAAGAAGCGTGTCATAGCCTTGTGGCATGCGCTCAATAAACTCATCCGCGCCGGCAATCTGCGCGGCAGCCACCACCTCTTCGAACGAGGCGCCTGGCTTGGCAATTGCAATGTTGTCTCTCACTGAGCCACGGAATAGGAAGTTCTCTTGCAAGACGATGCCAATTTGACGTCGTAGGTGAGCCAACTCCATTTCACGCGCGTCCACGCCGTCGAAGCGGACGATGCCTTCCTGGATCGAATACAAACCCTGGATGATTTTGGTGAGTGTGGATTTTCCCGAGCCGCTGCGGCCCACAATACCAACAATGGTGCCTGCCTTCACGTTGAACTTCATGCGGTCCAGCGCTGGCACATTTGACCCGGGGTAGCGAAAGGTCACATCTTCAAAACTGATGTCGCCTGACAGCGTGGGACGCAAGCCGCCCACTCCGCCCCGACCCTCAGAGGGGCGGTTCATGACTTCGCCCAGAATGCGCACGGATACTGCCGCCTGCTGGTATTCGTTGATGAGCCCCACCACCTGAATCAAGGGGCCCATCACGCGGCCGGAAAACATCTGAAATGCGATCAATGCCCCCACGGTCATGGTCTGGTCAAAAACACCTTGAGCGCCGATCACAATGACCAGCACTGGAAGCAGCTTGCCAAGAAATTCAGTGGCCGCATTACCAGTCATCGCGGTACGTCCGACCTGGAAATGGGAGGTAATGGATCTCGCAGACAGTTGGTCCCAGGTGCGCCGTTGTGCGGGCTCAATAGCCAGTGCTTTGACAGTGCGCATGCCGTGTATGGTTTCTATTAACAGGGCTTGCCGTTCACCCTCTGCCGTATTGAGAACATCAAGCTGGCGTTTGAAGGTTGGCAGCAAGGCCATGATGATCACAGCAATCAAACCCGCAAAGCCTATGACCATCGATGCCAGCGTAGCTGAATAGGAAAACAACAAGGGGATGTAGACCAGGAGCGTCAGTGTGTCCAACACGGTAAAGAACAGGCGCCCTGTCAGGAATCCACGTATGCCTTCCAGCTGCTGCATCACCCGCGCAACCACTCCTGCAGACGTGGTGTCGAAGTAATCAATCGGCAATGACAACAAATGGCTGAACGCACGCCGGGTGATCTGCATGTCAATCTTGTTGGTCGCGGCCAGCATCAGCAATTGACGCACATACGAGAAAACTGACTCAAATACCAACGCTATACAGATACCCACCGCGAGCACCCACAGCGTGGATGAGCTTTGGTGCACTAGCACTTTGTCGATCACTAGCTGGAAGAAGATAGGCGAAGCCATGCCTAAAACGCTGAGGGCTACAGCAGCAATCGCGATATCTCGGAATGCTGCCTTTTGCTTCAGGATTTCCGGGATGAACCAACGGAAGCTAAAGGGTTGTTTGGGATCGGTGAGCGCATGGCTACGCTTTAGAAATATGACCTGACCTGCCCAGTTTTCACAGAACATCTCCCGGCCCAGAAAGTGGATGGCAGCCTTGGGAATCAGTGGATTGAGAATGGCCACCTCGCCCTCAGCTCCGTCGCCTCCGGCCCGTACCCCCACCACAATGACGGCTTTGCCATCCTTTAGCAAGCCAATGAACGGAAACACACCTTCTTGCGCAAACAGGCCCTTCCACGTGAGCTTGGCTTGCTTGCCCTTGAGACCAATGCCTGCTGCCATGCGAATCACTAACGCAGGGCGTGGCTCTTCATTGGGCAGGGCGTACTCTTCAATCAACCGCTCGGGGTTGACCTGCAAGCCGTGGTGCTGCGCGATGGCCGTTAGGCATTGAACAATGGAATGGTTCTTAGGCTCGTCCATGCGTGGGAAATGCTACGAAATATCTCTGATCAGGTCGGATAAAGACCGGGTGATCGTCCCACGAAGGCGCTCCCACTAAACCAAGAAAAGGCCTTTGAAAACTCTGCTTTTCGCTAAGCGGGCACCCAAACCGCTGCCCGCCGCTGGGCTTCTCGCCACTGCGCGGGGCTTAGCGTTTGCTGGGCTCTCTGGCAATTGGCCTTGGCAGCAGCATCCCCACCTTGGGCACCCAGCAAAAACCATTTGGCCGCCTCAATCGGATCCAGAGCAGCCGCTTCGCCCGTGGCGTAGGCCAGGCCCAGACGGGCTTGGGCCGCTGCTAAACCGGTGTTGGCCGCGCGCAGCAGCAGATCAAACACCTGATGTTCATCAACAGGTTGCGCCCAGCCGGTACGGTAAGCGTGGGCCAGGTTGAACAAAGCCTCCGGATCGGATTGATCTGCCGCCAATGTCCACCAGTGCACGGCTTTGTCATACTTCTTCGCTTTGGCAAACAGTGCGGCGAGCGTGGCCTGGGCAGGTGCGAAGCCAGCTTGGGCCGCCCGCTTGCACAGTAAAGTGGCTCGCCGCGCATCGGGTTGCAGGCCTGGTAATCCCTGGGCCAAAATCTCGCCTAGGTTCCACAATGCACGCGGTTGGTCTTCCAATGCAGCTTCTTCCCAGTGCCCCACAGCGCGCACTATGTCGCGTTTGACGCCCAAGCCCTCGGCATAGCAGCCGCCCAAAGCACATAGGGCACCGCCATGGCCTTGCACAGCGGCTCTGCGATACCACTCTACCGCTTTACGCCAATCCTGCTCCACCCCCCCCTGCCCGGTGGCATAGTACTCACCGATCGCATACTGGGCCGTAGCCGATCCAGCCTGCGCAGCCGCTAAGCTGAAGTCCCACAGCAGAGTACCTGCACTTGCTTTCATCAGCGCCGCGAGACCCTGCAGACCTGCGACATCGCCTTCTAGGGCCGCCCTGGCGTAATAGAGGAGCGCATTGGAGGGCGACTGCACCTGCCCTTGGCCCGCCTGATAACTCTCCGCTATACGAATCTGTGCCCGGACCAGGCCTTGGTCCGCCGCCTTTTGAAACCAGGGCAGCGCCTCCGCGGGAGCGTTCGTAACCAGTAAATTGCCCAGGGCCAGTTGCGCATCTGGATGCCCAGCGTCCGCTGCTTTTTGCAACCAGGTCCGTGCTTGCTTGACACTTTTTTCAACACCATAGCCGCCCTGGTACATCAGGCCCAGGTGGTATTGATCTTGTGCCGTGCCGCGAGCACAGTAGAGATCCCATTGATCACCCAGTCCGCGCCTTTCGCGGGTGGTCGTTTTACGACCGCCTGAGTTGTTGGAATGAAGGTGGCCCTGCCCGTTATCATCCAATCGCACCAAGGCCAACTGCGCTCCGGGATGTCCTTGGGCGGCCGCCTCGCGGTACCAGTGGTCAGCGGCTACCCTATCGCGTATCGACTCTGGCGCATTTTCAAGCAACTGTCCCAATGCGAACTGCGCGGCAGCTAAGCCTTGCTCCGCCGCCATACGGGTCCAGTTCAAGCTATCGCCATCGGTAGCGCCTGCGGTGTGTGCGACACCATCCGCCACAGCCAACTGCGCTTCTGCCACGCCACGCTGCGCTGCAGCCAGCATGAAGTCGGACCCTAACGCTGGCGCGTCTGCAGCGAACAGCTTCGCCAGCTTCAGCGGAGCCTTGTCGCTGCCGGATTCGGTAGCCCTTAGAAGCCATGTAAGCGCCTGAACCGAATCTTTGCGCGCACCGAGCCCCCCCTGGTAAGCGGTGCCTAGCAGGTACTGGGCTGCAGAATGGCCTTTCTTAGCAGCGGACTCAGTCCAAATCAGCGCCTGCTCAACACTCTTCTCAACACCCAGGCCGTTGGCATACATCAAAGCAACGTCGTACTGAGCCCCAGCATCGCCCACACGAGCCTCTTTGATCCGCTTGGCAAAAGTACGCTGCTCTTTGGTACTGGGTGTGGTCACGCGAACCCCTGCTGTGTAGTTTCGTGTCCATAAGACGCCACCAATTCAATCAAGCGCGACTCTAGGGTGTGCACAAACTTTGGTGTGTCGAACAACAACCCGCCCTGGCGCACCGTGTGCAGGTACGCGCGCAACCGCGCACAACGTGCGGGGTCATTGGCAAGCGCTAACGCAGTGGTTTCATAGGTTGCCAAGTCATACGTGATCAACTCCGGCAACCTGGCGGCAGTGAGCAAGGCACCCGCCATGCGAGATGCAAAAGAGCGACCCGTCAAGGTCAGCAACGGGCAGCCCATCCACAGACAGTCATTCGCCGTGGTGCCCGCATTGAAAGGAAATGTGTCCAAGAACAAGTCGGCAACCAGAAAGCGCGCCAGATAGTTCTCTGGGGATACTCGTGTAGCGAACACTAAGCGCTCCGCAGATACGCCCCGCCGCACGGCCTCTTGGTGTAGATGCACTTCAGCCCAGGGGTTATCGGCAAGCAGCCAAAGCACGCTGCCGGGTACCGCCTGTAGTAATCGCATCCACACATCAAAAACCTGTTGCGTGTACTTGAAGCTGTTGTTGAACGAGCAAAAGACAAAACCTTCTGCGGGCAAGCCACAATCCGCACGGCTTGGGGCTGCAGCCGATGCGCGCTGCCGGTCACTGACCTGGTAGACATCCGGCATGTAGAGCGGCGTCTCTGAATAGTATTTGGCCTGTTCGGGCGGAATCAGAAATTCGTCGGCAATCACATAGTCGATCGACGGCAGACCCGTGGTGGCTGGCAAGCCCAGGTAGGTAATTTGAATGGGGGCTGGCCGGTATCCCAGAATGTTGGCGCGAGCGCCAGCCGTCTGCCCCTGCAAGTCCACCAGCACATCAATCTCGTGCGAGCGGATCAGTTGCGCGGCACCTTCATCACTAATGTGGTGAATCGTAAAGAACTGATCCATGCCAGCTTTAACACGTTCGCGCAATGCCGACCCGTCTTCCGGGCTCCAACAAAACCCATAGACTTCAAATTTTTCGCGGTCGTGGAGCTCGAACATCTCTACAGTAAGTAAAGACACGGGGTGCAAACAAAAGTCAGAGGAACAGTAGGCAATCCGAATCTTTTTGTGACCGTAACTGGACAGCGGCGCCAAGCGCGGCAAATGACTGGCAATCTTCTTTTCGACAAAGTTCCGAGCAGCTACCAACTGCGCAGCGGGGTCGTCAGACATGCTGAGCACAGCCAGTGCCGAGGTGGATTCGCGCATGGCCTCCTCACTCAAGCCCGGCAGATTGCCGTAGACCGGCCAAATGCACTGCTTTTGCCGCAAGAAAACCCAGTGGTGAATAACGTCGGGCTGCTTGGAGTCAAGTCGCAAACTCTGCGATAAATACTCCGTAGCATCTTGAAACTGCTTGCGTATTTCGCTGACACGCCCCAAGTGATTCAAAGCTAGCAAGACGATAGGCAAGCTGGATTCGTCACGGGGGCTGTTTTGGTCAATCCAGCGCCACTCCCCCATGGCTTCATCCAAACGCCCTTGGCGCTCATGGAGCAAGCCCAGATTGAGGTGGGGATGTACAAACCCCGGAGCAATCGCGATAGATCTACGGTAGGACTCTTCCGCGCGAAAGATTTCACCCAGGTTGGTGAGCGTAGTCGCTAAATTGAACTGTACCGCGTGCGCGTAGGGTGACTCAGTATGGGCTAGCCACGTGTCGTACAAAACGACGGCCAATGTGGGGTGGCCGCTGGCTTCCAGCTCGGCGGCCTGATTAATCAAATCAAGGAACGTTAGCTCGCCCTTGTAGGCGAGCGTGGTTGTGGCAGCAAACCCGTCAACGCTTGACATCCGTTTCCATTCGCATTTCAGTGAGTCCGTCCATCGGGGTACGCACTGTACCCCGGGAGCAATCCGGACAAATCAGCCCAACCCACAGGTTGTGACTGATCTACCGGAAGCATTACTTGCCTGAGGCGAGTATATCGACGTCGGGTTTACGCGATTTGGTGTCCAGCGCCGTGAGCGACGCTGCAGATAGAGTCTTGCCACCGCTCAAAGGCTGGCCGTTGGCATCAAACTGTTTGAGTGCATCGACCATTCCCGTAATACCGCCACTCACCGCCAAGTTGGCATGCGAGTCCGATTTGACGCTTAACACGCTTTCGGCTTCCGGCTGGGCTGTGGTTCCTGTGCCATCAAAGGCCGCCATGGCGTCCACCAAACCGCCGACTTGCGTCGCCAAACTCGCAGCTGCCGCAGTCGACACGCTGGCGTTCACAGCCGACAAGGTGCTATCTAGAGGAGGAACCACCAAGTTCAAGGTCGGTGGTACTGCCGTACTAGTTTCCGTCAAGGTGGTCGGAGCAGCCTGGCTTGTGGCAAACCATACATCTGCCATCTCATGCACGGCACCATCGGTAGTGGTGTAGCCTGATACCAAGCCGACCATATTGCCATTGTCTTCTTGGGTCGATGCTCGGGCATTCAAGTTCAATTGGGTGATGCCCAGCGAGCTTAAACTATGAAGCTCAGAGGTCCGACTCACGCCATCGGAGTCACTGTCAACCCACACCATAAGATCTGCAAAGTTAGCATCTGCAGAGCTAATCGTTCCGTCGCCGTTTGTGTCGAGTTCACTTAAAGCTAGATATCCGTTGCCAGCACGTTGACCGTTTGACAGCGTGGTACCCACTCCAAACAACTCTGCACCGCCGCTTACTGCGCCATCATGATTGCGGTCCATGACTAATAGACCGTCGCCACCGGCAATCCAACCGGTATTGACCTTTTGGCCAACGCCGAAGACGTCGAATTGAACTCCGTTGTTAATGCTCTGGGTTGAAATACCATCGCCATTTAGGTCCAGCACCAACGGTGTACCTGCGGTTAAGTACTGCACGTTCGTGGTGCCCAATGCCGCCACCTGCGGGTTAGTCAAGGCTTCGACTTGCCGCGTAGTAAACGCTTGAACTTGCGTGGTCGTCAGTGCCGCGACATTGTCCGTAGAAATGGCAACCACTTGTTTAGTTGTCAGCGCGACTATTTGAGATGTCTGCAGACTTTGGATCTGGGTCGAGGAAAGCGCGTTGACACCTGCGGTGGTAAGTGCCACCACTTGCGCAGTCTTGAGTGATGCCAAGTCTTGAGTCTGCAGCGCGAACACCTGGGACGTTGCCAAAGCCGCCACTTGGGCAGTAGTCAACGCTTGCATTTGAGCCGTGGTCAGAGCCACAATTTGGTCGGTGCTCAACGCCTGTATTTGCGAGGTTTTTAGCACTGCAACGTCTTGTGTCTCTAACGCAGCCACCTGGTCCGTTGTCAGCGCAAATACTTGCGAGGTCGAGAGATTTGACACCTGCGCGGTCGTCAAAGCCACGATCTGGTCTGTGGTCAGACCCGATGCCACCTGGTCAGTCGTCAGAGCCGCCACTTGGCTGGTCTTCAATGCCTGGATCTGGCTGGTCTTCAAAGCCGCTACGTCTTGCGTCTCCAAGGCCGCTACGTTGGTCGTGCTCAGAGACACCACTTGCGCTGTCGTCAGGCTTTGGACTTGCGCCGTGCTC
>JANYEE010000144.1 GCA_025363275.1 Burkholderiales bacterium | reverse complement strand
GCGTGGCCGCCAGCTTCACACCCGCGGCCTTGGCCAACACCCGGCCACGCAGTGCCGCATCCAGGCCCGTGGGGCTGGCGGCCAGGTAACCTTCCATGTAGTAGACCTTGGAGTTGGCGATGTCTTTGGGGTGCAAGGCGGTGTGGTCAATGTCCGCCGTAGCGCCCAAAAACGTACTCATGCTGCGCTCAGCATCTGGCGTCACCATCACCATGCAGCTGCCCGTTTGACCCACCGGCGGCTTGGTATGGCTCAGGTTCGTGTCGACTCCGTTGGTCAACAAATCATCGCGATAAAAGGCGCCCAACTCATCATCAGCCACCCGGCAGGAATAAAAGGCTTTGCCACCCAGTTGGGCCAGCGCCACCACGGTATTACCCGCTGAACCTCCGCCAGTGCGGCGGGTGTGCATGCCTTGCACCGCAGATAACAAAGCAGTCCGGCGTGGCATATCAATCAGCGTCATGTGGCGTTTTTCTACGCCCATGGCTTGCAGTTGCGCCTCAGAAACTTCGTATTCGGAGTCCACCAAAGCATTGCCGATGGCGTAGAGGTCGTAATGGGACATAGAGGCGACCGTTCCGGGTTTATTGCTCGACGAAGGCGCGTTCAACCACGTAATCGCCAGGGGTGGTGGTGGTGCCTTCCTGGAAGCCGCGGGCATTGAGCAATTCACGCATGTCCTTGTTGAGCGCCGGGCTGCCGCAGATCATGATGCGGTCATGCTCCGGGTTGATCTTGGGCAGGCCCAGGTCCGACTCCAGTTTGCCGCTGGCGATCAGGTCCGTGGCGCGACCCCGGTTTTTGAACGGTTCACGCGTCACGCTGGGGTAGTACAGCAGCTGCGCCTTGACCACATCGCCCAGGTACTCATGGTTGGGCAGATCGATGTTGATGAAGTCTGCATAGGCCAGCTCCTGCACCTCACGCACGCCGTGGAACAGAATGACCTTCTCGTACTTTTCGTAGGTCGCGGGGTCGCGGATCAGGCACAGGAAGGGCGCGAGGCCGGTGCCAGTGCCGAATAGGTACAGGTTCTTGCCCGGCAGCAGATAGTCAATCAGCAGCGTACCAGTGGGCTTTTTGCCCACGACGATCTTGTCACCGACCTGGATGTGTTGCAGTTTGGAGGTCAAGGGGCCATCTGGCACCTTGATGCTGAAGAACTCGAGGTGCTCTTCGTAGTTGGCGCTGACGATGCTGTAGGCCCGCAGCAGGGGCTTGCCGTTTTCCTGCCGCAAGCCAATCATGGTGAAGTGACCATTGGAGAAACGCAGCGAGGTATCGCGCGTGGTGGTGAAGCTAAAGAGCCGGTCGGTCCAGTGGTGGACGCTTAAAACGGTTTCTTCCAGAAATGCACTCATGGGGGCCTTGAAATAGTACGGGCGGGTCTTGCAGACAACCCACAATTGTAAAACCTCAGACCCTCAAAAATTGGCATAAGGATATGCAAATGCCCACTATGCAAGACCGGCGCTATGCCTGCGCGACAGGCCATTTCTGCGATCATTGCGCCATGCCAACTGAATCTGTCTCCGCTCCGCCCCCTCTGCTAGTGGCTTGCCTGTGCGCGCAATGGTGCGGCACCTGCCGCGACTACCAACCGCTATTCACCCAACTGCAAACCGATTTCCCGCAGGTACGCTTCACTTGGGTGGATGTGGAGGATGAGTCGGAGCTGGTGGACCCGGTCGAAGTGGAGAACTTTCCAACGCTTTTAATCGCCGCCAAAGGCAGCCCCGTATTTTTTGGCACCGTCATGCCGCACTTGGAGACGCTAAGGCGGCTGATACAAAACCACCTGGCGGCAGTCCAACCAGCGACTGACCAAGCCGCCGAGGTGACACAGCTGGCCAGGCGGCTCTGGGCGCGCCTGGAGGCCTAAAAACGCCAGCACAGAGCTGATTTTCAATCAAATCGACCTGTAGCCCTAGTGAAATCTGCCTAGGTAGCTATCAATTAAATAGCAAACACAAGGCCGCTTGTGAGTACTCAGCTTAGAGCTTTGCCACCACCCAAGCCTGCACGCTGGCCAATGCGCCAGCTAGCTTGGCGGGCTCGGTACCGCCGGCCATGGCCATATCGGCCTTGCCACCACCCTTGCCACCCACTTGGGCCGCAATAAAGTTCACCAGCTCACCCGCTTTGACCTTAGCGGTCGTATCCGGCGTCACACCCACGGCGATTTGTACTTTGTCGCCTTCTACAGCGGCCAGCACAATCACGGCGGTCTTGAGCTTGTCTTTGAGCTTGTCCATGCTGTCACGCAAGGTCTTGGTGTCGGCACCTTCTAGCTGGGCCACTAGTAGCTTCACGCCGCTGATTTCCAGCGCCTGGCCTACCAATTCATCGCCCTGGGCGGATGCCAGCTTGCCCTTCAAGGCAGCCACTTCTTTTTCCAGTGCGCGGGCATGGTCCACCACGCTACTCAGGCGCGCGGTCAGCTCGGCCACAGGTGCCTTGAGCGTGGCAGCGGCCACACCCACAGTGTCTTCCAGGTCTTGCAGATACGCCAAAGCATTGCGGCCAGTAACGGCTTCTAGGCGGCGCACGCCTGCTGCCACACCACCTTCAGCAACCACTTTGAATAAGCCAATATCCCCCGTACGCTGCACGTGGGTACCACCGCAGAGTTCACGGCTGTTACCGATGTCCAACACGCGCACGGTCTCGCCGTACTTTTCGCCAAACAGCATCATCGCGCCGGTCTTTTGGGCCGACTCTATGTCCATCACGCGCGCCTGGGCCGCAGCATTACTCAACACTTCGGCATTGACGCGGTTTTCAATCTCGCGGATTTGTGCGTCGGTTACCGGGGCGTTATGGGCAAAGTCAAATCGCGTGCGCTCGGCATTCACCAAGCTGCCCTTTTGCTGCACATGGTCGCCCAGCACTTCGCGCAGGGCTTTGTGCATCAAATGGGTGGCAGAGTGGTTGCGCACGGTAGCAGCGCGCACTGCGGCGTCCACGTGGGCGGTGACGGTATCGCCCACTTTCAAGCTACCAGTCTTGAGCGTACCGTGGTGGCCAAACACATCGGCCTTGATCTTTTGGGTGTCGCCCACTTCAAACAAACCGGCGTCCGAGAAGATGGCACCTTCGTCCCCCACTTGGCCACCGCTCTCGGCATAGAAAGGTGTGGTCTCCAGCACCACAACACCGTTTTGACCGGCATTCAGGGCTGTGGTCGGCGTACCGTCTGCGTAAAGCGCTATGATTTTCGTAGCTTGGGTGAGTTGGTCGTAGCCCACAAAGGTATTGCCAGCGCCGGTGTATTCCAGCGCGCGGTCCATCTTGAACTTGCCCGCAGCGCGGCCAGCGGCTTTTTGCTTTTCCATGGCGGACTGGAAGCCAGCCTCGTCCACTTCAACACCGTTTTCACGGCATACGTCGGCGCTCAAATCGAGCGGAAAACCATAGGTGTCGTGCAGTTTGAAGGCCACATCGCCGGGCAGCATCTTCACGCCCCCGGGGGCATGACCGCCGGCCCCGTGGGTGCCAAGCGCCTCATCCAAAATCTGCATACCGGTGGCCAGGGTTTCAAAGAAGCGCTCTTCTTCGACTTTGAGAACTTCGGTAATACGCTTTTCTTGCGACGCCAGATTCGGGTAAGCCACGCCCATCACGCCTACCAAGTCTCCCACCAGCTTGTGGAAGAACGGCGTCTTTTGGCCGAGCTTGTAGCCGTGGCGAATCGCGCGGCGGATGATGCGACGCTGCACGTAGCCGCGGCCTTCGTTGCTCGGGATCACACCGTCACTCACCAGGAAGGCCGTGGCGCGAATGTGGTCGGCAATGACGCGCAGGGACTTGTTGTTCAGATCGGTACAGCCGGTCTCACGGGCGGCCGCTTTGATCTGTGTGTCAAAGATGTCGATTTCGTAGTTACTGTGCACGTGCTGCAAGATGGCGGCCAGGCGCTCAAGGCCCATGCCGGTGTCCACGCAAGGGGCGGGCAGCTTGTTCAGGCTGCCATCGGGCTGCATATCAAACTGCATGA
>JANYEE010000236.1 GCA_025363275.1 Burkholderiales bacterium | reverse complement strand
CCACGTAACGCATTGCGCGAGCGAACCGCTTGACGACGAATATTCCGTTCCCCTGATCGGTATTTTCCCGACCCGGATGCGGGCAGATTACAACTCCTCTGACAACGCAAAACTTCGCCACAGCCACTCGCAAATCTTCCCGACGACTTTACAACTTATGGGATACCCACGTGAGCGCGTGCAGCAGACCTACGATCAGCCGCTTCCTCTTGACACAAAACGGCGGATTCGATTTGGTCGCAGCATATTTCCGCTAGATGGAGAAGCAGCAATGAGCCTCAAGCTCGATTAACGTAATCGCGCGCTTCAATTTCTGAAGCTTTGTTCAATCACCGGTTCAGCCAAGGGCCTGCACACCTCATCAGAGCGCCGCTCTGCAGCCCGCTCGGCGTATTTGTTGAAACGCCAGGCGCTGCTTTGCAGCGTGATGCGCCGCCAGGTCTGGCGCTTCTCCGCGGGGCGCATGCTAGGCCAAAGCTGGACCTCATTGAAGAAGCGGCCGCAGCCTTTGCACAACTCATCACCCTGGCTGGTGGAGCAGATGGCGATGCAGGGTGTATCGGGCGAGCTGTCGTACCAGACCTGCCACGCGGCCATGGCCTTGGGTGGCATCGAAAATTCGTCAGCTTCTTCCTCGCGGTAGTAAACCAGCAGCGCGTAGACCTCGGCCAGCGCGCGCAACTCGGGCGCGAGCGTGACGCCGTCGGGTGAGGGGCTTTTGGCACGCCAAAAATTGATGGCGGCCTCGATGTCGGTGATGTGGATTCCAGCCATAACAATCTGAAGTGGGGCCGCGATCTTAATCGCTGGCTATTACCTTCGGCACTGCGCCGCGTTTTGGCACCAATCGGCACGGTGGTATTCTGAGCACATGAAATTACTCGCTAAATGGCTGCTTAGCGCGGTCGCATTGTTGGCCGTAGCCCACTTGTCGATCGGTGTGGAGGTTTATACCTTGATGGCCGCGCTGATCGCTTCACTGGTGATTGGGCTGTTCAACACTTTGCTTAGGCCCATCCTTGTGCTGTTGACCCTGCCCGTCACGGTGCTGACCTTGGGTTTATTTTTGTTTGTGATTAACGCGCTGATGTTCTGGTCCGCTGCCGGCGTGCTGAACGGTTTCCACGTCAGCGGTTTTGGTGCGGCGCTGCTGGGTTCTTTGATCTACAGCGTACTGGGCGTCGTGATCGACTCAGCGCTCCAGCGCCTGTTCCCGCGCTAGCGCATCGATCTGTCGCGCCCGGGTGTCTACTATGGACGCCTCGATGTGGTCCACACCCTTGCTGTCAGCGCGGATCTGGTCTTGCGCCGAACGCAGGCGAGCCAGCGCCGCAGCGTAATCGAGGTGGGCCACGTTGGCCTCTGCCTCGGCCCGAATACCGCTGATGACACGGCCCTGTGCCGCATAAGCCTGTGCCAGCAACTGCCAGGCCTGGGCATCGCGCGGGTGGGCGGCCACCCAGTCTTGCAAACCCTGGGTTTGAGGGGTACCGCTTTGGCTGGCTGCCTGCGACAGTAAAAACAGCGCGGCGCGGCTGGCTGTGGCCGGTGCAGGTGCAGGCTGCATCAACGCGAGCGCCTGCGCGGGGCTACCCTGCATTATTTGAATCTCGGCAGCCAATAAGCGCACGAGTTTTTCAGCCGGCGGGTTATCTTGTACAGCAGCAGTCAGGCGCTTCAATAAAACCTGGGCTTCCCGGGCATCGCGCAGTTTGGCAGCTGCCAGCGTAGCACCGTAAAGCACACCTGCCTGCCGGGTCACTGGCAAACGCTGCAAGGCAGCGGGCTGCACTTCTTCAGACCACGAACGTAGGTCATCTACCGCGCTTTTAGACAGCACGCGCGCACGGGCCGCTACCAGGGCGTGGTCCATCTCCAACGGCACGATCACCGCCGGACCGCCAATACCCTGAGGAACCCGGGCCTGCATGTCAGCCATGCGCTCAGTCGACAAGGGGTGGCTGCGCAAGTACGGGAAGCTACCGTTATCAGTGAGCTTGGAGGCTTGCTGCAGCTTCTCAAACATGGTGACAAAACCCTGTGGCGCGTAGCCAGCTTGGGTGGCTACGGTAAAGCCGACACGGTCGGCCTCGCGCTCCATATCACGGGTGAAATTGAGTTGGGTCTGCGCCGCTACCGCCTGGCCACCTAGGATCATGGCATTGGCCCCATCAATGCTCTTACTGGCAGCCAAGACGCCAAGAATCATGGCGCCGATCATCCAAGGCGTTTGGGCACTTTGACGGGCCATCATGCGAGAAATATGCCGCTGCGTGACGTGACTGAGTTCATGTGCCAAAACAGATGCCAGCTCGGCACGGTTGCTGACGGTAGCCACCAGGCCGAGGTGCAGGCCGAAATAGGCGCCAGGGAGTGCAAAAGCGTTGACGGTGCGGTCTTTGGACAGCAGGATTTCCCAGGCATACGCCGCATCCATATCAGACGGCAACTCGCCGCGCTCACGCGCAGCAGATAACAGCGGCTGCCAGATACCCTGTACGTAGTCCACGATAACAGGATCGTCGATGTAATCGGTGTCGCGGTACAGCTGACGGGCAATGCGGTCGCCTAGGTGCCGCTCAGCGCTGGGGGTCAGATCACTGCCGTCCCCCAGATTGGGCAGGCTGCTGCGCGGCCCAACGGTTGCCGGGCTCGCACCCGATGCGGGCGCAGGCGGTGTCTGCGCCGATACCATCCCCGCCGACCACAATGCTATGAAAATAGTAGCTGCCCAGACACTATTTACCTGGGCTACAGGCCTATTTGGCTTTAAAAACAGGGTCAAAATGAATCCAGGGGCATGGTAGCAACCACCTCGGCTGTAATAGGTTCAACGAACACGGTCCAGAAGTCCTTGCGGCCCGCTAGCGGCACATACAACACGGCCTGCGATGACTTTCCCACCTTTTGCAAAATCTGGTCGATTTCACTGGCACGGTCCGGGAATCGGATTTTTAAATCCGCGACCGGTTTGGCGGCTTTAAGTACATCCGACACGCCGGCCGCATAGCTTTGCCAGAGGTCCGGACGCGATCCGATGTTGACGCCCTGCAGTGCAGCCATGGTGGCCTCAGCGCTTTCATTGCTGTTCTTAAACCCGCGAACGGACAGAAGTGTTGGGCCGGTCCAAGGCATGGCCTTGATGCCTTGCGGTGCGCGGTTGAGCAGTTCTGGCTCGACGTCAATGGCGTGCACAACGCGAAAACGGTCAATCTCGAACACCAAATGCACGGGACGTGCAATGGCTACCGTCCAAAGTCCATAAGCCAATGCGCCAAGCTGAATTAAACCCACAAACGCCAGGTCGCGGCGCAGTTCTGTCCAAGGTTTCTTGCGGTTGAAAACAGCCAGCGTGATCAGCGGCCCGAGGATCACATCCACGGACACCACAATCAAGAACAGTTCACGTCCGCCTGAAATTTCGCTGTAGGGGTATGGGTACCACACGCCAAATACCAACAAAGCAGCCATCGCTGCAATGCTGAGGCAGATGCCCAAATGGATAGCGCTTGCGCGCAGGCGCTCTCGCCAAAATTCGAAGCTAGTCAAAGACATTGTCATGGTCCGTTTGGATCGTAGAAAGGTTAATCGAGTTCCATCTTTGCCAAATGAACCTCGGGTAAAGTCTACACATGTCTGCACTCACACACTTCGACGCCCAAGGCCAGGCCCATATGGTGGATGTTGGCGCCAAAATTTCAAGTCACCGCATCGCAGTCGCGCGGGGTCGTATTGAGATGCTGCCCGCCACACTGGCCATGGTGGAAGCTGGAAACGCCAAGAAGGGTGACGTGCTGGGTATTGCGCGCATCGCTGGCATTCAAGGTGCCAAGAAGACCAGCGATTTGATTCCCTTGTGCCATCCGTTAGCGCTGACCCGGGTAGCCATTGATTTCGAGATCGTGCAAGCGGACGCCTGCGCTCCAGCGCATGTGGTGTGCACTGCCACGGCGGAGGTGGTCGGACCTACCGGCGTGGAGATGGAAGCCCTAACGGCCGTACAAGTGGCTCTGCTGACGATTTACGACATGTGCAAAGCCGTAGACCGGGGCATGACGATCAATCAAGTGCAGCTGCTGGAAAAGCACGGTGGAAAGTCAGGGAGTTTTAAAGCGGGCTGATTGGGCAATCCACGCTGCATATTCCTGCGGAAATGCAGCTTGATAGCGCTGCAAGTAGTACAACGCCTCCTGGTCTTTGCCTAACATCACCGCACTCTCTATCACCGCTTCGATAACGCGCGGCTCGGGTGAAAAGTGTATTAAATTTGTGGCTTGTTGAAACTGCACTGCGGCAAATTGCCGCTCCACAGGGCCTGTAAGGAGCGCCGCAAACTGGACTTGGTCTTGAAAGAACCAACTATCGCGCACCTTCGAGAACGTATTCTCCCGGTAGGACGCTGCGCGGTCTTTCGGCTCGAGGTAGAGCTGGCAGACTCGCCAGTAGTCCCAACCAAATCCTGCCAAGAAAACCAGACACAGAGGCGCAACAGCCCAAGTGCCTATTTTTGGTAACGCGGTAAAAAGAAATACGCGCAAGCCCATTGAACATCTGGTTTCCACTTGCTGGGTAGGGCGGCACCACAGCAGACCGGCACTAAGGACCACCGCAAGCTGAAAAGGCCCGTACCACAAAGGATATTCCAACATGCTGTGCACAGCAATCACTGCCAGCACCGACCAGGCCATTTGACGGGTGGCACTTGTCTCCGCCCAAGGGCGGTTTCGCCAAACCCACCAGGCAAGCGAGCCAATCGCTACGAAAGCAAAGGGAAGTCCTAACTCCACAGCAAGGTGTAGCGGCAAATTGTGTGCATTGTCCAAAATATCGCAAAAGCGCTCACCCGGATACAGAGTCACAAAGTGTGCGTAATCCAACTCACCCCAACCCCATCCAGTCCAAGGCTTTTGAGCTATGAGGTGTATTACATTGGTCCACAGTACATGGCGACTCCCGCAACCAGGATCTTCAGCAAATCGCGCGAGCAAACCGCCCCGAGGAGTGCCCGTCCACTGCTCTAAAAGGCCGGGTAACGCCAGCGCGGACAATGCATAGGCGCCGAGTGCCAGGGCGCAGATTCCGACAACACGAATCCGGCTACGATAGGCCCACCATGTTGTCAAAGCTGCGATCAGACACCACTGCAGCATGCCAGTCCGGGAACTGCTGGCCGCATTTCCTAGCGAGAGCAATAGTACAGCGGAGATACTGAAATAGGACTTCCAGGTTGAACCCCCAGTTTCTCCTGGTGCGTAGCGTGTCGGCGTCGATTCGAACCACATCAGGGCAACGAGACCGATACTTGTCAGGGTGGCAAATTGGTTGCGCTGTCGAAGGTTGGCAAAGGCGTCTCCCAAGCCCGCGGTATGTACCCAAACGCCCATATTTTGGGCGAACCCGAAATATTGCATCACCCCCATGGCGGCACTGACCAGCGCGGCGAACAACCATCCCCATGCAATGAGCGAGGCCGTCAACTTGGATCGAATCGACAGCAACAGGATGCTACAAGCGGCTGCGATCAACCACGGATAAACCGAAGGAGACGGGCCACTGGCAATTGGATTAAGCCATGGTATCCACAGCAGAACCCACAAAAAGACTTGCACTGCATTTGACCGGTACAACATACGCCTAAAGCAGTAAAGAGCGACCGTCGCTACGGCAACGCTACAGCGCTCAATTGCGGATATTTGGAGCTCGCCAGCTCTTGCCAGTTGGCTTTGATACCTTGATACGCCTTCTCACCGTGAATAGCTCGTATGACTTTCAGCTGCCGGACGGCTTCATCCGGATTGCCATTTAGGGCCAAGCACAGTGCATAGCGATTTTGTGTAGCCGGCCAGGGGAAATGCATAGCCACTTTGCGCGCCTGCTCAATACTGGCTGAGGACATTGAAGGTTTGGGAACCATACGAATGCCCGCCAGAACCGCATCCATCTGAGTGAATAAAATAATATTAGGGCGCTCGTAGCTGGGCGATGTATGCCCGATCCGCAAGGCCTCAAAGCGGGCGACCCGAAAGTCTTCTTCTATGGCAATATATTCCCAGGTACTCCAAATTAGGATTGCCACAAAAAATGCGTGTCCGATTACCGCGTACACCCATTTCACTTCAATTGCGTTACCTGGGAATAGTCTGGCCTCCATTGCGCCGATCGCAAAAGCAACGGGCATTAAAAAATAGGCATAAGCGAACGGAAATTCCAATAACGAATGGACTACAAGCGGAATCAACAACGCCATGCAATACCAACTGCCCGGGTCGGTGAGTGCACGCAGTCTTTTGAAAGCCCAGAAGGAAAAGAAGCCTACTGCCGCGATGGTCAACGGATAGCCCACGCCAAGGACAAGATCCAAAATAATATTGTGCGCATACGTAAAGGCTTCTGCGGATGCATAGTTGTGCAAAACTGCGTTATGCGCGAGGGGTACTTGTCGCAAACCCCATCCAATCCAAGGATGCTGCAGCGAAGCTTCAATCAGTTGGGGCCAGATCGTCAAGCGCGTGCCCACAGTCAGATTGACGGCCAATTGGCCAACCACAGGCGCCCCGGCTTGCTGGAATTGAAAGCTGAACACAGGTAGAAATTTGAAGCATGCAACTAGAAATATGAGCCCCGCTACGCCATACCAAGCGGGCTGTCCTTTCAATGCCCTATTCCTGTGAACAATCGCGAACGCAACGAGTGCAGTAGCACCCAAAACACCGCTCCGTGATTCCGTGAGGCCAACCCCTGCTATCAGTAGTCCGAACAGCATATGAACTGCGATACCTCTTAATCGACCATTGCTGAAGAAGTAGTTCAGGCTGACCAAACCCATCAACTGCAACGTCGCCAATTGATTGGGCTGTGCTAAGTTCCCTCCTGGGCGACGCAGCCCGTAACCGCGTGAAATCCATTCACTTTCTGGCCATACGTCTAAGGTCTGAACAATTGCGATCAGGGTGGATAAAACGGCGCCAAGCAAAATTGCTGCAGCGAGTGGCGAAAGCATGGACTGGTCATCTCGTTGCAGCGTCTGATTTGCAACCAAAACGAAACTGCTTGTGATGGTGATGAACGTCAAAGTAAAGTACAGCAAGAGAACTACAACGTCTCCTAAAAACTCAATGCGACCCAATGCAGCTTGTAATATCACCAGACTAGCCAAGGCTGGCCAGATCAGAGCGCTGTAGGGTATTCGCAGCGCCAAACTTTGCGCCCTGATTTTGCGCAATGCAGCGATGAACAAGAGACTCGCAGCGCCAAAAACCAACACTTCGTTATGCCAGCTGACCCATGGAGCGATGTGCAACGGGTTGAGCCACGAAAGTGACAACAAGACAAAAGCCAAGGTCAGCATAACTGTATTCAATTGCTCCAGCAAAATATCCCGTGCTTCAGTTTGAACTGGGCTAGGACAGACATAAAAAAACGCCCCCTAAGGGGCGTTCTCATACACGTTACGTGTCAAGCAAACTATCAGGTACCGCGGCATGAACCGGGCAAAAACTTGGCGTCTGCAGCCAAGGGAGCGGTAACGCCAGCCGCAAATCCTGGGCCACACAACCAAGAGGAAATAGTGCCGCCAGCTGCTGGAGGAACGCAAGTGGCGAATGTTGAACCGTCATTAGAACCATTGATCAGGCAAGGTGCCATCTTGATCATTCCACCTGTTGTGTATGAATTAGACCCTGCGACCTTAACGTTGTTGATACCTTGAGTTTTAACCGTAATAACCATCTGGCCAGGTGCTGGTGTGACAGTAGTTGGTGACGTAGTTATAAACGCGATGTACTTCGATGTAGGCGACGAGCTTTCGCAGCCAAAACCATCGGCTAGCGTAGGCAAAGAAGTACCTGTTTGCACGACTTCAGTAATAGAAGTGCGGCATTGTGAGGCAGCCAAAATAGCTTCAGACATCTTCGCACGCACTGTGTAATCCTGATAAGCAGGCAATGCCACCGCGGCCAAAATACCAATAATCGCCACAACGATCATCAATTCGATCAGGGTAAAACCCTTTTGGATAGAACGCTTCATAAGAAACTCCTTAGTTGAAAAAAAGAATACGCAGAGATAAGAGCAGAATCCGTGCCACGCGGTCTTTTCAGTCCAAACTCGGAATTTGCAGCAAAAAGTAGCGAAGCCAAGAAGAAAAACTAACTTATGTGCAAGCTCGGCAGGGTAAGCGACATTTTTGTCAGGCCGAATGTGTCACTTAATGCACACAGACCGGACCATTTTCAAATCTGTCAGGCCCATCATGATCTTTTCCATGCCGTCCATCTTCAAGGTGCGCATGCCGCCTTCGACGGATTGGGCAAATAATTCGGCAACACGGGCGCGCTCCTGAATAAGTTTCTTGACCGCATCGTCGGCAACAAGTAGCTCGTGCAAACCGACGCGACCTTTGTAGCCTGTCTTATTGCATTTGTCGCATCCCACCGCCTTGAAAAGTTTGATCTTCCCATCAACACCATAGGTCTCCATCCACTTGTCGACCATTTTCTTGCTCTCCGCGGCGTAGTTCTCTTTCCAAGCCTTTGAGTGCCGCAGCTCTTCGGCATATTCCGCGGCGAAAAGTCGGAGTTCATCATCATCGGGTACGTAAGACGTCTTACAGTCACACAGTTTCTTGGCTAGGCGTTGCGCCAGAATACCCAATAGGGCATCCGCGAAATTAAACGGGTCCATTCCCATGTCCATCAAACGAGTAATGGACTCAGGCGCAGAGTTGGTGTGCAAGGTGGAGAAAACTAAGTGGCCTGTCAGCGATGCCTCTACACCCATGGAAACGGTTTCCTTGTCGCGCGACTCGCCGACCATGATGATGTCTGGATCCGCACGCAAAAAGGCACGCATGATCAGTGCAAAGTCTATGCCCGCTTTCTTGTTGATCTGGACCTGACGCAAACCCTTCTGGGTAATTTCAACCGGATCCTCAGCTGTCCAGATTTTGGTGTCGGGCGTGTTGAGAAACTTCAGGATGGAGTGCAGAGTGGTTGTTTTTCCGGAGCCAGTAGGGCCACAAACATAAAACAAACCATAGGGCTTGCTCACGGTGGCTTCCAAACGTTGTTTGTTGTGGGTGGTCAGCCCCAACTTCTCTAAAGGTATCGGCTCTCCTGCGGCCAATATACGCATCACAACGTCTTCCACACCGCCCGCTGACGGGATCGTCGCAACCCGCAATTCAATGTCCAGTGGACCGTATTTTTTAAACTTGATCTTCCCGTCTTGCGGTTTGCGACGCTCTGAAATGTCAAGGTCACACATGATTTTCAAACGTGTGACCATTGCCTGGCGGAAATGCGCGGGTACCTCTACGTAGGGCACCAAGCTACCGTCAATCCGAAAACGGATACCCGTTTTGAATTTGCCCGGCATGGGTTCGATGTGGATATCGGAGACCTTCTGGTTGTACGCATCAATAATCACTTTGTTAACGAACTTCACTAGTTCGTTATCCGCAGCTGCAGATTCCAGCGAGTCATCATTGCTACCATCGTCAATAGGCCCACCATCCATGTCCGCAAGTAGATCGTCAATGCTGCCGCTATCCGCACCAGCACCGAAAAGCTGGGCGAGCGTCTCCTGAAATTCGATCAAGGTCGTGACGTGGTAGGCAAACTTGCTGATCCTTGGGAAAACCTGCGGTACAACACGGGAACCCCTAACTGCCTCCGGGTCCGTGCACATCAC
Source organism: Burkholderiales bacterium (assembly GCA_025363275.1). Classification (GTDB taxonomy): domain Bacteria; phylum Pseudomonadota; class Gammaproteobacteria; order Burkholderiales; family Burkholderiaceae_C; genus Allorhodoferax. Next base: position 20,512 of record JANYEE010000236.1, on the reverse strand, counting down.
GATCAATCCCTCTGGTGATTCCTCCAAAGGGATCCATCCTTGTTCAACGACAAACTCGCGCTTGAGCGCGCCCTGGAGCATCTCGGCGCGGATGCGCCCCGCGTTAAACGGCTCATAGGGCACGTTAAAAAACTTGGATAAAGACAGCCCGATTTGCTGTGGTTTGATTTTGAATTTGCTAATGAGCAAGTTTTCAACCGGCTTGCCTTCTTCACGTGCATCGTGGATACATTGATTGAGCTCGTCTTCGCTCAACAAACCATCGGCGAGCAGTGCGTCATACTTGGTCACGCGGCGCCTTGGGCCCGCGCCCGAAGCATCTTTCACACGCTGACGTATCGCAGTGGCCAACGTCTTACAGAGTTCAGCAACGCCGTCCACCTCCAGCTCACCAAATGGCTCATCGCTCTTGTTGTTGATTACCTGCAACACGCCGTGCAGCGTGCTGCCCTCCAATATCGGAGCAACCATCATCTGCTTGGTCCGGTAACCGGAACGCTTATCTACCACCTTCAAAAAGGTTAGCTGCGGATGAATTAACTTCAGCGCGTCTTCGTCATACACGTCCGGCAGATTCAGTGACTTGCTGCTAAAGGCCACGTACCCTGCGAGGCTTTGCGGGGAGATCGGTAACTTCAGGTCGCTACTACTGTTGAGACCGGTCTTGATTTTGGAGATGATGGCCGACCGATCCTCATTGACGACATACAACGTCAGCCGGTCTGCATTGAGCAATTTGCAAATATCCTGGCTTGCTTCCAGCATGATTTGCTCGACGTTTTCGGTGTCATGAATACGCGCTGTGACATGGTGCAACTGTCGATAAAACAATGCTTCAAAGGTCATGCCACGCTTTTGCGACGGTAGCTTTTGAGAATCGAAAAAGGCCTGCTCTGAGGAAACCACTGCATTCATATGTCGAACTCCTGGCCGGCGCGCAGCCAACGAATGTCATGGGTTACGTTCGGCCCAAACGGCGCCGTCTGGTCGAATTTCTGTATCTCGGACATGATCATTTCTGTTTCAGCCGGCTTAGTGTGAGTGATATAGATCGGATAGTTTTTGTCTTTCGCGATCATGTCTAACTCGTCAGCCAATGATCCGGGTGACAAATGCAGGCTGCGTTTTGCCAGGTCTTTCTCCCGATTGCTAAATGCCGTCTCGATGACCAACATCGCCACGTTGAGCTGGTTCACGCGCGCCCAGAGGGCAGGGTTGCGCTCAGTGTCTCCGGTAAAAACCCAGCAGCCTGTTCCCGCTGTAACCGCATAGCCCGCAGCAGGTACGGTATGCACCGCTGGCAATACTTCCACAAATTTGTCATTGATTTGAATCGTCTGCCCAACCCTTATTTCCTGAAACGTTACAAACGGTGCTTGCGCTGTAGGAATGACCGTGAAGTCTGGCCAAATCACGTTATTAAAAATATGCGCTTTCAGTGCAGCAATCGTACCTGCCAGCGCGTAAATTTTTAGTGGGGCTTTGCGCTGTGCTGCGACCGAGTCAACCATTAACGGAAGCGCTGCAATATGGTCTAAATGCGAGTGGGTGAGCAACACGTAGTCAATACGCCGCATCTCTTCGAGTGAGAGATCCCCTACGCCCGTTCCTGCGTCAATCAGCACTTCTCCATCGATCAAAAATGACGTGGTTCTACAATCTTTGGCAATAGCTCCAGAACACCCTAGTACGCGTACTTTCACAACGAGTGCCTTACTTGGTCTCAAAATTAGTTGCGCCATCCCACTCAGGATCGAATGGGAGCAACCGCATAGAGCCTACCCGTTCAGCGTATAGCTGGTAAAGGTACTTTTTGGCATTCATCCGCATTAAGTTGACCAGCAATACATCCGCTTGATCCCAATTTTGCGCACGGTAGGCCTTCATGAAAGCCGCCCAGGTCTTAAGTTCAGAGGCAGTGTCCTCTGCAATGCGGTTTGCGGGCGCAACGGGCCAAAAAATGACCACGGCTTGTTCTTTGCCCTTCACGCGAACGCGGTCGAGTTCTTGCCACGCGAACTCTGTTGTTTGTTTTTTGGTCGCCTCGCTCACAACGATATCTACGCCGTAAGCTTTTGAAAGCCCCTCCAGACGCGAGCCCAGATTCACGGCGTCACCAATCACGGTATAGGCGCGACGAATATTGGAGCCCATATCCCCTACACACATACTGCCCGTGTTCAGACCAATCCCAATTCCAATTTCAGGAAGGCCCAGATCACGGTGGCCGCGGTTGATTTCCCGCACAGCATTTGCCATTTCCATAGCGGATTTGACCGCGAGATGCGCGTGCTGGTCCGACTCTACTGGTGCACCCCAAAACGCCATGACGCAATCACCCATGTATTTGTCGATAGTGCCGCGATTGGCACGGATCAATGCAGTTAGTCGGGTAAAGACGCCTGTGAGTAATTCCTGCAGCTGCACGGGCTCCATCGTCTCCGACATCTTGGTAAAACCACGCATATCGCAGAACATGACAGTCAGCTCGCGATTAGCCGCCTTCATGCTGTAGTGGTCTGGATCTTTAACCATTTCATCGACCAATTCAGGCGGCACATAAGTCCCAAACAAATTCGCCAACTCGCGCTTGGATCGACTTTCTACAAAATAACCGTAACTCATATTCAAAGCGAATGCCGTAACCGCCATAACCAGCGCAGCAGCAAGAGGCAAAACCCAACCCGCGCTGAAATAAAGCATAAAATTAGCGCCGATAAGACATCCGATAACGACCAAACTCAACATAACCGCCCGCACGGCGGATAACAGTGGCAGGCCGAAGGCCAACAATAACCCTGACAAAAGCAACATTGCAACGTCATAACCCGAAGCAAAATCAGGTTTTACGCGAATGCTGCCGTCCATCAGTCCAGAGATTAAATTGGCGTGCGTTTCGACGCCCGGATATGTCTCACCTGCTGGTGTCACGCGCAGGTCCAGTAGACCTGGCGCTGTTGTTCCGATAAGTATTATTTTTCCTTTAATACTGTCAGGAGGGAGCTTCTTGTTGACAACATCAGCGGCGGAGAGATAGCGATACGAGCCACCGTCTTTTCCCCCTTTGCCACGATAAGGAATCAGCGTGGTTACACGGTCATCCACAGGAATACCCAGAGTCTTGTTTCCCCGTCTTAGCACTACCCGATCCAAACCTTGCGTGTTGCGGGATAGATAGCGTTCACTTGAAAACGCCACGCTCACACTCGGCATACCCGTCAAAAGCCGAAACACCGCCAAGGACAGTGATTCGTAATATTGACCCTTGTACTCCGCCAGCAACGGCAACGCACGTACAACACCGTCGCTATCTATTGTTGGATTGAAATGCCCAGCCAACGGGGCTGCTTTGGCGATCGACTCGATATTGGATCCATAACCAGTCCACAAAGTAGCCGTAATCTGCCGCCCCATGGCGTCGGCCTTTGTCAGAACAGGTGCTGGTAAGACTCCGTAAGCGCGAGCATCACGGTCGCTTGACAAGTAATAACCCAGAGCCACTGGCCGTCCGACCAAAGATTTGGCAAAAATTGCGTCGTAGTCTAATGAGGGCTGTATTTGACGCAGCCGCTCGGCAAACGACGGCTGGTCTTTAAAGTCGGTGCGGGCTAGTTCGTTGAGCTGCCCCAGGCCTGAGCTGTCGTCAGGCTCTGCAAAAACAATATCGAACGCTACGAGCGCAGCTTGCTCGTTAAACAAATTGTCGACAAGGGTGGCTACCTTGTTACGACTCCAAGGCCAGCGGCCAACCTCCGCCAGACTCTTTTCATCGATGTCAATAATGACAATTCGATCATCCAGCGTTCTGGGCATAGTTGCTGTCAGCCGCGCATCATAAATAATGTCGTCAAGCCGTTGAAGTACGCTCAATTGCAGTGCGCCACCAGCGTGCAGCAAAGCAATGACAACAGGCAGCATGGTGACTGCAATTCGAGGCCAATGCTTCACCAAAAATCGCATGTCATGTCACTCAGGTAAGTGGCCCGATGCCTGTGACAAGGCTGCCAAGACTCAGGTCTGCACAAATTGCATTTGTGTACCAGCTAACTCGATCAAATCACCGCTTTTCAAGGGAATAGGATCCGTGCCAATGGGTGAGCCATTCAGCGTTGGATTGCCCGCACCTTCAACGTGGTGAACCACAAAACCTTGCTGGCGACGCGTAATTGCGGCAACAGCAACACCGGGCTTACCAATCGTTGTCACGACTTTGGTCAGCGGTACCTCACGGCCCGACGCCGCACCCGAGAGCACCTTGATTGCGGCATGGAAAGCGCCCAAGCCAACAGAATCACCACTGCCCGCAGGAAAGCCCGACGGTACCCCCGCAGGGGAGCGGGATGCAGGCGCGCTCGCAGCGGGCCTGGCTTTAACTACCATCGTCTTGTCGAAGTCTTCAGCAACGTTATCGCCCACAAATTTGATCTTGTACTTACCGATCTCGATAGCGTCGCCGCTTTGCAGCTGCTGCTTCTTGACCGCCTTGCCATTTACGTAGGTGCCATTGGTACTGTTTAAATCCTCCAGCACCACATCCGAACCAGTCATCTGCAAGACAGCGTGCTCGCCACTCACGGCGAGGTTGTCGATAACGATATCGTTATATGGTCGGCGCCCCAAAGTAGTTTTGTCCTTGGTGAGCTGCACTTCCTTGATCACGACCTCGTCGATCGAAACGATCATTTTCGGCATGATCCACTCCTTTTGCTTAGATATATTTCTGGAATACGCATTTTTATCTTACTTCCCAAGTAGCCTGGCAATTAAACCGCGTTTTTCGGCAGACTCAGCGGCAACGGCAAGCAGCACCGAGATATTGTCTCGCCCGCCGTTGGCGTTTGCAGCTGCAATTAACTCTTCGGCTACAACCTCGAGCTCTACTTCCAGAGCGGCGATTTTAGCTATGGCAGGGTCATCCACCATATCGGACAGTCCATCGGAACACATCATGTACAAATCACCTGCGAGTACCGTGTGCTCGTTGACCTCCAAAACCACCTGCCCCTCAACACCAAGTGCGCGGGTCACTAAATTCTTGATGGATGAATTGGCGGCTTGGGCCAGGGTAATCAAACCCGCATCAATTTGCTCCTGGAGCAAAGAGTGGTCCTTCGTGATCTGCTCTAAAACGCCTTCACGCAGGCGGTAGCAACGCGAATCACCAATATGTCCGACCAACAATGTATCGCCGAGAAATACGCCCACAACTAACGTCGTCCCCATGCCGGCGTACTGGGCGTTAGAATTTGCAGCGTTGTAAATGGATAAGTTCGCATTCCCAACGCAAATTTCCATCGCACGGCGCACTTCTTTGGTGTTTGCACCATGCCCGGCTTCCGCCAGCCAGCGGCTCAGCTCGGATTTAATGAAAGCTGTGGCCATCCCGCTGGCAATTTCACCCGCGTTGTAGCCGCCCATGCCGTCTGCAAGGACCATGGTTTGTGTAGCCGCATCAAACACGACTGAATCTTCGTTATTCTCACGGGCGCGGCCAGGATCGGTCTTGGCACAGTATTGATAAAGCATTATGGTTAAAGGTCCAGATCCATGCCGCTGTCAGCATTCGGCTTATTGGTTTTTTGACTCGGCTGTATCACCGTCTTTTCGTAATCGGCCACCGGTTTTGCGGCGGAAGCTGAAAAAGCCACCGTTTTATCGTTACCCGCATTGTCTGCAAATTTAGCAGAAACCGCCCCAACCACAGGAGCGCCCTCCAAATGTGCAAGGACGCTACGCAGGTCTGCCGCAAATAAATGACCATCCTGGTAGCGTGTCTCGGGGCGCTTACTCAGCGACAGTGCAACAACATCTGCCAGCGTAGCCGGCAATTCTGGGCGGATAACACGAATATCAGGAGCCTCTTCGTTGGCGATTTTAAACATCAACTCCGCCATAGAGTCACCACGAAACGGAAGCACACCAGCCAGCATCTGGAACAACATCACCCCAAGCGAGTACAAATCTGACCTGCCGTCGACTTTCTTCCCTGCTAACTGCTCTGGAGACATAAAGCTAGGCGTTCCAAGCACTAAACCCGTCTTGGTCTTGCTCGAATCGGTAATTCGTGCGATTCCAAAGTCAGTTACTTTGACGGTATCGCTGGCCAACTCGTACATGATGTTGGCCGGCTTGATATCACGGTGAACCACGTTTTGCTTGTGAGCGTAGGCCAGTGCTTCTGCCACGCGCGCCACAATGCTCAATACGGCGGGCACAGGCAATAAGTTATCGCCTTTGCAGTGATCTACCAAATCACGCCCCTTGAGAAACTCCATCGCAATGTAGGCCAAATCGTGCTCTTCGCCAGCATCAAAAATTGTTACGATGTTCTGGTGTTGCAGGCGGCCTGCAGTCTCTGCCTCACGGAAAAATCTTTCGCGGGCATCAATCAATTCGTCACCGGAAAACTCTTGGCTTAAGGCCATAGTTTTGATTGCAACTACTCGACCGATTTTTGGATCTTTACCCAAATACACGACACCCATGGCGCCTTTACCCAGCTCTTTTTCAACTTGGTAACGACCCAACATGGGCTTTTCCACACCACCACCTTCGAGCAACATTGTTCCACCGGGGTGACTACCACTACCGCCCAAGATGACCGTCTCCGACAGATTTTTGGCGCGATTCAGCTTGGCTTTGATGTCCTTGTAGTCCTTGTCAAATGCCGCCATATGTTCGTAAACAGCTTCGGCCTTATTGAACTGGCGTTTGCGCTCAAAGTCCATTGCCAGGCTATACATATTTCCCATCACGGCATCATTTAAAGGGACACGGCGAAATCGATCAAATGCCATGTCGAGTTGACCCTGACCTTGCAGCGCCAATCCCATCATGCGGTTGGTCTCCGCCGACTCCTCATCGGATTTGACCTTACCCGCTTCTGTAATGAGGAAGCGTTTGGTTGTCATCGCCAAGTGACCGAGTACCAACACAACAGCGGGAAGAACCAGAGGAACCCAGGTGGATGAGACAGAGAGTAAACCGAATTCACCGCCAATCAAAAGCAAAAACAATCCCAAAGTTATCGCAGCGGCCATGCCAGCCGACAGCCTTGGCAAAGCCGCGACCAAGTAGCCGAATATCAGCAAAATCGCGATCAGCTTGGCGCCTGTTGTCCACCAAGGCTCTACGATGAAATGCTCTTGCAAAATGCTAGACGTAATGTGCGCCATAGTTTCTGCCGGTGATAAAGCAGAATTTCCAGGGACACCAAATTTGGCGCCGACGCCCAGCGCGGTTGCACCGATTATTACGATCTTGTCCGCATACTTGGAGACAGGTATTTTGTCCGTCACTACGTCATAAAAGGAATCTGCAACAAACGCAGGTTTGCCATCCTTACCTTTATAAAACTGCGGCAACATGAGACCGTTCGGTCCTGCACCGATCTTGAGTTTTCCCAGCTGAATTTTTTCTGCAACCGGATCCGTGTGCAAATCAGCCGTCGTTAAATTGAGACTCTTTGACGCTGCGAGCAGTGCCATTGACGGCACAGCCGCACCATAGTAGTTGAGCAGCAACGGCTCGTATCGCACAACTCCGTCTACCGGGTCAGGATACTGAAACAAGTGACCGATGCCGCTCGCGGCAATACCAAGACTTTCGATAGGCGGCTGCATACGCACCGCCGAGAGCGACATTCCTGACGGATCTTCAATGGCGCTCTTGAGTGCGTATTCGGGGCCCATTTGGTCGGGGCGACCTTGCTGCTCTCCGGGTGTAAACAAAGCTGGAAGCAATACATTCCCAGCTTTCTTGATACTCTGCGACAAGGCTTGATCGGTATCCAATACCAATTCAGACTCTGCAACCAATTTCAACAACTGATCGTTTGGGCCTGACGTTTCAGCGTTGTTCGCTAATACCTCTTTGATTTTCCGTATGTACTTCAAACCCGGATCGATCTGAGGATCCGCAAAAAAGGTGGTGTATACGATTACTTTAGCCTTGGCCTCGGTCAGCCGATCAATCAACTTCGCATGAATGTCGCGCTGCCATGGCCAACGACCAATGTTGTCGATACTCTGGTTATCGATAGCGATGATGGCAATACGGTCCGAAGGTTGACGCGCAGTTGTGGTACTTGCAAAGTCATAAAACCGACGTTCAAGTGTTCCGATGAAGTCGGTTGTCCAGTAGAGGGTCAGTACTGCAACCAATATGGCCACACCGGCGAACCAGTCAGCCTTCCAAAAAGGCCCCGATTTACGTGAAGAAGATTTCGCCAATTGCCACCCCGTACCGAATTTGTTACCAAACTGTGTTGGCGCCTGAGCGCCACAGCCCACTTAGACTAGTAGTAGTCGCAGTGAGTGGGCTACGGTATCAGATGCATGGACAGCCGACAAGGGACTTCTTCACGCACTGATGCACTTTTCTGACAGGCGGGAAAGCTGAACGACAAGCGGCCCGAATATTCTCAGTTCGCAACGCTGGCTCTTCGCTTCGCCAGCATGCCAAATCCCAGCACCAACAGAGCGCCACCCATACCCATTGCATAGCTCCAAAACACGCCTTGGGGAGCCCAGGCCTTCAACGCAGGGTCGCTGATAGCCATGGTCCCAGCGATCCAGCCCAGCAACATACCGCCCACGGTAACCACCCAAGGAAAGCGGTCCATTAACTTGAGTACCCACTGACTACCCCAAACAATGATGGGGATGCTCACCAACAATCCGAAAATCACCAAAGGCAGTTGGTGCTGGCCACCCGCACCGGTCGCAGCGCCGGCAATGGCGATGACGTTGTCCACGCTCATCACCAAATCAGCGACGATCACCGTCTTGACTGCCGCCCACAATTTATCGCTGCTCTGGATATGGGAGTGCCCATCCTCATCGTCAGGTGCGAGCAACTTCACACCGATCCACAACAGCAAGGCAGCACCTATTAACTTCAAATAGGGCACTTGCAGCAGCGTGAGCGCGAAGGCAATCAGAATCACCCGAAGGACAATGGCGCCCGCCGTGCCCCACAAGATGCCCTTGGTGCGCAACTGCGGCGGGAGCTGTCGGCAGGCCAAAGCGATAACCACCGCGTTGTCGCCACCCAGCAAGATGTCGATCATGATGATCTGGCCGACAGCAACCCAGAAATTGGCGGTTAAAAACTCTTCCACGATGCTCCTTTGTCAACCGGCAGAACCATACCCTACAAACACCAAAGCCGGATACCCCGCTTGGGCATCCGGCTTTGAGGCCATGAATCAGCTCGCCCCGCAGGGCCGAAGCATTACAGCATGGCTTTGAGCAGACGCGCCATTTCCGAAGGGTTGCGGGTCACCTTGAATCCGCATTCTTCCATCACCGCCAACTTGGCATCCGCTGTATCGGCACCACCAGAGATCAGCGCACCGGCGTGGCCCATGCGCTTGCCAGGAGGCGCAGTCACTCCTGCGATGAAACCAACGATGGGCTTCTTCATATTCAGCTTGCACCAGCGCGCGGCTTCGGCTTCGTCGGGTCCACCGATTTCGCCAATCATGATGACCGCGTCGGTATCGGGATCGTCGTTGAAGGCCTTCATCACGTCGATGTGCTTCAAGCCATTGATCGGGTCACCACCAATACCGACAGCAGACGACTGGCCCAGACCGATTTCGGTCAGTTGCGCGACCGCTTCGTAGGTGAGCGTGCCGGAGCGGCTGACCACACCAATCCGACCCTTGCGGTGGATGTGGCCGGGCATGATGCCGATCTTGATTTCGTCAGGCGTGATCAAACCAGGACAATTGGGGCCCAGCAGCAGCGTACGTTTTCCGCCCGCTGCTTCCTTGGCCTTCATGCGGTTGCGCACTTCCAACATGTCCTTGACGGGAATGCCTTCGGTAATGCAGATCGCCAAATCCAGATCCGCTTCAACGGCTTCCCAGATAGCCGCCGCAGCGCCAGCCGGTGGCACATAGATCACAGATACGGTAGCACCTGTATTACTGGCCGCTTCTTTGACGGAGGCGTAAATGGGGATGTTAAAGATGGACTCACCCGCTTTTTTGGGGTTCACGCCGGCTACGAAACAGTTTTTACCGTTTGCGTATTCCTGGCACTTCTCCGTGTGAAACTGACCGGTTTTACCGGTGATACCTTGGGTGATGACCTTGGTGTCTTTGTTGATGTAGATGGACATGACTTATTCCTTAGGCAGCTTTGACGGCAGCGACCACTTTTTGGGCCGCATCGGCCATGGTGTCTGCGCTGATGATCGGAAGGCCGGACTCGGCCAGCATCTTCTTGCCCAGGTCTTCGTTGGTGCCCTTCATGCGCACGACCAGCGGCACATTCAGGTTGGTCGCCTTGCAAGCAGTAATCACGCCGGTGGCAATGGTGTCGCACTTCATGATGCCGCCAAAGATGTTGACCAAAATGGCTTTAACCTTGGGGTTCTTCAGCATGATCTTGAAGGCTTCAGTGACCTTTTCAGGGGTGGCACCGCCGCCCACGTCCAGGAAATTGGCCGGTTCCGCGCCAAACAATTTGATGGTGTCCATGGTGGCCATGGCCAAACCAGCGCCGTTGACCAGGCAGCCGATATTGCCGTCCAAACTGATGTAAGCCAAATCAAATTTAGACGCTTCCACTTCCGCCGCGTCTTCTTCGTCCAGATCGCGGTAGGCCACTACTTCCGGGTGGCGGAACAGCGCGTTGGCATCGAAGTTGAACTTGGCGTCCAGCGCCATTACCTTGCCCTTGCTGTCGCGGTTCAATGGATTGATTTCGACCAAGGATGCGTCGGTGTCCATGTAGCATTTGTACAGCTTCTGGAAAATGTCCACGGCTTGCCCGGTGGAGTCGGCTGGCATGCCGATGGCATCTGAAATCTTCTTGGCCTGCTCGGCACCCAAACCGGTCAACGGATCAATGAACTCGGTGATGATTTTCTCAGGCGTGGAATGCGCCACTTCCTCAATATCCATGCCGCCTTCGCTGGACGCGATGAACGCCAGCTTTTGGGTCGCACGGTCGGTCACGATGGACACGTAGTATTCTTTGTTGATGTCGGCACCGTCTTCAATGTAGAGGCGGCGGACTTTTTGACCTTCTGGGCCAGTTTGGTGCGTCTTGAGCTGCATGCCCAAAATCTCACCAGCTATGCGCTTGACGTCTTCGATGGACTTGGCGACCTTGACGCCACCGCCCTTGCCGCGACCACCGGCGTGGATTTGCGCCTTGACGACCCAGACGGGCCCGCCAAGTTTTTGTGCAGCTTCCACGGCCTCCTGCACAGTGAAGGCGGGGATGCCGCGAGGCACCGGCACACCGAATTGTCGCAAGATTTCCTTGCCTTGGTATTCGTGAATTTTCATGACGTCGCTTTTCGAACTGAACAATGATTGCCGGCGGCCAGTGGGGACCGCCGGGACCAGGCACCGTGCTTATTAGGTGCGCAATGTATCATGACCCGCATCCCGAAACTTGTGTGAGCCTTACGGCTCCAGGCCTCGAAATGCCCCTTTTTTGGGCCTTTCCGCTGCGGTGCAGCATTACCTTCCACCATCCCTATGTCGACGCCGATTGTTATGAAAAAAGTATTCATTGATGGTGAAGCCGGCACCACTGGCCTGCAAATCCGCGAGCGGTTGGCGCACAGGGCCGACATTGCAGTGCTGCGCATCGACCCCACTTTGCGCAAAGACCTGGACGCCAAACGCGCCCTGTTTGCCCAGGCCGACGTGATTATTTTGTGCCTGCATGATGATGCGGCGCTCGAATCGGTAGCTATGGTCGATGCGCTGGAGCGCGACAGCGGCAAGCTCGGGCCGCGCATCATCGACGCATCGACTGCACACCGCACCCACCCGGACTGGGTGTATGGATTTCCTGAACTGTGTGCGGGCCAACGCGATGCGGTAGCCCATGCGCGCCGTGTATCCAACCCCGGTTGCTACGCCACCGGCGCCATCGCGCTGCTGCGCCCGTTGATCGACGCGGGACTCGTTCCTGACGATTTTCCGGTCTGTCTGCCCTCCATCAGCGGCTACTCGGGCGGCGGGCGGGCCATGATGGAAGCCTACGAAGCTGGCTCGGCGCCCGCGATGGAGCTGTACGCCCTGGGCCTAAAGCACAAACATATTCCTGAAATCATGCGCTACACCGGGCTGCAACGCCGTCCGCTGTTTGTGCCCTCTGTGGGCAATTTTTCCCAAGGCATGTTGGTGCAATTGCCGCTGCATTTGGACACCCTGCCGAGCAAGCCCACCGCGCAAGCCCTGCATGACGCTTTGCAAAAGCACTATGCCGACAGCAAATGGGTGACGGTGGAGCCCGCCACGAGCGACCTGAAACTCGATGCAGTAGCCCTGGCCAATACCAACAAGATGGAATTACGGGTGTTTGCTAACGATGCAGCCGCCGATGGATTTGCCCACGCCGTGCTGGTGGCCCGACTGGATAACCTGGGCAAAGGCGCATCTGGCGCGGCAGTGCAAAACCTAGATTTGATGCTGGGACTTTGATACTGCTACAGTTTTGCTAGCAACTCAGGCAGGTTCTACTAGGGCCAGCGGCCTAAAACATTAATATTCTTCGCTCAAATCTTCGCCGGGGCCTCCCGATACGACTTTACGAATCGCGTCACCGCCAAACCCACGGGTTGCCAGAAATCGCATCTGCTTGGAGCGCTCCGCCGCATCGGCTGCTGGGTCACCAAACTTCTTGCGCCACACCGCGCGAGCCCGGTCCACCTCTGTCGTGCGCAATTGCGCCACCGCCTGGGCTACCGCCTCCGGCTCCAAGCCTTTGGCTTGCAGCTCGTGGCGAATGCGCTGGGCGCCCAGCTTAGGAGATCGCCGGTGCACTACCGAATCGACCACCCGCTGCGCATTGATGAAGTCCTTGGCCTGCAATTCATCCAGGGCTTGAGCCAGCGCCCCCGGCGTCTCTTCATGCGGTGTCAGCTTGCGCTCCAGCTCAGCGCGAGAATATTCCCGTCCACTGAGCAGGCGCAGCGCACGGCCTTTGAGCGATATAGGGGGCGTGGTCATGGCTGCTTTTCCCGACAATATTGCTATTATTTTAGGAGCTGCTGGTGTTTATTCCGCCTGGGTTGCAGCCTTCTTAGATGCAGGTTTTGCCTTCACTTCAGGTTCCGCAGCCCCTAGCAGCAAAGGAATACCCAAAGACGCCCGCACCTTGTTTTCAATCTCGATCGACAAGGCTGGGTTCTCGCGCAAGAACTCACGGGCGTTGTCGCGGCCTTGGCCAATCTTCTCGCCGTTATAGGCGTACCAGGCACCCGACTTCTCCAGGACCTGCGCATTCACGCCCATGTCGATGATCTCGCCGTGGCGGCTGATGCCTTCACCAAACAGAATATCGAACTCCGCCGTCTTGAACGGGGGCGCGACCTTGTTCTTCACCACCTTCACTTTGGTCTCGTTACCAATCGCGTCGTCACCCTTCTTGATGGTGCCGGTGCGTCGGATGTCCAAGCGGACCGATGCGTAGAACTTCAGCGCGTTGCCGCCCGTAGTTGTCTCGGGTGAGCCAAACATCACACCAATCTTCATGCGGATCTGGTTGATAAAGATGACCATGCAATTGGTCTTCTTGATGTGGGCAGTGAGCTTACGCAGGGCCTGGCTCATCAAACGCGCTTGCAGGCCAGGTAACGAATCGCCCATTTCGCCTTCAAGTTCGGCTTTGGGCGTCAGCGCAGCCACCGAGTCCACGATGATCAGGTCGACCGCACCGGAGCGCACCAGGCTGTCCACAATTTCTAGCGCCTGCTCGCCGGTATCGGGCTGGCTGATCAGCAGATCCTGCAGGTTCACGCCCAACTTTTGGGCATATTGCACGTCCAGCGCGTGCTCCGCATCCACGAAGGCGCATTGACCACCTTGCTTTTGCATTTCGGCAATCACTTGCAGCGTCAGCGTGGTCTTACCAGACGATTCTGGCCCGTAGATTTCAACCACACGACCGCGGGGCAGACCACCCACGCCCAGCGCAATGTCCAGCCCCAGAGAACCGGTGGAGACGACCTGGATGTCTTCAATGACTTCACCTTCGCCCAGGCGCATGATGGTGCCCTTACCGAATTGCTTTTCGATCTGGGCCAGGGCCACTTGCAAAGCCTTGGCTTTTTCAGCGTTACCGCCATTGGTGTTGTTGGGGTTGTTGATGTTTTTAACAGCTGCGTCCATGGAAATCTCCTTAAAAATCAGTGGGTTAGGTCCATCCAAGTCTCTGTTATTAACTACAGGCTGGATGCTTGAACAGTAGTTTAACGCAGCTTATTGAAATAGGTAAACAACTATTTTGGTCAGTTTGCATTACTATTTAAGCCATGGCAGATATCTCCCTTGCAGCCCCGTCCCCAGTCCGCACCACCCATGTGGGCCACTGGCTGCGCCTGGCACTCGAGCGCTTTGACGAACGGGTGCGAATCCTGATGGCCCGGCACCCCAGCACGCCGCTCGCGCTGGCGAATCTGGCGGGGCGCAACCAGATGGGCGCGGCCCACATCCATATCACCCGCCATCTGGAGCGCGAAGGCGCGCGCCTGACCGAGCTGGCCCGCACCGCCGGCATGACCAAGCAGGCCATGGGCATGCTGGTAGACCAGTGCGCCGCCTGGGGCATGGTCACGCGCGAGGACGACCCGTTGGACGCCCGTGCACGGCGCGTATGCTTCACGGCGGCGGGCTTGGCCTGGCTGCAGGCTTACGAGGAATCGGTAGTGCAGGCCGAGCTGGAGATGCGCCAGGCGGTGGGCGATCAGGTCAGCACCGTGATTGCCATCGGGCTGGAAGCCTACGGTGCGGCCTAGAATGAACCTACAACGAGGAGAAAAGCATGCGAATTTTGATCGCGGAAGATGACCAGGTATTGGCCGATGGCTTGCTACGCGCCTTGCGCAGCGCGGGCGCAGCGGTTGACCACGTCGCCAGCGGCACCGAGGCCGACGCGGCGCTGATGACCAATACCGAATTCGACCTGCTAATCCTGGACTTAGGTCTGCCCAAAATGCACGGTCTCGAAGTGTTAAAAAAGCTGCGCAGCCGCGGTTCCTCATTGCCGGTCTTGATCTTGACGGCCGCTGACAGCGTGGACGAGCGTGTCAAAGGCCTGGACTACGGTGCGGATGACTACATGGCCAAACCCTTCAGCCTGCAAGAGCTGGAAGCGCGTGTGCGTGCATTAGTGCGCCGTGGCATGGGCGCTACCAGCAGCAGCATCAAACACGGCCCGCTGACCTACGACCAAGCAGGTCGTGTAGCGACGATTGACGGCAAGATGGTGGAGCTCTCCGCCCGCGAACTGGGCCTTTTGGAAGTGCTGCTGCAGCGCGCAGGGCGTCTGGTCAGCAAGGACCAACTGGTCGAGCGCCTGTGCGAGTGGGGCGAAGAAGTGAGCAACAACGCCATCGAGGTCTACATCCACCGCTTGCGCAAGAAGATCGAGAAGGGCCCGATCCGCATCGCCACAGTGCGCGGCCTGGGCTACTGCCTGGAAAAGATCGCTCCTTGAAAATATTCCAGCGCGAGCAACGCTCCTTGTTCGGGGAAATCCTGGACTGGATGCTCACGCCATTGCTGTTGTTGTGGCCGGTGAGCCTGGTACTCACCTGGCTGGTGGCGCAGGGCATTGCGGGCAAGCCGTTTGACCGGGCGCTGGAATACAACGTGGCCGCGCTAGCCCAACTCATCACGGTCAACAAAGGCCACGCCCAGTTCGTTTTGCCGCTGCCCGCACGCGAATTACTGCGCGCCGATGACACCGATAACGTCTACTACCAGGTGCTGGGTGAAAGCGGTGAATTCATCAGTGGCGAACGCGAGCTGCCGCTGCCCCCCGCTGAAGAAAACCTGCCGGTTGGCGAAGTCCGCATCCGTGATGACCTGCTGCGTGGCAACGATTTGAAGGTGGCCTATATGTGGGTGCGACTGGACTTGCCAGACGCTACTGGCAAGTCTCGCCCCGCCCTGGTCCAGGTGGCTGAGACTATGGAAAAGCGCTCACTACTGGCCACCGAAATTGTCAAAGGCGTGATGCTGCCGCAGTTCGTTATTTTGCCGCTGGCAGTGCTGCTGGTGTGGCTGGCGCTGGTACAAGCCATCAAGCCGTTGAACCACCTGGAAGAACGCATTCGCGCCCGCAACCCTGATGACCTCAGCCCGCTGGATGTGGAAACCGTGCCACTGGAGGTGACACCGCTGGTGTCCTCGGTCAACGACTTGCTGATGCGACTCAAAGACTCGATCGCCACACAAAAGCGCTTCCTGGCCGATGCGGCCCACCAGCTCAAAACCCCGCTGGCAGGCCTGCGCATGCAGGCCGACTTGGCCCAGCGCGAAGGCGCCAATGCCGAGGACTTAAAACAATCCCTGCGCCAAATCGGCCGCTCCAGCATCCGCGCCACGCACACGGTCAACCAACTACTGGCACTGGCCCGCGCGGAGAGCAGTGGCACGGTCATCAGCCACCAACCCTGTGACCTTGCCCAGATCACCATGCATGTAGTACGCGACTGCCTACCGCGCGCGATGGACAAGCAAATCGACCTTGGCTACGAGGGTGCAGAGCCCGGCAGCGAAGGCGTAAGGATGGACGGCAACCCGACGCTGTTGACTGAGATGATTCGCAACCTGATCGACAACGCGATCAACTACACGCCGTCCAGCTCCGCACGGCCCGGCGTGATCACGGCGCGGGTGCTGGTAGACCCGTTCAGCCGGGTGCTGGTGCTCCAGGTAGAAGATACCGGCACGGGTATTGCGGCAGCGGAGCGTGAGTTGGTGTTTCAGCCGTTTTATCGGGTGCTGGGCACCGAGGCCGATGGCTCAGGCCTGGGCCTGCCCATCGTGCGGGAGATTGCGCGCCAGCACAACGCCACGATCACCATGGATGACACCCACCCCGGGCCCAATCCGGTGGGCACCTGCTTTACAGTGCGCTTTCCCGGGACGGTGGAGGGCGCTTAAGCGCAAGCCTTGAGGGTTTGGCCGCCCATCGCGGGCTTCACATCATTCAGGCGCTGCTTCATCGCGTCTGTCACCGCGGGCAGTTTTAGGTAGGTGGCGTTACCTGCCGCACGCTCTTGCACCACGCGCGCCGTGCGTATGCCGCGCTGGGTCAGCTGGGCCAGCTCAGCCGTAGCAGCGGCCTGGGTGTCGTAGCCGCCCAGCGAAATGCCAATTTCCAAAGACGGGTTGTGCAGTGGCTGGGGCACGAGCTTCAGAACGGCCAGCTCACCGCGCTTCTTCTCCAGCGCTTCGGCGTTGGCGAATTTGCCCATGTAGATGATCCAATGCTCGGGCACGGTCACCGATTCAAACTGCCAGCCGCCGGGCGGCAAGGCCGCAGCCAAAGCCTGGTCGAGGGCGGTAACCTGGGCCGTATCAAACGGTCCGGCCGTCAGGCACTGTTTGGGCTCCAAATCGGCTTGCACCTGGGCCAGCACTTTTTTGTTGTCGGCGGAGGTCAAAATGCGCACCGCTTCAGGCCGGATTTGCTGCGTCATGCGCTGCGGCTCTGACTGCGGGGTAGGCGCAAAACCCTGTGCGCGCAGCCAGCCCTGGCTCCAGGCCAGGTACAGGCCATTGGCCAAAATCAACACTAAAACGAACGAACGCAACATAGATGGGGCTTAAGAACGGGGTCGCACGCTGACCTCTGCGCTGGAGATTTTTCTCAGACCCGCAGCAGTATGCACCAGCAGCACGCCGCTGGCGTCCACGCCGCGGCCCGTGCCCAGCACGCCGTCGCTGCACTCCAGCTCGCGGCCCAACAGTAGGTCGCGGGTCTGAAAATCCGCCTGCAGCGGCGCAAAGCCTTGGGCCTCAAAACGCTGCAGGCACTTCACCAGTGGCGGCACCACCTGCTGCAACACATCCGGCGCTTGTACGCCCGGCAACACATCGTTCAGGCAGGCTGGTGGTGTGCGCCAGGCCTCTGCACCCGGTGCGGCGGTGGGGATGTGAATGTTCAAGCCAATGCCAATGACCGCGTAGCGCAGCGCGCCCACGCTGGCGGTTTCAATCAGGATGCCGCCCAGTTTGCGGTCGTGCCACCACAGGTCATTGGGCCACTTGAGTCGGATGCTGGGGTGCAGGCTTTGCGCCAACGACAGACCGACTGCCAACGACAAGCCAGACCAATCGTGCGGCTCCAATGCAATTCCGAAGGAAAACGTCAAGGAGGCGATGGGCTCTTGGCCACGGGCAGTCGCGCTGATGGCGCTGGGGCCTGCGCTAACCCAGGTGCGCCCCAGGCGGCCTCGACCGGCGGTTTGGCGCTCGGCCACCAGCAAAATGGGGTCAAGCTGGCCCGCACGGGCACGGCGCATCAGCTCGGTGTTGGTGGAATCGATCTCGGGCAGCACCTCGACCGTAAAGCTCGGCAAAAGCGGGGCCACCGCCTCCCAAATAGCCTCAGAAGGCCACTGAACATGGCCCCCACGCTCCCCCACTGCGTGTGAGTCGCTACCCCCCGAGGGGGCTCTCACGGCTTGGGGCGGCCCTACGCCGTTCAAGGCTCTACTTCCTACTTCTTTTAGGAGCCAGCAGGGTGCCGCGGCAAGTCTTGGCGCCGCACCAGCAGGGGTATTCGGCCTTCAGCTTCGGCGTGTAGCGCTCGTCAATGATCAAGCCGTAGTCGTAGTTCAGTTCTTCGCCAGCGCTAATGTTACGCAGCGCCTTGATGAACACGCGCCCCCCCTCTTCGTCGGCTTCGCAGTTGGCGTCACACGAATGGTTGATCCAGCGCGAGCTGTTGCCACCAAACAGCGCATCAATCACATGGTCCTCGTCGATGTGGAAATAGAAGGTGTGGTTGGGGTCTCTGGGGTTGTGGGGGTGGCGGGCTTGGGCCTCGGGCCAGGTGATGACCTCACCCACATACTCCATGATGGTTTCGCCTTCGGCAATATCCTGCACTGCAAACACGCCCTTGCCATGCACGCCCGAGCGGCGGGTTTGAATGCGGCGCTGGTTGGATACAACCGGAGTGACAGGGGGAATTGCAGGTTTTTTGGCCACGGCTCAAAAATTTGGTATGGTGAATCGTATGGGCGCGCATGTGTGCGTGCCTGCGTGTGCAAGTGCGCGCCTGCGCGCACGCGAGAACTGGATTGTAGTCAGATGAAAACTTTAGTTATTGCAGAAAAGCCATCGGTGGCCCAAGACATCGTGCGGGCACTCACGCCCACCGCGGGCAAATTCGAGAAACACGACGAGTACTTTGAGAGCGACACCTACGTCGTTTCCAGCGCCGTGGGCCACTTGGTAGAGATCCAGGCTCCCGAAGAATTTGATGTGAAGCGCGGCAAATGGAGCTTCGCCAACCTGCCTGTGATTCCGCCGTACTTTGACCTGAAGCCAGTCGACAAAACCAAGACGCGCCTGAACGCGGTGGTCAAGCTGGCCAAACGCAAGGACGTGGACAAACTGGTGAACGCCTGCGATGCAGGCCGCGAGGGTGAGTTGATCTTCCGCCTGATTGAGCAGTACGCCGGTGGCGCCAGGCCGCTGGGCAAGCCCGTGAGCCGCCTGTGGCTGCAATCGATGACACCGCAAGCCATTCGTGATGGCTTTGGCGCGCTGCGTACCAATGCGCAGATGCAACCCCTGGCCGACGCCGCGCGTTGCCGCTCGGAGGCCGACTGGCTGGTGGGCATCAACGGCACACGGGCGATGACGGCCTTCAACAGCCGCGACGGGGGTTTCTTCTTGACCACGGTGGGCCGCGTGCAAACGCCAACATTGAGTGTGGTGGTGGAGCGCGAAGAGCTGATCCGCAAATTCATCAGCCGCGACTTCTGGGAAATCCACGCATCGTTTGGCGCACAGGCTGGCGAGTACGCAGGCAAGTGGTTTAACCCCGCGCACAAAAAAGACGCGGATGACTCTGAGAAGAAGGCCGACCGCGTCTGGAGCCAGGCCGAAGCCCAGGCCATTGCCAACGCGGTGCGCGGCCAGCAAGCCACGGTAACGGAAGAAAGCAAGCCGACCACGCAAGCGTCACCACTGCTGTTTGATTTGACCAGCCTGCAGCGCGAAGCCAATGGCAAGTTTGGCTTTTCTGCCAAGACCACGCTGTCGATTGCGCAAAGCCTGTACGAGCGCCACAAAGCCCTGACCTACCCACGTACCGATTCGCGCGCGCTGCCCGAAGACTATTTGCCGGTGGTCAAAGACACTTTCAACATGCTAGCCGATAGCAGCATGAGGCACCTGGCACCGTTTGCGCTCATCGCGCTGAACGGCAACTACATCAAGCCCACCAAGCGCGTGTTTGACAACGCCAAAGTGTCGGATCACTTTGCGATCATCCCCACACTGCAAGCACCTAGCGGCCTCTCGGAGGCTGAACAAAAGGTCTATGACTTGGTGGTGCGCCGCTTCATGGCGGTGTTCTTCCCCAGCGCCGAATACCAGGTAACGACGAGCGCCAGCAAGCCCACCAGCACATATCGCTCGGCCTCGTAATCAAAATGCACCTTGTGTACGAGACCCCATTCTGGCGCGAGGCTGGCCTCAGCGGCACAGCGTTCAGCCCTTACCAAATCGTTC
>JANYEE010000132.1 GCA_025363275.1 Burkholderiales bacterium | reverse complement strand
GCGCCGAATTTGCGCAACCTGGGACTGGGCTTGTGGGAGCGCGCGCGAATTTTTATGCAGCGCGTGGGCGGCATCATCTTTACGCTGATGGTTTTGCTGTGGTTTTTCTCCACGTTTCCAGGCCCACCTGCGGGGTGGGATGCGTCGCAAGGCCCCGCCATCCAGTACAGCGTAGCCGGTATGTTGGGCCGGGCGCTTGAAGTGGTGTTCGCGCCTATCGGCTTTAACTGGCAGATTTCACTGGCCTTGGTGCCGGGGTTGGCGGCCCGTGAGGTGGCGGTGGGTGCTTTGGGTACGGTGTATTCGCTGTCAGCCGCGAGCGACGCAGTGGCAGACACTCTGTCGCCGGTGATCGCGCAAGGCTGGTCGTTGGCCACTGCATATTCGCTGTTGGCTTGGTATGTGTTTGCGCCGCAGTGTCTATCGACGCTAGCGGTCGTCAAACGTGAGACTAATTCTTGGCGCTACCCGCTGCTGATGGCGGCTTATCTGTTTGCACTGGCGTATGGCGCGGCGTTTATTACCTACCGTATTACGTTGTGGCTGGGGGGTGGGGCATGACTTTGCAATCCCTCGTTGTCCTGTTGTTGGTGGCTGCCAGTGCCGCCGCAGCGGTATGGCAATTAATGCCATCCAGCTTGCGGGCGCAAGTGGCGGCGCGCCTGGCACGCGCGCCACTGCCCAGAGGGCTGCGCAGCTACTTTGCTGCAGCAGGCCAGAGCACAGGCTGCTCTGGCTGCGGTGGGGGCTGTAAGCCCGCCCAGGCTGTGGCGCAGCCCAAACCCTTGGTGTTCCACCCTCGCAGGCTAGACCGCCATTGAAGCTTGGCGCACTGCCAAGCCTTCCCGCGCGGCCTTAGGGACCAAATACTAGTGTTTTTGGCCTGAGGCCCACGTATTTGCTTCCTAGTCTGCTATTAAAAATGTAGCAAACAAGTTTCTTCGCGTGGTTCTGTGGATGTTCGAACCATCAATTACCACCTGAACAAGGTGTTTGCTCATCGAAGCGACGGACCGGGGTGTGCTGCAAGACGCGGGCAAGGTGACTGCAAAAATCGCCAAGGCCCATGCGGAAAGCGAGTTCGAGAAATACCGCATCGTGCAAGACCGCTGGTTTGAGAGCAACTTTGACTGCATGCTCAAAGCGCTGGACGCGAATCCGTCCAAAGTGCCTGAGTAGCTTTGGTCAGACTACGTATATCCAGTAGTTACTATGATTTTGATAGCTACCAGGGCATATTTCACTAGGGCCTCAGACCGATTTCATGCTTATTTGGGGTGAAAAGCGGCGTTTTGACCTGCTAGCGCTCTTGTTAAAGCCCGCTTTCATACTTGCGTCTTGTACTAAAGATTTCTTTAATGTGATGCAACTCCATTGTTTAAACAGAGGGTGGATGCGTTTTGGAGTGGATATGAGTGGCTGAACAGGTTGCTGTAAAAAATAACAGTATCGCAGTAAGGGAGAGCACCCATGAAAACCGAGATCGTGCAATCGCTGACAGAAACCTTTGAAGGCCACGCACAGCAAACCGAAGGCGGCGTGGAGTACTGGCTGGCCCGCGATATTCAGCACCTATTGGGATATACCGAGTGGCGCAACTTTGGGCAAGTGGTGACAAAGGCCAAAACTGCTTGTGAGGTAAGTGGTCATCCCGTAAGTCACCATTTTGTTGACGTCAACAAAATGGTCCAACTCGGCTCGGGCAGTGGACGTGAAATTGACGATGTCATGCTGACGCGCTATGCCTGCTATCTCATTGCCCAGAGCGGCGACCCGCGCAAGCCAGAGATTGCCTTCGCCCAGACGTACTTTGCAGTGCAGACCCGACGCGCTGAACTCATCGAAGAGCGGATGCTCGCACTAGAGCGCGTACAAGCCCGCCGCAAGCTGAGCGAAACCGAGAAAGAACTCTCTCAGGTCAACTATGAGCAGACCGGAAGCAACCAGGACTTTGCCCTGATCTGCAGCAAAGGCGACCACGCCCTTTTTGGCAAGAGCACCCAGGCCATGAAAGCCCAATGGAAGGTACCCGACAGCCGCCCCCTGGCCGACTTTGCGCCCACTATCTTGCTCAAGGCCAAAGACTTCGCTACCGAAATCACCATCTTCAATGCCCGCCAGCACCAGATGGACAGCGAGCAAGTCATCTCCACCGAACACATCACCAACAACAAAGCCGTGCGCAACACCTTGCTGGAGCGTGGCATCCGCCCCGAGGCGCTGCCGCCCGCAGAAGATGTGAAGAAGGTGGAGCGGCGACTGGTGTCAGAGGAAAAAAGGGCCATCAACAAGCCAGACAGGCTGGACACCTGAAGCATCCGCTGCGCTGTGGTTGCGTGAAGTTGCCCTCTATGGCGCAGGTATAGCCGCGCGCTGGAGCAGAACGACCAGTACTTCCAGCAAGAGCGCGACAAGCTTGAAGCCTGGGCCGACGACCGCATCGCATCTGCCGAGCAGGCCCTGAAAGACACCAAGCTCAAGCTCAAAGGCCTGAAACGCCAAGCCCGTATGGCACTCAGCATGGAAGACGCCGAGCGCCTCCAACGAGACATTAGCAAGACCGAGATCGAGCAGCGCCGCCAGCGGCAAGAAATCTTTGCCGTGGAAGACGAAATCGAAGCCCGGCGCGACGCGCTCATCGCCGCCCTGCAGAAGCGCCTTCACCGCGCCAGCCGCAACCAAAGCCTGTTTGTGCTGCGCTGGAGC
>JANYEE010000084.1 GCA_025363275.1 Burkholderiales bacterium | reverse complement strand
CTCGCCACGCTGCACTTCGGTCACTTCGGTTTCTAGCAGGCCGTCGTAGATAAAGCCGGTGTCGCCCTGGGCGCAGCTCACGGTCACCAGCATGCCGTTTTTCAGCACTTCGGTGGCATCGCCACAGCCCACCACGGCGGGAATACCGAGTTCTCGCGCAATGATGGCCGCATGGCAAGTGCGCCCGCCGCGATTGGTGACGATGGCGCTGGCACGTTTCATCACCGGTTCCCAGTTGGGGTCGGTCATGTCGGTCACCAGAATATCGCCGGCTTGCACTTGGTCCATCTCGCTGATGTTGTGCACGATCCGCACGGGGCCGGTGCCGATCTTCTGGCCAATGGCGCGCCCTTCGACCAGCACAGCGCCCTCCCCTTTGAGCTTGTAGCGCAGCTCAACCTGGTTGCCCGCCTGGCTCTTCACGGTTTCAGGTCGGGCCTGCAGGATGTAGAGCTGGCCGTCCAGGCCATCTTTGCCCCATTCAATGTCCATGGCGCGGCCGTAGTGCTCTTCGATGACCAGCGCGTAGCGGGCCAATTGCTCCACATCGGCGTCGGTCAATGAATAGCGGTTGCGCAGCTCTGTGGGCACATCGGTGGTCTTGACTAGCTTGCCCTTCATCGGACCTTCCGCAGCTTTCTCAGCAGCTGTGGTGAATTGCATTTGCAGCAGCTTGGAGCCCAGGTTGCGGCGGATGACCGCGCGCTTGCCAGCCTTCAGCATGGGCTTGTGCACGTAAAACTCGTCGGGGTTCACAGCGCCCTGCACCACGGTTTCGCCCAGGCCGTAGCTGGAGGTGATGAACACCACATCGGAAAAGCCGGATTCGGTGTCGATGGTGAACATGACACCGGCAGCGCCCAGATCGGAGCGCACCATGCGCTGAATGCCAGCGCTCAAAGCCACGATATCGTGCGCAAAGCCCTTGTGCACGCGGTAGCTGATGGCGCGGTCGTTGTAGAGCGAGGCGAACACTTCGCGGATTTTGTGCAGGATGTCTTCAATGCCATGCACGTTCAAAAAGGTTTCCTGCTGACCGGCAAAGGACGCATCGGGCAAGTCTTCGGCCGTGGCGGACGAGCGCACTGCAAAAGTCGCGTCGGCATTGCTGGCGGACAGCACGGCAAAGGCTTCGCGAATGCCTTTTTCCAAATCGGCCGGGAAAGGCTGTGCTTCCACCATCGCACGAATCTCGGCTCCGACTACAGCCAGTGCACGCACGTCTTCGGTATCCAGGGCCGCCAGACGGGCGCTGATCTTCTCGGTCAGACCACCAAACTTCAAAAATTCTCGGAAAGCATGCGCGGTCGTGGCAAATCCTGTGGGCACTTTGACACCGGTGGGCAGGTGGGAAATCATCTCCCCCAGGCTGGCGTTTTTACCGCCAACCAATTCGACATCGGTCATGCGCAACAACTCGAAGGGGACTACCAGATCGGTAGGGCTGAAAAGTTTCGACATACAAGCTCCAAAGTTAAAACTGTTTCACGGCCGATGGTGCTGGGCACCCACCTGCCTTCGCGCGGTCGCAATTTCGAGGTACGGCGCTGGGGATTTGTGTTGTTGCTGTTGTTGAAAATCCCGGCCACAAGCGAAATGCGCCAAAAATACGCTAGATTGCATTCATTGTAGAGGCCACCCCCATGCACCAACGCACCGTCTTTTTCGTCTCTGATGGCACCGGCATCACCGCCGAAACCTTTGGCAAAGCCATCCTGGCGCAATTTGAAGCCAAAGTCCGCCAAATTCGCTTACCGTTTGTTGACACTGTGGACAAGGCCCACCAGGCCGTGCGCCAGATCAACCACGCCGCCACGGTAGAGGGCAACCGCCCCATCGTGTTCACCACGCTGGTGAATATGGAGGTGCTTAAAGTGATTCAAGAAGGATGCGAAGGCATGCTGCTGGACATGTTTGGCACCTTTGTGAACCCTCTGGAAACCGAGCTGGGCATCAAGTCCAACCACCGCATTGGCCGCTTCAGCGATGCCAGCAAGAGCCAGGAGTACCAGGACCGCATTGAAGCCATCAACTTCTCACTGGCGCACGACGATGGCCAGAGCAACCGGGACCTGGAGCAAAGCGACGTGATTCTGGTGGGCGTAAGCCGCAGTGGTAAGACGCCCACCTCGCTGTACCTGGCTATGCAATATGGATTGAAAGCATCCAACTACCCGCTGATTCCGGAAGACTTTGACCGCCGCCAACTGCCCCCTGCACTGGTGCCGCACAAGGGCAAGATTTTTGGGCTGACGATTCAACCCGAACGGCTGGCCGAAATTCGCAATGAGCGCAGGCCGAATTCCAAGTACGCGTCGATTGAAAACTGCCGCCATGAGGTGGCGGAGGCAGAGGCCATGATGCGGCGTACCGGCATACGCTGGTTGTCAACGACGACAAAGTCAATTGAAGAGATTGCGACGACCATCCTGCAGGAAATTCATCCGGACCGGCTGGTGTATTGACCACACGGCCGGAAGCTCGACGCAATGAAAATGCTACTATTTTGATAGCTATATAGGCAATAAATACCTGGGCCATGACGCGTTTTGGCTTGAAATTTAATGGAAATTGCCGTTTTTCGTTGTTCCGCTCGGTATTTGCGCCGGGGGCGAACGTCGGCTTTGGAGAAGCAGGTAGTTCGACAATCGGGCGAAAGCGATCTCTCAGGATCGTGTTCCAGTTCTGGACTTTCTGCAGGGCTTGCCGATTCTGTTATCGCAGAACAGGGACTGGGAAACTGCAAAAACCCAATGGAATCAAAGCATTGCTTGATGCTAGTGACCGTTTTATCTAGCAGGGCCCAGTTTTAATCAGCGTTGTTGCTGGGTTTGTCGCCATTTTATTTGCCGGTCATGCCGGGGGCGTGCCAATAGTTAGTTATAAATCAACGACATATAAACCAAGGCGGTGAAAACATGACTAAGACAGACTTTGTTGATAAGACAGGTTTCACTCATATATCAAGTTATCCATGATCAAGCGCAACGCATCTTCAACTCCGGCGTCACGATTGATGGTGGTCGGCGCTTGGATTTGCGGAATCGGTTCTGTAGGCGGCTTGGTCGCGATGGTCCTCATCGCCATCGACAAGATCAGTGCCGGGCAAGGCCTCGACACCTATCGAACCAAGTGGATGGTTGAGGACAATTGGATTGGCTTTCTTGTCTTCGTCGTCGTGACCACCGTCGTGGTTATTGCGGCGGCAACAATTGGGTGGTTTCAGCGGCGAAGTGAGCAGCGCGAAGTTCAAAAGCTTCACGCGAAATATTCGGAGGGGCATCATGGATAACAGGTTGATCGATTGGACCAGCAACGGCGGCCTATGCCTTCGCCATTCTTCGGCCAGCAGTGCGCAGTTGTCGTCCAATCATCGCCCACGTTACACCTCGCCGGAAGCTCTGGAGCACCACCTGTGAAATCCTTGAAACCGGTTTGCTCAGATACGCGCACGAATGCAAGAATGCACGAGTGGTTGCCGGCCTCATTCGACGGTCTAGTTGCTGAACTCGAGTCGCTGAAACAGCTAGCGGCGACGGAACGACGACTGCTGCTCTACCGAGGACACCGCCGTCGCGAGTGGCGCTTGGATTCGACGTTTGTGCGATCCGCAAAAATGAAGATGTTTGGAATGGAGGCTCACGACGGGTTCTCGGCCCGTCTGCGGGACTCTGGGGACTTGAACTCTGCTCTCACCAGTTTGCTTCTTCTTAAGTTTGGTACCTTGTTGGGCCCTTCGGAGGAACTGAGAAAAGCCGAATCCG
>JANYEE010000082.1 GCA_025363275.1 Burkholderiales bacterium | reverse complement strand
GCGGTGGAAGTGCCGTTGATGGCGATGTTGAAAACCAGGTTGGCGCCTTCGTTGACATTGTTGTCGCCCACGCCAGGGCCGAAGGCCTCGACGCTGGAGATGGAAGGCACGCCGGTGGGTGGGCTAGGAGCTGATTCGACTGTGTACGTCTCGGTATCAGAGCCACTGCTGGAGTTGCCTGCAGTGTCAGTGGTTGTGACCGAGGCGTTCACCGTACGATCGACGCCTGCGGCCAGGTCGCTGCCCGGAACGTTGATTGAAAAAGTCCCGTCTGAAAGGACCAAGCCTGTGAAGGTCTTGCTGTTTACAGTGAGAGTTACGATATCACCAGTCTTGACGTCGCCGCCAACCACACCTGTGACGGCAATAGTCTGCCCAGCCTCGGCGACACTGATGATGTCGTCGCTGGTGATGTTGGCATCCAACGAGATGGTCGCAGTCAGGGTTGTCGGCGTACCGCCTGTTGTGTCGGTCGCGAACGGTTCCGCACTGAACTGGGAGGTTTGGTCAGTCGTCGCGTCACGGTCGATGCCGGCTGGCGTAGTGCCCTCTTCAATCCGAGTGACCCGCACAAAGCTATGGGCGTCGCTTCCATCTCCGCCACCTAATCCTGCCGCTGTAGCTTCCAACTCGGTAGAAAGATCCCCGCCTTGGGCGATAACTTTAGCAACCAGAGCGGCGGAACCGCTATTCAGATCGGTCAGTACAGCCTCAGTCTTTTCCACGGGCTGGGTACCCAGCAAATCGCCATCAACCAACACCTCACGACCTGACTCAATCGTCAAATCCTGGCCGTTCGGCAGTGCCAACTCCAGCCTGGCCCCCTCGGCGGTAACGACTTTTTGTCCAACTTGGACTTCATCACCAACTTTGAGGGCAGTACGATTGCCGTTCACGTCGACAAGCCAGGCGTTTCCCTGCAAAACAGCAACAAAACCGCGGGCTTGAACAGAATTAGTAATGGTGGCCATGGAATCTCTCAGATACAACAACGTTAGGTTCGTTGAATGTAGAGCGCTTCCCAGCCCTTGCCTATTGTCCTGAGGTACACCCCAGCGGGCAGTTTGGACTAATGGATTCCGTGCACACGCAACGCCAACTGCAGCCGGTCCGTGACGTTGAGTTTCTCAAATACGGCACTCAAGTGCGCTTTGACCGTTCTTTCTGTGATTTGACATTGGTTTGCAATGGCAAGATTGGAAGCCCCGTTGGCTGCAAGGTTAGCGATTTCAAGTTCCCGAGTCGTCAGATCCTTGCCCCAATCCGATTCCTTTTCAGCCAGGCTGTAGCCGACGCGGGCGGTGCTTTTCAGAAGCCGATTCATCAGATTTCTGCCAATCCACACATTACCTGCTTCGACTACTTCCCTAACTCTTCGCAATGTCACTGCATCAGAGAACGCGTGGCAGTAGGCAGCGCAGCCTGCATCCAGCGCTGCCATGCCCTCATCGTCAGAGGGACTGGAGCTTGCGGCCACCACGCGTATCTGCAGCTCTTGCAATACGTGCCGCCACGCTGGGTCTGACCAGTCTGGTAGGTTAGGTAAAGCAAGGTCTACCCACACTACGCTTGTGTCTTTGGTGATACCCGAAAGGAGAGGGAGTGCCGTGCCCCGCTGTGTTGACGACGGGCCTAGAGCCTTCGCCCAGTGCTTTATTAAACCGCTGTCAGCACTGAAATAAAGGAATGATTCTTTGGCTTTCATCGTTCCGTCATAGCGGTTGCCTTAGCGCGTAATATTGGTTTTAACAGGTAGGTCAGAACTGATTTTTTACCGGTCAAAACATCGACCTCGGCGACCATGCCGGGGATGATGGGGAGATTTTTGGGTCCTATGTTGGTCGATAACGTTCGAACACGGACCCTGAAAAAGGCGTTCCCCTTCTCATCCACAACGGTATCGGCGCTGATATTTTCCACAGTCGCTTCCAGGCCTCCGTAAATCGCGAAATCGTAGGCAGTGAACTTCACCAGCGCCTTCTGACCTGGACTTAAAAACGCAATATCTCGCGGCAGTATCCTGGCCTCCAGTACCAGAGCGTCGTCCGAAGGTACGACCTCGATCAAATCTTTCCCTGGCTGGAC
Source organism: Burkholderiales bacterium (assembly GCA_025363275.1). Classification (GTDB taxonomy): domain Bacteria; phylum Pseudomonadota; class Gammaproteobacteria; order Burkholderiales; family Burkholderiaceae_C; genus Allorhodoferax. The sequence continues at coordinate 4,639 of JANYEE010000082.1, read as the reverse complement.
AACTCCGCCCACGGTATTGACTTTGAGTTGCTTTACTGTCCCGTTAACGAGCGATCGGATTTCCGTTTGGTCTACCCTGTCTTGCAACGCTGCGCTGCCCTCGGATAGGCCGCTGAGTTTGGCATTGGTCTCGCTCAGCTCGGATCGCGCTATGTTGCGAAAGCTCAGTTCAACTTCCTGCACCTTACGGTTTGCCTCGGCTATGGCTGACTCCAGCCTGGGAATGTCTGAGCTGGCACTGTCGCGCTCGCCCCGGTAGCGGGCAACATCGCGCTCCAAACGCAAAAGTTCAACGTCTGACACAGCCCCACTTTTGGCTAGTGGACGTGTCATTTCTAGTTCTTTGGCCGTTAGGTTGAAGCTCTGTGAGGCCTGTTCCCGGCGCGCACGCACCGATATCAATTCCTGCCCCCGCTGTGAGGACTGCTGCCGCGCAACACCCAAAGTTGCATCCAGTTCGGCCCGGCGCGACTCGTACAGCGCGCGCTCCTGCTCGGCAATCTCGGGCGCCTCGGCTGTCACAGCCTCTGGCGGGACGAACCGGGCCCCGTCTGCCAGAGCTTTGAGACGGGCTGATTTTGCCAGCAGCGCGAGGTACTGCGACCGGTTCTCGCGAAGCGATGAGACCATGCGGGTCGGGTCTACTTTCAGCAGCAAATCACCGATCTTGACGGACTGGCCTTCCTTGACCAAAATTTCTGAAACGATGCCGCCATCCAGGCTTTGCAAGACCTGAACCTGGCGCGAGGGGATGACCTTACCTTCACCGCGGGTTACTTCGTCAAGCACCGCAAAGTTGGCCCACACCAACAAAACAAAAATAGCCGCTGCACTGGCCCACACCAAAATACGCGCGCCTTTGGGGGTTTCTTCTGCAATAGCCCAATCTGCGTCGGCATCAAAAGCCACGTCGGGATCGGTCCGGTTTGCGGCTAGTAGGCCGTACAAGCCGTCGATTTGTCGAGAGCAAGCACCGTAAAACCGATTCCACCAGGGTTTCATGCGTTCGGCCCATGACTTCAAAAACGCCATCATGCAGCCCTTCCCACACGGCCACTCTGCAGGGCCTCGACCACTTGTGCTTTGGGACCATCGGCCATCAGCTGTCCGTTATCAATCACCATTAGCCGATCCACCATTTCCAGCAAGGACGTTCGGTGTGTCACCAGTACGACGGTCTTGCCTCTGGTGAACTGCCCGAGTCGCGTTTTAAGGATATCTTCGCTTTGGTGGTCCATGGCGCTGCTGGGCTCATCGAGCAATAGTACGGGTGCGTCGTTGAGCACCGCGCGGGCGATACCAACCGCCTGGCGTTGTCCACCAGACAGTGAATCACCCCGCTCTCCAATCAACATGTCAAAGCCGCGCGGATGCCGGTTAGCGAACTCGGTTACTCCGGCGATGTCCGCTGCCGCGATGACATCGTGGTCATTGGCAAAGGGGGCACCCAAAGCGATGTTGTCACGCAAAGAGCCATAAAACAAATGGACGTCCTGCGATACAAAACCCGCAGCGCGGCGCAATTCCGCGGGGTCAATCTGCCGAAGGTCAATGCCGTCCATCAAAATCGCGCCTTCTGTGGGCAGGTATAAACCGAGTATCAGCCGCTGGATGGTTGACTTGCCCGACCCTACGCGTCCGATAAAGGCCACCTTCTCGCCCGGCTGAATTTTGAAGGACACATTTTTCAACGCTGGATTTTGCTGCCCTGGGTAGACAAAGCTCACATTACGAAACTCGATGGCACCCTGGAATGCGGCACGGTGCAGAAAATTGGAGTCATCCGACCGCTCGGCTTGCATTTTCATGTAGGTCTCTACAGAAGCCAGCCCACTTTTGGCATTGTGATACTGCATCAGCAGGCCCGCCACTTGGCCAAACGGTGCCATGGCCCGTCCTGCAAGCATGGATGCGGCGATGATTCCACCCATCGAAACTTGGTTGCTTATCAGCAGGTAAACACCAACGATGACCACTGACACAGACACCAGTTGCTGCAGCATCTGTGCGACGTTCATGGTCGAGGTGGATAGAAATTTCAACTTAGTGCCGTTCTGCGCCAGAAATACAGTGGACTGTTCCCACTTGCGCTGAAAGCTGCTCTCCGCCACCATAAACTTTAAAGTTTCAATACCAACCAGACTCTCCACCAAGCTGGCATTGCGCTGGGAACTGGCGCGCTGGGTCACTTCAACCAGCTCATGCATTTTTTGTTGCGCTACCAATGACACGATCAACAACAGCGCAATACACACCAGCACTGGCGCGATCAGCCACGGTGAGATCCAGACGATGGCAATCATGAACACCAACACAAAGGGCAAATCCACCAGTGTGGTGATAGTGGCCGAAGCGACGAAATCGCGTACGGATTCAAAGGCCCGCAAGTTGGCAGCGAATGAGCCCACCGATGCTGGCCGGTCCCGCATGGGCAGTCCCAAAACCCGCTCCATGATATTGGCTGACAGCGTGACATCAATGCGTTTACCAGCGGTATCCAGGATATAGGCCCGCAAGGTTTTCAGAATCAAGTCAAACGCCATCATCAGCAAAACGCCAACGGACAAAACCCACAGCGTCTCCTCGGCACGGTTGGGTATCACGCGGTCATAAACCGTCATCGAATACATGGGCATGGCCAATGCAAACAGATTGATCAACAACGCCGCTATCAGGCCATCGCGGTAAAGGCGCCAATTCTGCAACACCACGCCCCAAAACCAGTGCCTGGATTTCAGATTGCCGTGACCGGGTGAGCGTGGGTCAAAGTTGAAGACCGGCTTCACAAAAAACACGATACCGGCGTACTGGGCTTCGAGTTCGGACTTGCTTAAAACGCTGGCAGATTCGCCCCCCTCTGGGTAACGGACCCGGGCCTCGCCGGTAGGCAGCCATTCCAGCAGTACGCAAGCTTGGTTGTCTTGCAATAGCAAGATGGCGGGCAGCAGCCCTGGGCGCAAATCGGCCAAGCTGCGTCGCGCAATTTTGGCCGTTAGGCCCGCGCGCGCCGCTACGCGCGGCATCAAAGCCGGCGTAACGCGGTTGCTCTCCAGCGGTAAGCCAGCCGACAAAGCCTGGGTTGTGGTGGGCAGATCAAATATCCGTGCAATGGCGACAACACATTCCAAAAGCGGATCGAAGTGCGTTTGGTGCTCGCCCACACGCCATGCGCCGGCGGATCGTTTATTGGTTTCTAGGCTCATTGCAGTGGTTGAGAGAGGGCGCGAGTGGGGACGATTGCGTCACAAAAGGCGCTCGTCCTTACCCAAAAAATCCAGCGCACCGGATATACGGTTGCGTAAACCTTTGCGTTGCATCAGCTTCTTTTGGGCCGCGGGTGGCAGGTCTGTGTGCCGAATGACGTTTTTGGTAATCAGGGTGTCTATCAGGTCTTCCAGCACCCGCACAAAGTCAGCATCCGATTCATTGAACCCAGCCGTTGGATTGCGGTTCAGGAACGCTGAAACCTCTGGAGATTGTTCGTCAACCTGAACGCTATCAGGCAAAGCATGCCGCGACAGGGTTTGAATCGAGCCATCCGGACCACGAACGGTGTAGAGCATGAACGGTGTATTTCGGAGCAGCGTTTTGCAGCCCGACTTTTTGTTGGTGGGTTTGCAGGATGGTAGCACTGCGAACGCGAGAGTGTGGGCATCCTCCGGGCTGGTAAGCCCGAGCGAATTACAAGGTTTTTGTCTCTGCAGAGGCGATCACACCACCGCCCAAACAGACCTCGCCGTCGTACAGTACGGCAGACTGTCCGGGTGTTGCGGCCCATTGGGGCTCCGCGAAGTTCAGCGTGAATTCGCTTGCGTTGACGTCGCTGAGCAGGCAATCCGCGTCGGCTTGCCGGTAGCGCGTCTTGGCGGCCATGGCCGTTTGGGTAGACGGCGCACCTGTAATCCAGCTGGCGTCCTGAGCCGTGAGTTGGGGCGATTGCAGCCAGGGGTGGTCGTGGCCCTGCACCACCCACAGCGTGTTGGCCTGCATGTCCTTGCGCGCCACAAACCAGGGGGCGTGTTCACCACCGCCCTTTTGCGCACCCTTGGCCTTCAGGCCGCCAATGCCCAGACCCTGGCGCTGGCCCAGGGTGTAGAAAGACAGGCCCACATGCTCGCCAATCGTCTGGCCTTTGGCGTTCTTGATCGGGCCGGGCTCCTTGGAGATATAACGGTTCAAAAAATCACGAAACGGTCGCTCGCCAATGAAGCAAATGCCGGTGGAATCCTTCTTTTTGGCATTGGGCAGGTTCATGGCTTCGGCAATGCGGCGCACCTCGGTCTTGTGTAGCTCGCCCACAGGAAACAGGGTTTTGGACAACTGGGCCTGGTTCAGGCGGTGCAGGAAATAGCTTTGGTCTTTGCTCGGGTCCAGGCCTTTGAGCAGTTCGTGCTTGCCGGTAGCCTCGTTCAGGCGCACCCGGGCGTAGTGGCCAGTGGCAATTTTCTCGGCACCCAGGCGCATAGCGTGGTCCAAGAAGGCCTTGAACTTGATCTCAGCGTTGCACAGGATGTCGGGGTTGGGTGTGCGGCCGGCCTGGTATTCGCGCAAAAACTCGGCAAACACCCGGTTTTTGTACTCGGCGGCAAAGTTGACGTGCTCAATCTCAATGCCGATCACGTCGGCCACCGCCGCGGCG
>JANYEE010000059.1 GCA_025363275.1 Burkholderiales bacterium | reverse complement strand
GGCAAAGGACGGTTGGAAGGCGCTATCGGCGTGCGTGAAAATTTCTTGACCGCTGCAGCCCAGATGGGGATTTCGCCCACAGATTTTCCGCCGCCCATCGACTTGGGAAAGCGCACCGTCAAGCTGTGGGTAACGCCCAGCCTACGCGACTCCGCGTGTGCTGAACACCTGCGCCAAGCACTCAAGGAGATGCGCCGTGACGGAGAAATCAGCCGGCTGATTTCGGAAGCTTCAAGCGCCAGCCACTGACACGGCCGCGGTCGGCTGTCCGTCCAGCATGCCGATAGTCAGAATGACATCGCGCACCTTAAAAGGTTTGAGCAAAATGCGGCGCACAAAGTGGCCGCGCAGGGACTGTGCCAGCTCCACGCCGCAGGCTGTAGCAGTAACCGCTATCGGTACATCAGCCCGCGTGCGGTACTTGCCGCCGCGCAGGTTTTGAATCATTTCCAGCGCTGGGCCCTCTTCATTCAAGGATACGATCAAGGCGCTAAAGACGTGTTGCTCAAGTAGCAACTGCGCCGCACGGGTGCTGGTGGCTAAGCGCACCCCTGGCAGGCGTAACTGGCGGGCGGTGGAGACGATGATTCCGCCCACCATCGCAGCTTGCTCCACGATCAAGATGTCGCCTTTGGGCGCTCCCGGTAACGCGCTCATTGGGTGGCCTCCTTGCGCTGCAGCTCCTCAACAATGAGATCGCGTAGGGAGGTCAAAATAGCCAAACCCACCGCATCGATGTCACGCGGCTGATGGTCAAACACGCAAATCGTACCCACGTTTTCCCCGCTGGGAAGTTTCAAAGGTACGCCGGCATAGAAGCGAATATGGGGCGCTTCAGTCACATTGGGATTGTCCGAGAAACGCAGGTCTGCCATCGCATCCGGCACCACGGTTGGTTCGTCCACCAAAATGGCGTGTCCACAAAAAGAGTCTTTGCGTGATGACTCTCCAATGCCCAGCCCGACTTGCGCCTTGAACCAAACCCGGTCGACATCGACCAAGGAAATGGAAGCCAGTGGCATATCAAACTCCTCTGCGGCAAAGGCAACGATGCGGTCAAAACGCTCCTCGGGTGGCGTGTTGAGGATCAGCAATTCGCGCAGGGCCGCAAGGCGGTCGTCTTCGTTAGCAGGGTTGGGTGCCGGAATCATAGTAGTGTCCTTTTGCATCTTGGGCGGCATGAACCGCACCCATTGCCGATACTTTGGGTAGGCGTTTATCTTACTGGGCTGACGGTGTTACCGCCAAACACGGCATGCTGCCGCCCTGCAGGCGTAAATAGGCTGTAGAGCATGCGGGTTGGGGAATCACTGACCTTGTCCAGCGCTGCACTCTGCGCTGCGGGCAAATCAATGTTCAATGCCGCAATATTGTCCAGCAGCTGGGCCGCGGAGCTCACACCCATCAAGGTGGACGTGACCCCGGGTCTGCGGGTCACCCACGCCAGTGCCACGCGCGCTGGGCTTTGGCCCACTTCATGCGCTACGCGTTTGAGTTCGTCGACGATCTTCCAATTCCTGTCGGTAAAGAGTGAGTCCCCGAAGGGATTCGATCCGTCGAGCCGCTTATCACCGTCTGGGCGTTGCTCTCGGGCAGCTGCGGCCTCGCGTGGTAAACCGCCCGCCCGGGGTGCAGCGGATTCCACGGTGGCGCGGTCATATTTGCCAGTTAAGAATCCAAAGGCCAATGGGCTCCATGGCAACGCACCCATGCCGAATGCTTGGGCGAGTGGAAGGTGTTCTTCCTCGATGTCCCGGTTGACCAGGGAGTAAAAATACTGAATCGCAATCGGCCCCTGCGCACCACGAGCGGACGCCAAGCTCGCCAGTTGTGCGACGTACCAGGCCGGCGCGTTGGAGATGCCCCAGTAGCGAATCTTCCCGGACTGGACCATGGCGGTCATGGTTGCCAATAGTTCTTCGGCCGGCGTCACCGAGTCCCAGACGTGAATCCAGTACAGGTCGATAAAGTCGGTGCGCAGTCGCTGCAGCGATTCATTCAAAGACCGGTACAAATGCTTTGCGCCGTTTCCCCCACGATGCACGCCCTGGCCGGTAGAAAAGCCAGCTTTGGTGGCCAGCACAATCCGGTCGCGCAAGGCGCGCTCGGCGATGAAGGTGCCCAGCATCTCCTCCGATCGACCGCTGGAGTACACATCCGCGGTGTCCACAAAATTTCCACCGGCATCCACATAGGCGTTAAACACCTCTGAGGATGATTTTTCCCCCGAGCCCCAGCGGGCCGTTCCGAAGGTCATGGTGCCCAGTGCCAATGGGCTCACCACCAGGCCAGATCGGCCCAGTGTGCGGTAGTCAGAAAGCGTCATGATTGAAATTCCTAGTGATTGATACGATAATCATAGGTGCAATACTTTGTTGGCAGTTTATTTACATAATGACCACTACGAATATAGGGATTCAGCCCGTACCGCGCAAAAGAGGCAGGCCTTTGTCATTCAATCGCGAGGAAGCCCTCCACCGCGCGATGCTGTTGTTTTGGCAGCACGGTTTTGAAGCTACGACGCTCAACGACCTGACAGCGGCGCTGGGCGTCCCCCCATCCAGCATTTACACCGCCTTTGGGGATAAGAAAGGCTTGTTTCTTGAAGCCGTCGGCTGCTACCTATCGGGGCCGGTCACTTCGCAGTCGATTATTGAGAATGCGAGTAACGGTCGTGAAGCCGCATGGGGCTTGATGGAGGCCGCTGCAATTGGATTCACAGGAGACGACACGCCGGCGGGTTGCTTGCTGGCCAGCGCAGCCATCAGTTGCTCCGACCAGGCCAACGACATCAAAGAAGCCTTGGCCGCCATAAGGCTTGGAATCGAAAAGCAGTTGCAGCAGAAGATTGAAAACTCAGTGGCTGTAGACGAACCGTCTGCTAGCTGGGATGCTGAGGTGCTCGCCGCCCATACCATTGCTGTGATTCAGGGTTTGTCTACACTGGCGCGTGATGGAGCGGACCGGGAAAAACTGCTGCGCGTGGCCCGGACCGCGATGTTGGTCTGGCAATGCTCTGTCACGCCGTAGCGGATACCACGCGTCTCTTCTTTATCACCACCACTGGCACCGTGTTACTTGGCTTGCGGGTACTCCAGGTCGTGCGCGGTGGGGCCGTCCGGCCGCTTTGCAATGCTGCACGAATTTGGTGTTGGTTCAGTGGCATTTCGTAATCACCAACCACCATAACGTAGGTGCCGTCGTCCTTTTGCGCCAGGGCGCCTCGCTGCTGCCCTCTTTGAACGCTGCCCAATAACATCAGGCCCGCGCCGGGCTCGGTGCGCGCATAGGTGTGTTTAGTCCAATCCGGTTCGCCCAGGCGGACGTGCAATTGCACATGCTTAGCCATATTGATGCTTCCTATTCCAACGCCCCGCCCAACCTGCCGACCGGGGTGGGAACTGTACCGTGTATTTTCTCATTTGTCATGATCACTCCCTGCAGCAAAGGTATCTGTGCGGTAGCCAACACGTGATCGTGCCGCGTCGCGCGGTTTAAGGTCGCCCAACCACACACTTCATTGACCGTGCCGAACCACCATGGGGCTAGGCTAACCACTTGTGTACTTGAGGTTGCTCAGATGCGTCAGGAGCCAAAAATACAAGACCAAAATCACCTTGTTTCCCAAGCAGACCGCGATTCACTGAACCCCGAGAATCCATTTCGAGTCGTTGTTGGATCAGCGCATACGATCTGTGGGTGTTTTGGGGCTGGTTGGCGTTGCCGGAGGCGTTTTTGCCAAAATTCACCTGCGTGGTATTGGTGGATTATGAGAAGCGGGTTAGTACCGGTGCATTGACCCATTCAGTACAGCTGCTGGTATGTGGCCCTGATTTAACAAGCTCCGGGGCCACGGCCGTATTGATGGGTATCGTGTTGCAAAGGCCACCTGATCGCAGACGATGTCCGCGCGACCGAGTATGGATGCACCCTGGGGACGCTTGATTTAGACTGACTGTATTAACCGACTCAATTTTCGAGGAACCAATCCGCCGCATGAGGCTCTCAAGACTGGAGTGTTCACCGGTCTAGGTTGAAGGAATACGCAATGAAGCAAAAATTATTAGGGTTCGTGTTGTGCTTGTTGACGAGCGCCTATGTCGCCGCCTTCACGCCACCGCTGCAGTCTGCAGCAGAGCTCAAGCCCGAGAAATACGAGGAGCGGGCGGCCCATATTGCGGCTGAAATTCTGTCGCGGCACCACTACAAAGCCATGCCCGTCGACAAGGCCCTGTCGGCTCAAATATTTGACCGCTACTTGAAGGCTCTGGATGGTGAAAAGCTGTTTTTCATACAAAGCGATATTGACCAACTGTCGGCAGACCGCGAGCGCATGGGCGAGGCGCTGTTTCGAGAAGATCTGAGCGTTCCTTTTTCGATGTTCAATCTCTACAAGCGCCGTGCCATTGAACGCTTGAATTATGCCAAAGGGCTGCTCAAAAGCCCTTTTGACTTTAGCGTGCAAGAGAGCCTAAAACTGGAGCGCAGCAAGCAGACCTGGGCGCCATCCGAGTCAGAGGTGCTTGAGGTGTGGCGTCAGCGTGTCAAAAACGATTGGCTGAGTCTGAAGCTGGCCGGCAAGGATGACAAGGGCATCGCCGAAGTGCTGGACAAGCGCTACGACAGCACGCTTAAGCGCATCAACAAAATCAACAACGCGGATGCATTTCAAACGTTCATGAATGCTTACACCCTGTCGATTGAGCCCCATACCAATTACCTGGGAATCCGCGCTGCGGAAGAGTTCAATATTTCTATGCGGTTATCGTTGATCGGTATTGGTGCTGTGCTGTCCCAGGTGGATGACTACACCACCATCCGTGAGCTGGTGGCCGGTGGCCCGGCCATTTTGTCGGGCAAGCTAAAGGTGGGTGACCGTATTGTGGGCGTGGGGCAGGGCGCCGAGGAATCTATCGTGGACATCATGGGTTGGCGTCAAGACGATGCCGTGGACTTGATCCGTGGCAAGCTCGATACCGTGGTTCGTCTGGAGGTACTGCCCGCCGAGGCGGGCTTGGATGGGCAGCACAAGATTATTACCCTGGTTCGTAAGCCAATCAGTTTCAAAGAACAGTCGGCAAAGTCGTCGATTCAAACCGTGAAAGATGGGCAAATCACACGCCGTATTGGCGTGATTGCCCTGCCCTCGTTTTATGAAGACTTTGCGGGCCGCAGTGCGGGTGCCAAAGACTATAAGAGTGCCAGCAGAGATGTTGAGAAGCTCTTGATCGATTTGAAGAAGTCCAAGGTCGACAGCGTGCTGGTGGATTTGCGTGGCAACGGCGGAGGTTCGCTGTCTGAGGCGGTGGAATTGACCGGGCTGTTTATCGGCGCGGGCCCTGTGGTGCAGCAACGCAATGCGCTGGGTAAGGTGTGGGTGGAGTCGTCCAAGCGGGCAACGCCTGCCTGGGACGGCCCATTGGGCGTGTTGATCAATCGGGGCTCGGCCTCGGCGTCTGAGATCTTTGCTGCCGCCATCCAAGACTACGGCCGCGGCCTGATCATGGGAGAGCCCAGCTATGGCAAGGGCACGGTGCAGACCATAGTTAATTTGGACCAGGTTGCCCGCAACGGGAAGCCGCAGTTTGGCGAACTGAAGATGACGATTGCCCAGTTTTTCCGGGTCAATGGCGGCACGACCCAGCTTAAGGGCGTGGAACCGGACATCCGCTTTCCCGGGTACTTTGACGATGGTGAGTTTGGTGAGTCCAGTGCGGATAATGCGCTGCCCTGGACACAAATCGAGCAAGCGGTGTATTCGCCTGTTGGTGGCGTGCGTGCGCTTTTGCCGCAGTTATCTGCCAAGCACGATGTGCGTGGCAGCACCGATCAGGCCTTCAAATACCTGCAAGAAGACATTGTCGAATACAAGCTGCAGCGTAAAAAGGGTGAGATATCCCTGAACGAAGCTGTACGACGCAAAGAGCGCGAGACGCGTACCGCACTGCTGGCTGCGCGCAAGGCGCAAGAGGCTAAGCAGCAGGGTGGTAAGGCCGTGGCTGCTGTTAAAACTGCACTTAAAGCTGTGGACGCAGTTGACGCGGACGACGGCCTGGAGCCCGATGAGCGGGGCTTACCCAAAGATGTTGCAGACGAGCAAGCCCAAAAGGACGCCAAAGACATTTTGTTGATTGAAGCGGCGCATGTCCTGAGCGATGCGGTGGGCATTGCTGGCAGTGGTCCCCGGGTGGCTGCCAACGACCCAGTGATCAATAAGCTAAAGGTGAAGTAGCAATACGTCGGCTGTGTAGAAGTTGCCTCGCATCGCTGTCGCATTGCAGCTTCCATAAAAAAAGGTCCCGCAGGACCTTTTTTTGCAAAGCGCAAACGCTTACTTCTTGACCGCGGTCTTTTTAGCTTGGGGCTTGGCTTTAGCGGGAGCTGCTGCCTTTGGTGCTGCCTTGGTTGGCGCGGCGGCGGCAACAGGCGCTGCCTTCAACGCGGTACGCTGATCGCGCAATGCGTTGATTTCAGCAGCGATCTTGTTCTTGCGCTCGGTCAACTTGGCAATGTTTTCCGTGATCTTGGCAATGGTTTTTGCGACCTTGGACACAGGTGCCTTCTTGGGCGCTGCCTTGACAACAGGCTTAGCTACAGGCTTGGTAGCCTTGGCAGGTGCCGTGATTTTCTTGGTGGTGGTTGCAGCCTTGGGAGCTGACTTTTTTGCAGTTGCCATTTTTAAATTTCCGTTTAGTTATGACTGGTGAAGAGTTTCGCCAGTTCCCTATTGTCGCAAAATTGATAGCACTTCTTGCAGCACCTCCGGGATCTTATGGATTTGCTTCCAGCGACCGACCCGTTTTAACTATTTTTGTTGATTATTCGCGGTGTTTGCGTGTGGGTTCAGCGTGCGGATGTGTGGTCTTGAAATAAAGGTCTTGTGCCACCATATGCATCTTCCTATGTTTCTTGGAAAGGAACTGCAATGAAGTCTTCTCACCAGCGTATCGCGCAGCTGTTGCTCGTCGCATCTCTATTGGCTGCCAGCATGTCTGGGGCGCACGCAGAGCCCAGCATGAGCCAGGTCTATGCCGCAGCACAAGCGGGAAAGCTTGAAGATGCGCAAGTCATGGTCCAACAAGTATTGGTAGCGCATCCCAACAGTGGAAAGGCCTACTTTGTTCAAGCGGAGCTGTATGCCCGGCAAGGACAAGTGGAGCGCGCGCGCGAGTCACTGACAACCGCTGAGAGACTGTCCCCAGGCTTGCCGTTTGCCAAACCTGACGCGGTCCAGGCGCTTCGTGCCCAGTTGGTAGCCAAACCTCCATTGCGGTCCGCTACTCGGCCGACCGCTACCGTTTCCCAAGCTCCTTCCCAGTCTTCTAACGGCTGGCTGGTGCCGTTGTTGTTGACCGGTGGTGTTATCACTGCTGCCTACTTTATTTTCCGGCGCCGGGTACCAGCACCTGTTGCGCAGCCAGCTTTTGCCACTCCGAATGGACTCGGTGGTCCGCAAACCTTCGGTGCCGGCCAACCAGCTTATCCACAAAACGGCTACGCCCAGCCCGCAGCGTCGGGCCTGGGGGGCCGAATCATGGGCGGTGTCGCCACGGGCCTTGCAGTGGGGGCGGGTGTGATGGCGGCAGAGGCCATAGGCCGCAACCTGATGGGTGGACACAGCGGGGCAGCATCGTCTTCCGATACGTTTGCCAGTAACAACCTGGAGCCTCTGTCGGGCAACCCCGACATGGGGGGCGCAAACTTTGGCATGAGCGACACCGCTTGGGATGACGGTGGTGGGGATGTGGGTGGAGGTGATTGGGACAACTGATTTGGGCTGGGATGCGCTGGTTATTCAGGTTTTAGTTTTCGGCCCAGAGTGCTATGGTTACTTGAATTTCAAGAACGCTGTCAACCGACCCGAGAACTACCGAGTTTTTCGCCATGAATATCAACGAGCTTTTGGGAAGCGGGGTCCCAGGTCTGGCCGGGACCCCAGCGACGTCCTCCCAAGCATTCGGTGCAGTCAGTGCGGTCTCGCAACCGTTTGCTAAGCTGGACAAACGGCTGCAGGCCGATGTAGACATAACCACTGCCAAGCTCTCCAAATTTGGCCTGCTGAAATCTGCGGTGGCGGGTGGCCAAACTGCTGCGCGTGCGCTGGACAGGTTGCCGACAACGGCGACTGCTTCTGATGTCACTTTGGCTACTGGCAACTTTTTCAATGCGTTTAATGCAGCTATCACAGCGGCAAAAGCGGCGGTATCGTCTCCCGGTACTGCAAGCGCTTCGCAGAGTGCCAATCGCGTCATCAATGACCTGAAAAGCGCGCTAGCCGCCGATTCAGCAACGCAGGACGCCTTGAAGAAACTGGGCCTGGCGGTTCAGAAGGATGTAACCCTGATCCATGACCCCAACAAGTTTGCAGCAGCCTTGACGACAGACCCGGTGGGAACGCGCGCAGCGCTCGCAGCACTTGGCAAGACTGTGGATACCGTTGCCACCAAAGAGCTGACTAGCGCGGGCACAGTAGACGCTGAAATCTCAACACTGACGCAACATCGAGTCACCTTGGCTGCGCAGCAAAAGGCGATGAAAGCACTGGTGACCTCCATGACCACTACACCGAGCCATGGATTCTCCGACGGTGGGTTGGCCGCCTACCAGACCCATTCTCGCGGCTAGTGCGCCCGTGTCGGCATGTTCACGCGCAGCGTGGTGCGTGAAGGGCTGTGCGGTCATTTCTAGCGGGAGCTGCTCGCGTGTCGCAGCAACTCGGCCCGTGTGTGGGGTACGTCTCGCCCCGCCAGCAGCAGGGACAGTCGGGTGACAAAATAGTGCGAGCGGGACTGGGGCGTGTGTATGTGCGTCAATACCACCCAGGCGATGACCAGCAATTGAAAAATGGGCCGGGTGACATTGTGCGGCAAACAACTTCGCCACAGTGCAATTAGCGTTACCGAGCCTCCCAAAAGCAGCCCGCTGATCACCTCTGCCACCGAATGGGCACCCACCTCCATCCGAGAGATACCGACACCCAGAGCCAGCGCTACACCCGCCGCAAATGCGAGGCGCTGCCAAGTGGGCGGTAGCCTGGACGCTAGCACCGCTGCCAGCACCGGGTAAATTGCCGCAGCGAACATGGCATGGCCAGAAATGCCCGTGAAATTGAGGGCACTGATACCAATACCCCAACCGATAAAAGCGAGTTTGGTAGCCGTAGTAAGCAGCGCTGCCAAGCCCAGTGCCAGCCACCAACGCGCGACAAAACCTCTAGGACTCGGCTCGCGCAGCGGCGGTACGCAGGCCAGCAGGGCCGCAGGCAGCAGTATTTGCATCTCACCTAGGCGGGTGAGCAGGTGCCAGAAATTGGGGGAGGGTGCCATGGGTGGCCTGCTAGGCAGAAACAGCAATCATTGACTGATTATCGATCGCCACTGGCTCTGGATATCTGGGACCCGGGTGTGCTACCGTACAGTGCCGGTGCCCGTACTCCAGCACCATACTGTTTTAACAACTAAGTACAACCAAGACGATGACGCGGGCCAGGCGGCCTGTGTGAAGCGACTGAAAACCAAGCTGACCGAAGTGCATGGGCTGCTGTTTGTGACACCTGAATACAACCGATCGATCCCTGGGGTGCTGAATAACGCGATGGGCTACGCCTCGCACACCTACGGCCTGAGCGCCCAGGAGAGTAAGCCTGCGCGGGTGATGGGTGTGCCCACGTTGGGCCAACCTGAGGCGTTTAGCTTGGCCAACGATGACTTTTTTGACACGAGCGGCAGTATTGGCGAGGCTTGCTCCACATGTCTTCAAGGCGGGATAGACCACACCGCGGCCTGGGTCAGGAAGTCCTGCACGTGAGTCCACCATCCAGCCCTTCATCGCCAGGCGTTGACGACCTGGACTTCAAATCCGGCTGGGGTCTGCTGGTCAAGACATTTACCGCGTGGCTGGACGACTACGCCCCCAGCATGGGCGCTGCCTTGGCCTACTACACGTTGTTCTCGATGGCACCGCTGCTGCTGATCGTTGTGTCGGTAGCGGGGCTGATTTTTGGGCAGGATGCTGCGCGAGGCGAGATTGAAGCCCAGCTGCATATGCTGGTGGGCGAGGGTGGCGCGCGCGCTGTGCAGGACCTGCTGGCTAGCGTACGCAAGCCCACCGAGGGCGTACTGGCCACCGTAGTGGGGCTGGGCCTGCTCTTTCTGGGCGCCACGACTGTGTTTGCCGAGCTACAAGACGCGTTGGATCGCATCTGGCACGTGCCCGCGCGTCAGCGAGCCAGTGGCTGGTTGTCACTGGTGCGGGCGCGCATCTTGTCATTCGGCATGATCATGGCGATTGGCTTCTTGCTGATGGTGTCCCTGGTGGTCAGCGCTGGGCTGTCGGTGCTGGGGCGCTGGGTGGAACCCAGTTTTGGTGGTTGGTATTGGCTGGCGTCCATCGTCAGCTCTGTCGGCGCATTCGCCATGATCTCTGTCATGTTTGCGTTGATTTACAAAGTGATGCCCAGCGTACGTGTGCAGTGGCGGGACGTGTGGATTGGTGCACTGTTCACGGCCCTGCTGTTCAACTTTGGCAAATTACTGATTGGCCTCTACATCGGCCGCAGCGGCATCGTGTCGGGTTTTGGCGCGGCGGGGTCGCTGGTCGTAATCTTGCTGTGGCTGTATTACTCGGCTCAGATTTTCTTGCTGGGCGCGGAGTTCACCTGGGTGTATGCCAATACGTTTGGCTCGCGGCGGGCGGAGCCGGCGGTCTAGGCCGTTTAGAAGACCTCGGGGCAGGTTTTTATGCCCAATACGGCTGTAGCCCAGGTGAAATATGCCTAGACAGCTATCAAAATAGTAGCAATCAGGGTTGCGATGCCTGCGCTCCAATCGCCTTCAAATCCGCATCGGCCATGCCCACCAGCAGCGCCCGCCCGTCTGGCAGCACGCGGAACTCGCCAAACTTGGCGGTCTGCCACAGCGCGGCATCACCTTCCTTGAAGAACCAGGCGTCCGTCACCACCACCCAGCGGCCGTCTTTGGGGGTGAGTTCCAGCAGCATCTCGTCCGCGGCCAAAGCCTCGCCCGCCATGTGCAGGCGCAGCACGCTGGCCACGCCGCGCGCGTCCAGCTTCACCACCATATGTGGGCGCTTGCCGCGCAGGTCGGCCAGCATTGGCAGGGTGGTGTCGTTGATGGCAGCAAAGTTCAGGCGCATGTAGTCGCCTTGCATCAAGGAGCGCGGGTCTATCGGCGCCAGTGGCACAAACATTTTGGTGCCATGGGCAATCAGGCTTTCCTTTTGCCAGATGGCACCGTTGGCCGCCACCAAGGTCAGCAGCGCACCGCCCAGCAGGGCCCACAGCTGCGCGTTGCGAGTGATGCTGGGGA
>JANYEE010000226.1 GCA_025363275.1 Burkholderiales bacterium | reverse complement strand
ATTCTGGATCTGGGGCGTTTCTTCCATCTGGATTACCTCAAGAACAGTCAAAGCCAACTGGCCGCGGTGTATGCCGAGCACCCTTGGCGCACGCGAGGCGCTTACTTTGCGCTGTATGTAGCGGTGGCGTCGCTGTCATTGCCTGGCGCGGCTATTCTGACGCTGGCCGGTGGTGGCGTGTTTGGTTTGGGCTGGGGCCTGCTGCTGGTGTCGTTTGCGTCCAGCATCGGGGCTACTGTGTCATTTTTGGCTGCGCGCTTTGTACTGCGCGACAGCGTGCAGGCCAAGCTGGGCGCACGCCTGGTCGATGTCAACAAAGGCATCGCGCGCGACGGGGGGCTGTATTTGTTCAGCCTGCGCCTGATCCCGGTGGTGCCATTTTTTGTGATCAACCTGCTGATGGGGCTGACCACGCTGCGGACGCGCACTTTCTACATCGTCAGCCAGTTGGGCATGCTGGCGGGAACCGCGGTGTACGTGAATGCGGGAACGCAGTTGGCGGCCATCACAACGCTCAAAGACATCGCCAGCCCTGGCCTGCTGGGCGCGTTTGTGTTGCTCGGCATCTTCCCCCTGATCGCAAAGGCCGTGATGAACTTCATCCAAAAGCGCAAGGTTTACGCCCGCTGGAAGGCCGTGCGGCCCCAAAATTTCGACCGTAATCTGATCGTCATTGGCGGCGGTGCGGGTGGGCTGGTGTCGGCCTATATTGCTGCTGTGGTCAAAGCCAAAGTGACGCTGGTAGAAGCACACAAGATGGGCGGTGATTGTCTTAACTACGGCTGCGTGCCGAGCAAGGCGCTTATAAAAAGCGCCAAGCTGGCGCACCAGATGCAGCACGCTGAACGCTATGGTTTGTATAGCATCTCAGGCAATAAAGACCTGGGCCACAGCCTGTTTTCATTCAAAAATGTGATGCTGCGCATCCAAAAAGTCATTACTGACATCGAACCCCACGACAGCGTAGAGCGCTACACCGGCCTGGGCGTGGAAGTGCTGCAGGGCTACGCCAAGATCATCAACCCGTGGACGGTAGAGATTGCCTTGAACGGCGGCGGCCAACAGGTGCTGACCACCCGCAGCATCGTGATTGCTGCGGGCGCACGCCCTTTTGTGCCTCCTTTGCCTGGGCTGGATGATGTGGGCTACGTCACGAGCGACACGCTGTGGGATACCTTTGCCCAACTAGATGAAGTGCCCAAGCGCCTGGTGGTGCTGGGCGGCGGCCCCATTGGTTGCGAGCTGGCCCAGGCTTTTGCGCGCTTGGGCTCGCAGGTCACGCAGGTAGAAATGGGCTCGCGCATCATGGCCCGTGAAGACGCCGAAGTGTCCGCGTTGGCCGCCAAAGCGCTGGCCGCAGATGGCGTACAGGTGCTGACCGACCACAAGGCGCTGCGTTGCGAGAAGCGGGGCGTTGACAAAGTGCTGGTGGTGGAGCAAGCCGGCCAAGAAAAAGCGATCCCCTTCGACCAACTGTTGTGCGCCGTGGGCCGCAGCGCGCGCCTGACGGGCTATGGCCTGGAAGAACTGGGCATTCCTACTGCCAAGACGGTACAGACCAACGAGTACCTACAAACTATTTACCCCAATATTTATGCCGCAGGCGATGTGGCTGGCCCCTTCCAGTTCACCCACACTGCGGCGCACCAGGCTTGGTATGCGGCAGTGAACGCTTTGTTTGGTGATTTCAAGATGTTCAAGGCAGATTACTCCGTCATCCCCTGGGCCACCTTCATAGACCCCGAGGTAGCACGCGTGGGCCTCAATGAGCAAGACGCCAAAGAACAAAACATTGCTGTGGAGGTGACCCGGTACGCCATTGACGACCTGGACCGCGCAATTTGCGACAGCGAAACCCAGGGCTTTGTCAAAGTGCTGACTGTGCCGGGCAAGGACACCATTCTGGGCGTCACCATTGTGGGCACCCACGCCGCCGACCTGCTGGCCGAATACGTACTGGCCATGAAGCACGGCCTGGGGCTGAACAAAATCCTGGGCACGATCCATACCTACCCGACACTGAGTGAGGCCAACAAGTACGCCGCCGGAGAGTGGAAGCGCGCCCACCAGCCCACCGCGCTGCTGGAATGGGTACGTAAGTTTCACGACTGGCGCCGCGGCTAGGTAAATCGATCACTATGAAATTGATAGCTACACAGGCAATGAATACCTGTGCCATAGCCCGATTTGGCTTGAAATTGTCACTGGGGATGGCTTTGGGAGCCCTGACAGCTGCCTCGGCGCCGCCCGATGCACCCCGGCTACAGCCTTTCTCCACCGCGCCCGAGGGCGCACCGCCGCCGCCCTGGCGCGTGGTGGGGCTGCCGGGCCACAAGACGGCTATCACCGAGTTTCAAACCACCACCCTGGATGGCAGCTCCGTGCTGCGGCTACATACCAGCAATTCCTATGGCACGCTGAGCCACGCCCTGTCCCCGCGCGTGCCTGGCCCGCACACTGCGCTGCAGTGGCGCTGGCGCCTAGACCAGCCGCTGGCCAGACCGAACCTGCGTCGCAAAGACGGTGACGACGCCGCGCTCAAGGTCTGTGCGATGTTTGATATGCCGCTAGACCGCCTGGGCTTTGTAGAGCGCAATGTGCTGCGCCTGGCGCGCGCGCGCAGTGGCGAGCCGCTGCCCGCCGCCGTGCTGTGCTACGTGTGGGACGCTACGCTACAGCCTGGCACCCTGCTCACCAACACCTACACCGCCCGAGTGCGCTATCTCGTGCTGAATGGCGCAGAGGCGCCGCTGCGCCAATGGGCCAGCCACAGTCGCAACCTGCAGCAGGATTTCAAGCAAGCCTTTGGCGATGAGAGCCCCAGCGTGCCGCCGCTGGTGGCTATCGTCGTCGGGGCCGATGCCGACAACACGGCAGGCGCCAGCCTGGCCTATGTGGGCGATATAGCGCTCCTGGAACCATCGGGGCCATGACTGAGACCGCTGGATCCGCCACCCACGGCGCCCGCCAGTGGCTGCTGCTTGGCGCTGGCCCAGCGCACGTGCAGGTGCTGCAGGCGCTGGCCGCCCACCCCGTGGCGGGGGTAAAAATTACGCTCGTATCGGCCCACGCCAGCCAATGGCTACCCAGCCGCGTGCCCGGCTTTGTCGCCGGCCACTACAGCGCTCAAACATGCCAATGGCCGCTAGAGCCCCTGGTGCAACGCAGCGGCGTGCAGTGGCTGCGCACCAGTGTGCGTGCGCTAGACGCCAGCGCACGCACGTTGCAGTTGGACAGTGGCCGCACACTGCCGTTTGACTGGGTGTCGATCAATGTGCCTGGCATCCACCACCGCGATCTGGTGGAGCAGAGCCTGCCGGGTGCGCGCGAGCACGGTCTGTTTGCACACCCCCAGGCCGCCTTTTGTGCGCTGTGGCCCCAGGTGCTGGCCATGGCTGTACAGCGGCCGCTGCGCTTTACCGTAGTGGGTGCGGGCGCCACCGGCATTGAGCTGGCCTGTGCGCTGCAACACCGCCTGCCCAGCGCCAGCATCACATTGCTCAGCGGCGCGCACCCGCCCGGCCACAGCTATCCGCATGCGCTGCAGCAACGGCTACTGCAAGCACTCAAGCAGCGCAAGATTACCGTGCTGCAGGACAGCGCTCTGGGCATAACCGCCACTACTGTGCAACTGGGCTGTGGCGCCGAGCTGGCCAGCGACGTGACCGTGATAGCCACACCCAGGCAAATACCCCATTGGCTGCTGGACAGCGGCCTGGCACTGGGCCGCGATAGCCTGATGGCGGTCGACGACTACCAGCGCTCTACCAGCCACCCCTGGGTGTTTGCCTGTGGTGATGTGTGCAGCACACCGCCGCGTGCGGACAGCGGCAGCTGCCTAACCAACAACCTGATCGCCACCGTAGCCGGGCAAGCGCTAACGGCGCCCGCACAGCCGCCCACCCGCTGGCAAGTGGTTAGCTTGGGCCAGCGCACTGCAGCAGCGACTTGGCGCGGCTTTACGGCGCAAGGCGCCTGGGTCTGGTGGCTCAAAAATTGGCAGGAGCGCCGCTGGCTGAACCCCTTGTGCGTACCCACCCCACCCGACACTAACCAACCGCCTGGCGCTTAGGAGGCCACACCCATGCATCACTTATTTTTGAACCCACGCGCCCGGACCGTTTTGGTAGCCTCCATCGCCAGCGTGATGCCTGTACTAACGCACGCGCAAACCACTGAAGCGCTACCGTTGTGGGAGGTGGGTGCCTTCGCCACCGGCGTGTCACAACAGGCTTACCCCGGTGCATCGCAAAATGTGGATCGGGCGTTAGCGTTGCCGTTTTTTGTTTACCGCGGTAAGTTTTTGCGGGCGGACGAGGGCACCGTCGGGCTCAGGGCTTTCAAAACCGACACGCTGGAGGTCGATGTCGGTTTGGGTGGAGCCCTGGGCTCGAATTCCAACGCTATCGAGGCCCGCAGGGGCATGCCTAATTTAGGCACGCTGGTGGAGTTTGGTCCCCGCATCAAGTGGAAACTCGGCGGCACACCCAGCAGCGGACGCTGGCGGGCGGATGTAGCGCTGCGCGGGGTTTTCGATCTCAGCGATGGTCTGAAAGACAGGGGCGTGGCACTGGAGCCCGAACTGATTTACGACTATGCCGCGTCCAGCGGATGGCGATACAGCACCGCAGCGGGTGTGGTGTTCGGTGACGAACGACTGGCTGAAACTTTCTACGGAGTAGCCCCAGTTGACGTACGCCCGGGTCGCCCGGCCTACACCGCTAGCGCTGGGCTGATTGCCTCACGCGTGTCCGTCACACTCACCCGGGCGCTGTCTTCTAATTTTCGAATCTTTGGGTTTGGGCGTATCACCTCGGTCGAAGGCGCTGCCAATCTCGCCAGCCCTCTGGTTCGGCAAAACACGGGCTCTACCGTAGGCATCGGCTTGACGTACGTACTGGCAAAGTCTGCAAAAACATCGGCCGACTGAGGCGCCATAATGATTTCGGCTTACGCTGGCACTAACCGTTAAAACGGCTGTCCAGCCCCTTTTCTTTCATCTTGCGTTCCAGCTCCTGGTCCTCCATCTCGCGGCGGCGCTGTTGTTGCTTCTCCATCTCAGCCTGGCGCAGCGCGGCCAGCTCTTCGGGTGAGGCTTCTTTCTCAAACGACAGCGACGGGCCAGACGCTGCAGCAGGCTCGCCCCGGCGGCTTTTGAGTTTGATCGCCAGGCGCAGCTCATTAGACGAGTCGGCATTGCGAATCGCCTCTTCAAACCCGATGTGGCCTGCGTCATACAGCTCGAACAGTGCCCAATCGAAGGTGCGCATACCCAACTCGCGCGACTTTTCCATGATGCCTTTAATCTCGCCAAAGGCCCCCTTAAAAATCTTCTCGGCAATCGTGGGCGTATTCAGCAAAATCTCGATCGCGGCTTTGCGGCCCTTGCCGTCTTCGGTGCGGACCAGGCGCTGCGACACGATACTGCGCAGATTGGCTGACAGGTCCATCAGCAGCTGGTTGCGCCGCTCTTCCGGGAAGAAATTGATGATGCGGTCAATTGCCTGATTCGCGTTGTTGGCATGCAGCGTGCCCAGGCACAGGTGGCCGGTTTCGGCAAATGCAATGGCGTGCTCCATGGTCTCGGGATCGCGGATCTCGCCAATCAAAATCACATCGGGCGCCTGGCGCAGCGTGTTCTTCAGGGCGTGGTGCCAAGAGTGCGTGTCCACCCCCACTTCGCGGTGGCTGATCAGAGACTTTTTGGAGACGTGCACATACTCCACCGGGTCTTCCACGGTGATGATATGACCAGCCGAGCTGCTGTTGCGGTAGTCAATAAGGGCTGCCAGCGTAGTGGACTTGCCTGAGCCCGTACCGCCCACCACCAGCACAAGGCCACGTTTGTTCATGATCACGTCCTTCAGGACGGGCGGCAGCTCCAGCTTCTCAAAATTGGGGATTTCCGAGGCGATGGTGCGGCACACCATCGCCACGTTTTGCTGCTGCACATACACGTTCACCCGAAAGCGCGAGATATTGGGAATGGAGATGGCGAAGTTGCACTCCATCTCCTTGGCAAATTCGGCCCGCTGCTTTTCGTTCATCAGGGCGTGGGCCAGCGTCTGGGTCACGTCGCCAGTCAGTTTTTGCTGGGTTAAGGGCTGCATGCTGCCATTTGCCTTCATGCTGGGCGGAAAGTCGTGGGAGATAAATAGATCAGAGCCCCCGGCCTGGCGCATGGCGGCCAGCAGTTTGTGCATGTAGGCACGGGCTTGTTCTTCGGTCAAAGAGGACATAGGCAGCCTGAAATTGAAACGAAATGTGAATGAGGTGACAGCAGCAAGGCAAAGTATCCGCGGCAATGCCACACGGGTCAACCCAGCGCGGTGAGCCTGAGCGACAATGAAACGAATAGGGACCACCCCCATCCACGCGCCCATGCATTTCTACCGCCAGATTCTTTTTATTGCCCGCATTGAAGCGCGCTTCTTTGTGCTGTATCCGCGCCTGATGGTGGCGGCAGCGGCGGTAGCTTTAATCCCAGCGGTGTACGCCATCATTTACCTCTCCAGCGTGTGGGACCCTGCAGCCAATACCGGGGCATTGCCTGTCGCAGTGGTTAACCTAGACTCCGCGGTGACCTACCGTGAGCACGTATTCAACATTGGCAGCGAGGTGGTGACGCGTTTGAAATCGACCGGGACCTTTGGCTACCAGGATTTTCAAGACGAGACCCTAGCCCGCCAGCGCGTGCGCGAGGGCACACTGGCCTTTGCTCTGATCATTCCGTCCGACTTCAGCTCCAACGCACTGCCCGGTGCGCAAGCGGGTGCAGGCAAGCTGGTGATTTACACCTCAGAGGGCAACAACTTTGAGACCGCCGCACTGGCGCGCCGCTTTGCGGGTGATTTGGGACATGCTGTCAACGAAAGCCTGAACGAGCGTCGCTGGGCTCTGGTGCTATCCACCGCAGCGGGGTCTGTGCGTAGCGTGAGCCGCCTGCGCGAGGGCGCGGAGCAATTGCGTAAAGGCGCGGGCGAATTGACGGATGGCGCGACCCAAAATGCCAACGGTGCGCGCGCGCTGTCGGGCGGCGCCCGCAAGGTCAATGAGGGCGTGGAGCAGTTCACCGACGGAGTAAAACAGTTGGGGGCCGGCCTGCGCACCATGGATGCCAAACGCCCGCGTAACTCTGAACTCGACCGTCTCAAGAGCGGCGCAGAGGCACTGGCGGCAGGCCATACAGAGCTCACCCGTGGTCTAGATGAGTTGCAAGCCGGGGGGAACCGCCTGCATGCAGGCATGACAAGCTTTCGCGATGAGGCGCGCGATAGCCTGTTTGTGCCTGGTAGTGTGGCCGATGGCTTGGGCAAACTCTCCGACAGCATGACGCAACTCAGTACGGGCTTGCAGCAAGCCAGCGATGCGCAGCAAAAATTATCGGACGGTGCCAAACAGTTGAGCACCGGCGTCACCACGCTAGCCTCGGGTATGCGGACGCTGAACACGGGCCTGCGCACAGCGGTGACCAAGATGCCAGAGGACGTCCAACTCGATACGCTAGCCCGCGGCAGCGAAGAGCTGGCCCGTGGCACGGGTAGTCTGGCAGAAGGGTCGCAAAAGCTCAAATCCGGTGCGCTGCGTTTACAGGCTGGCATTGATTTATTTGCCAACTCTCTGCCCAAAGATATTGCACCGCTGGACGGTAGTGCCCAGGGACTGGCGAACTCGGTCGAGCCTGTGGTGGAGGTACACGCCGCCGTGGCTAATAACGGCAGTGGTTTTGCGTCCAACGTAGTACCCGGTGCTTTGTGGTTGGGTGCGGGTATCGCCGCGTTTTTGATCCATGTACGGGTGCTGCCCCGCAAAGCGCAGACCTTTTCGCGTCCGGCGCAGATGATCGGAAAATTGCTGATCCCCGGGATCGTTGTTTTGCTACAAGCCGGCCTGGTACTTGCCACGCTGGTGTTCGTGCTCAAAATCAAAGTGCTGAGCCTGGGGCCCTTGGCACTCACGCTGGCCGTGGCTGCCATCACATTTTTGATCATTGTGTATGCCCTCACGCGGGCATTTGGTGATGCGGGAAAAGCCTTGGCCATGGTGTTTTTGGCCGTGCAATTGTCATCCAGTGGCGGCATTTTGCCAGTTGAACTCAGTGGCGGCTGGTTTGCCAATATCAGCCCATGGCTACCTTTGACCTGGGTGGTGCAGGCCATCAAGGCCTGCATATTTGGCGCCTACGATGGCGTGTGGCTGCGACCGCTGGGATGGGTTGCGCTTGCGGGTCTGGTGGTAGCAAGCTTGGCCTGCTACGTGGGGCGCTGGCGTTTCGTGCGCACTGCGGAAGTGCGCCCAGCGGTGAGCTTCTAGCCGATCTCACGCCACGCCTAGACGCCCTGGCTGGCGTCTACCTCGACCCGGTTGCGGCCTAAGCGCTTGGCCTCGTACATGGCGGCATCAGCTCGGCGTACCAAATCATCCAGGCGCTCGTTTCGGCCTAGCACCGCAGCACCAAAGCTGGCGCTCAAGGGGATGACCTTGCCCTGGATTTCCAACTTGGTTCGCATCAGCGCTAGGCGCATACGATTTGCGGCGTCTGTAGCGCCCTTGAGATCGGTGTTAGGCATTAGCACCATGAATTCCTCACCCCCAAATCGCCCCAGTGCATCGACACTGCGCAGCAAGTCAGCGATCAAGCGTACCGTGTGCTTGAGTGCGGCATCGCCCGCTTCGTGGCCATGCACATCATTGATCCGCTTGAAGTGATCCAGGTCAAAGAAAACGCAGGCCAGGGGCTCGCCACTACGCAGGTTGCGGTCTAACTCAATCTTCATACGCTGCTCTAGGGAGCGGCGATTCAGGCACCCTGTCAGGTAGTCCATCTCCGCCATGGAGCGTATGCGCATTAACAGGCGTCCTGTAGCCAGCGTGGCCAGTGCGATATTGGCCAACAGCAAGAACACGACTGTGGCCCACATTAAGAAAAGTGGGTTATCGGAAGCTGTGGCGTTGGGCGTACCAAAAATGGCCCCACTTAAAACCTCGAGAGTGCGCGCCACCAGCACCAGACCCATCAAAAAAAATGGGGCACTGGCGCCGGCCCGTACCGATCTAGAAAATACGTCAGCATCTAGCCCACGCATCGCATCCATGAACGCGGTAAAGGCGTACCAGGCTGCGGTGCCAAACAGCGCCAAGGACATCACGGTGGCAGACGCCGGCCCCGGCGCAAACGGCGCGGTGACCAACATCGCCAACAACAGGGGAAAAACCGAATGCAAGGCCGGTGGTCGATCCACATCAATCAAGTGCAGTAGACCGCGGTGTAGGCACCCAAACCCGACGATGGTGGCCCAGTCGGCCACGTGGTAGTAAAGGTAGCTGCGCTCCGGGGTGCGCAGGCCGGTCAGTACGACGCCCACCACCAGAGCCAGATTGGCCGCCATGAACAACCTGGCCGCCTGAGCTGTCATGCCCATCAACACGGACATCAAAACCCAAGTCAACGCAAACACCAGACCCACGAGTACCGTAAATTGAAGAATGGTTTGCTGAACAAGTTGCATGGTTGGGTGAAAGAAAAGTGCGCTGTGGTGCTGCGTTAAATGCTAACCGCAAAGCTGCTGCACTGCGATCAAACCCAGAAAACTCAGTGCGCCACCGCCAGCTTGGCGTGGATACGCCGCGTAGTACGCCACACCGCCCACAGCACCAGCGGCACCATAGCGCCGGCAGCCATTTCTGGGTTAACCGGCACGCCCACGGCTTTCAGGGCTTTGCCACCATATAGCAGCAGGCTGACCACATAGTAAGAGATGGCTGCAATCGACAACCCCTCCACGGTGCTTTGCAGACGCAACTGCAGCTCCTGGCCGCGGGTAAGTTTTTCCAATAGCTGTTGGTTTTGCACCTCGGTGGCAATGTCTACCCGCGTACGCAACAAGGCGCTGGTGCGTGAAACCCGCTCAGAGAGCGACGCCAGACGTTGAGCCGCTGCAGCCGCCGTAGCCATGGCGGGTGAGAGTCTGCGCTGCATGAACTCCCCCAGCGTCTGGGTGCCAGGGATCGCTTTCTCGCGTAACTCTGCAATGCGTTGATTGACCAGCGAGTAGTACGCCTGTGTGGCTGAGAACCGGTAGTTGTGTTCGGCTGTAGCCCGCTCAATGCGGGCCGCCAGGGCCACTAGGGTGTCGAGCAAGGCCTGGTCTGAGGTATCTTTATTCTCCAAGCGCGCGGTAATCGTGGCCAGCTCCGTTTCTGCCTGTGCCAGTAGCGGCGCCAGTTGCTTGGCTACCGGCAAACCGCGCAAGGCCATCAGGCGATAAGTCTCCAATTCCAACAGCCGCTGAGAAATCCGCCCGGCCCGGGTCTCACTGGTATCGGGAGGCGCCACTACCAAAATTCGCTCGAAACCATCGGCGCAGATCTGAAAATCCGTGAGGGCCCAGGAGTGCCCATTCCCCAGTTGCGATGCCACCAGCGCCCCCACACCCAGCCATGTTTGGGCCCGGGCCATCAAGGCATGGGCATCGCTTAGATCGCCATGGACCATCGCCATTTGGATAGCTGCCACCGTGCGCCCAGGCGTGGCACACAGCCAACCCGGAGGTACCGCCAGATCCGCCATTAGCGCTGGCAAGGTAGCACCCAGCCAAGCGTGCTCGGGCAAAGCCTGCACGATGGAATAGCGCGTGAACTCAGTATGGCGTTCCCATTTGACGGTGTAAGCCTCGCACTGCAAACGCAAGAAGTTGGCATGCAAGCTCTGCAGTAAGAGCCCGCTCTGACCAGGCAATAGCTGCAAGTGGGCCAGCTCTGCATCACGGGTGATACCGGCATTGAGCACCGCCACATAGGTCACCAGAACGGGCAATTGCACCCGCGCGGTGGGCCGGGCGTGCACTTCGTTGTGCAGCGCTGCGCGCAGCGTATCGTCCGGGGGTAAGTGGTGCGACGTAGCAAGTTGGGGCTGAAGATTCATAGTCTGCATATTAGCGGCTGCACTACCATCACTGCCAAGCTCCACACCCACCCGAGTACCATGCAATTTCAAACCATCCTGGACGAGATCAACACCGAGATACGGCCCCTACTGGGCACTGGGGGCGCAGTGGCCACCTACATCCCCGCTCTGGCCCGCGTGTCGCCACTGCAATTTGGCATAGCGCTGCGCACCTTCGGTGGCCAGGAGGCGGCTGCGGGCGATAGCGCCACACCCTTTTCCATCCAGAGTATGTCCAAAGTATTTTCACTAACGCTTGCCATGCGCAGCCTGGGTGAGACGCTGTGGCAGCGTATCGGCCGTGAGCCCTCAGGCAGCCCATTCAACTCTCTGGTGCAACTAGAAACCGAACGCGGCATTCCGCGCAATCCCTTCATCAATGCCGGTGCCATCGCTGTGGCCGACCGGCTGCTGAGCCAGGGCGATGCCAAAACCAACCTGCTCGCACTGTTATCAGACTTATGTGGTGAAGCTATCCACATCGACGCAGAAGTAGCACACTCGGAGGCCGACACGGGCTTTCGCAACGCGGCGCTAGCTAATTTTATGAAAGCCTTTGGCACGCTGGACAACAACACCGCGCAGGTGCTGGATGTCTACTTCAACCAGTGCGCGATCAGCATGAACTG
This sequence comes from Burkholderiales bacterium, assembly GCA_025363275.1. Taxonomy (GTDB): domain Bacteria; phylum Pseudomonadota; class Gammaproteobacteria; order Burkholderiales; family Burkholderiaceae_C; genus Allorhodoferax. Next base: position 14,788 of record JANYEE010000226.1, on the reverse strand, counting down.
CGTACAGGTAGCGCGTGCGGCAGGTTATCTGTGCCGCGACGGTGCCCCCCCCTACGCCGGACCGCGTGTGATCACTGAAGCCCAAACCCGGCGCGTGAACGCTTTGATGTTGACCTGCGGCACCTACGATGCTGCGGGCGAGTTTGCGTTTCGCATTGGCCTACCATGCAAGAGCGGTGTGGGCGGAGGCATTGTGGCGGTGGTACCTGATACCTTGACCCTGTGCGTCTGGTCCCCGGCGCTGGACGCTACTGGCAACTCGCACCTGGGTCGCATCGCGTTGGAGTTGTTTGTGACCAAGACGGGACTATCGGTTTTTTAACTATGGCCGATTTCTCAGCCGATGACTTCGTCCAGGTGCCGGATCAAATGATCGATCTCGGCGCGGGTGTTGTAGTGGGCGATAGACACGCGTACTACACCGCCCCAGACATTCAGCCCCAAAGCTTCAATTAGGCGTTTGGCATAAAAATCACCAAAGCGAATGCCTATACCAAACCGGTCAGTGTGCAGCACCACAGTCTCACTCATCGTACCGTCCACCATGAAGCTGATGGTGGGCACACGCCGCCCCGACGTAGTGTCAGGCAGGCCAATGATGCGTACGTTCTTTTTGCTGCGCAGATAAGTCAGCAGTTGCTCGGCCAGTGCATTCTCATGCACTTCAAAGGCATCAAAAGCGACTTGCATTTTGTGCCGCGCAGTGCCCGTGGCACCCAATTGTGCGCCCACGTCTAGCAGGTAGTCGACAATTCCTATGCAACCATACGACAGCTCGTAGTTCACATTGCCAGGCTGTAGTTTGTAGGGAATAGTCGCCCCGGAAATAAAGAAGTGATTCAGGCTGGACAGGCCAAGTAGCAATTCCCGTCGCCCCCACAACACAGCATAGTGCGGACCGAACACTTTGTAAAAGCTAAACACATACAGGTCTGCGCCGCTGGCCTGCACGTCCACCAAGCGGTGTGGGGCGTAAGCCACCGCATCAACACACAAGCGCGCACCTACCCGGTGCACGCGCTCCGCCACCACGTGCACCGGGTTGATGGTGCCCAGCACATTGGACGCATGCGTCATGGCGACCCACTTCACTTTGGGCGACAGCAAAACGTCCAAGTCCGCCAAGTCCAACTCCAAGGTTTGCGGGTTCACATGCCAAAACCGTACCACCGCACCCGCTGCTTGCAGCCGCGTCCACGCGCCGATATTGGCCTCATGGTCGGTATTGGTCAGGATGATTTCATCTCCCGGCCGGATGCTCGGCAGGATGGACTGGGTGATCTGGAACATCAGAGCGGTGGTAGCACTACCCATCACCACTTCATCGTCATGCGCGGCGTTGATCAGCTCCGCTACTGCGTGGCGCGCAGCCAGCACCTTGGCACCAGCCTCCTGCGAATAGCGGTAACTGGCACCCAGTTGCACACTATTGCCCAGTAGGTAGTCACGCACCCGGTCGCCCACACGGCGCAGCACCTGGGAGCCCCCGGCGTTGTCCAGATAAATGAAGTCACTGGCCAGCGCCGGGAATTCGGCGCGGAGGGTGTCAAAGTTAAGCTTAGAGGTCAGCTGGTTAATTGCTTGCAACATGGCGTGAGTTTGACATAGCCATGGCGCACGCCCACCAGTTCAGGCGCGGGCGTCAAACTGCAATATGGCGGCGGAGATCATTTCCAGGGGAAGCACATCGTCCACCGCATCCAGTTTGATGGCTTCTTTTGGCATACCAAAAACAACACACGTTGCTTCATTTTGCGCAATGGTACGAGCCCCACCATCGTGCAAGCGCTTCATTCCGCGGGCGCCGTCATCGCCCATACCGGTCAAGATGATGCCGAGAATATCGCCGCCGGCGGCTTCCGCAGCGGAGCGAAACAACACATCCACCGACGGCTTGTGTCGATTGACCGGCGGCCCATCGGCAACCGTCACAAAATACTGGCCAGCCGCCTTGCGCAATTGCATGTGCCGTCCCCCCGGCGCAATCAACGCGACGCCACGCTCCAGACGGTCGCCGTCTTTGGCTTCCCGCACGTTGATTGCGCACAGCCCGTTAAGCCGATCCGCATACATTGCGGTGAACTTTTCTGGCATGTGCTGCGTAATCGCAATACCAGGAGCATCCGCTGGCAAAGCCGTCAGCACCACCTCCAAGGCCTGTGTACCGCCCGTGGAGCTACCTATCACGACAGGCTTATTCACCGCAAACGTATGGACACCGCTACGCAAAGATGGGGGCGGCTTGGCCGCAAGGGGGAGCAGCGCAGCGGCTCCAACACCCGATAGCTTGATGACGCGCGGCCTTGAGCGTGCCGCGGACTTGAGTGCATCAATCAATTCACGCCGTGAGTCTTCCAGAAACTGCTTTAAGCCTAATTGGGGCTTGGCAATCACCGCTACTGCGCCCGCGGCCATGGCCTCGAGCGCAACTTTGCTGCCTTCGGTACTCAAGGTCGAGCAAATAACGGTTGGAATCGGATCGTGCGCCATGATTTGGCGTAAAAAAGTCAGTCCGTCCATCCCTGGCATTTCGATGTCCAGCAGCAGTACGTCAGGCCGATTTTTACGGATAGCTTGCGCGGCAATCAAAGGATTGGGTGCGCTACCAACCACCACAATGTCTGCAGAACCCGAAAGTAAATGCGCCACCGTTTGCCGTACCACTGCGGAATCGTCAACTACATAAACTTGAATAGCGGTCATTGGTGTCCTGGTCTTATTCGTCTTCATCGTTGGAGTCGACACACTCAACGTTCAGCGCCTGGGCACCTACGGTCCAGCTGATCTTGCGATAGCAACTTCCTCCCGTCGACTCGCCAACGATTTCAATGCCCTGCGTCCACAGGAAGTGCTCCACCCATTCCACATTGGACGTACCCACATGTTTGCGGCTGAACATGCCAGGAAACATATTGCCACCGCCAAAAATAAAGGCCTGGCACAGCTGCGGCGTGATGCCAATCGTCCGCAACCGCGTGAACATTTCCTGCATCGCAAAGACAGCGTAGGCCGTATCGCCCTTGCTCGCAGCGTTGGGTAACCCGCAATAAACGATATGGCACATCACACCTACCGTCCTGCGCGGATCCGTCAAAATAACTGCAACACAAGATCCCAGAAGCGTTTCCAGACGCTCTCCCTCGAACGCTAACGCCACGTCACCAGGATGTAGGGTTTGACTTGCAGAATTTTGGGGTACTGGCATGGGGTTGACTCAGGCTACTTTGCGGTAGGCACCAGGAATGATGGGCTTGATCGGTGTGGCGCAGTTCACGCGACCCTCGGCTGTGCCCATGAAGAAGAGTCCGCCGGGCCTCAAAGTGCTTAAAACCCGATCGACTACTGCAATCTTGGTAGGTGGATCAAAGTAGATCAACACATTGCGTAAAAACACAACGTCAAAAGGTCCGAGATCAGTGAAGCTCTTGGCCAAATTGAGCTGCCCAAACCGAACGTGACTGCGCAAACTCTCCTGCATCATGACCTGACCAGTTGCAGGGCCTTCACCCTGAAGGCAGTAACGTCGTAACTGCTCAGGTGGCACGTGGCGCAAGCGGTCTTGTGGATACACCGCCTCGGTGGCACTTAGCAACACACGATGACTGATATCGGTACCCAATATTGACCAGTCGGGGCCAACCTGGCCTTTCCTTTGCATATCCGAGAGCAGCATGGCAGTGCTGTAGGCCTCATCGCCAAAAGAAGAGGCGGCGCTCCAGATAGACACGGGGGCGCGGCTTTTGCGGGAGGCCAACTCTTGCTCCAACAACTCGTAATGCTTGGGCTCTCTAAAAAAATACGTTTCATTGGTGGTGAGCAAATCCACAGCCATCTGGAATTCAGCAGCCTGGGCATGGTCCTCCAGCAAATCCACATAAGCCTCAAACGATGAAAGACCAATCTTTTGAATTCGGCTCGCAAGCCGACTGGAAATCAAAGGCTTCTTCGACACGCTGAATGACAGGCCAATCGACTCGTACATGATCTCGCTGACCCGCCGAAAAGTGGCATCGCTAAGGGCTTGCACCATTTTGTAGCTCAGGCGGTCACGTCTTCTTGCGAGCGCTCGACAAGGGCCGTCATATCATCCACATTGAGGGCGCGCTCCGGGTCCAAAATAATGACAAACTTCCCGTCGACCTTGCCCATGCCGCGAATGAAGTCACGCTTAATGATGCTACCGAACTGCGGCGGCGGTTCGATCTCAGCCGGTGGAATTTCAATCACTTCGCTGACGGAATCCACCATCAGCCCCAGCTCCACGCGCTCTCCCTCGCGTTGGACATCAAAGATGACAACGCAGGTCTTCTTGCCAACAACGGCGTTTGGCTTACCCAAACGCGCTTGAAGGTCGATGACGGGAACCACCGCACCGCGCAGGTTCATAACACCGCGCACAAACGCAGGCATGAGCGGCACCGTAGTCATTTGGCAGTGTTGAATGATTTCTCGCACGGTCGCAATGTCCATGGCGAACACCCCGTCCGCGAGCATGAATGTCAGATACTGGGCAGACGCCTGTGGCTCTGCGGCTGACCGGCTAGCTGCTTGGATGGCTGGCATATGGCACCTCAGAACGGCTTGAAATTACCACTACCACTGCGCAAACTGGGAATTCCCAACATCGCTATCGAGGACGAGCCATTAGAGCGCGTGCGGATCGGTACGACCTCATCACTGCGACGCGTACGTGCTGGCCTTGGCGCCTCTTCGGTGGCACCAAAGAAGCCAATCACTTGCTGTAATTGTTCAGCCTGACCCGACATTTCCTCTGAGGTGGCCGCCAGCTCTTCCGAGGCTGAAGCATTTTGTTGAGTGGCCTTGCTGAGTTGGCCCATGGCACCGCCAATTTGCGACACCGCAGAGCTTTGCTCACCCGAGGCTGCAGCAATTTCTTGCACCAGGTCAGATGTTCGTTTGATGGACGGAACGATCTCGTCGAGCAACTTGCCCGCACGCTCAGCGGTTGACACGCTGTTCGCCGCCAAATCACCAATTTCTTTGGCTGCTTCCTGGCTGCGCTCGGCTAGCTTGCGCACCTCGGCGGCTACCACGGCGAAACCTTTGCCATGCTCTCCAGCACGCGCTGCCTCGATAGCGGCATTGAGCGCCAGCAAGTTGGTCTGGTAGGCAATATCGTCAACGATACTGATCTTTGATGCAATCTGCTTCATGGCCCGGACCGTTTGCGTCACCGCATCACCGCCCTCACTGGCTTCTTTGGAAGCCTTGGTTGCCATGCCATCGGTCACCTTGGCGTTATCGCTATTTTGCGAGATGGACGCCGACATCTGGTCAATAGAAGCCGTGGTTTCTTCCACCGACGACGCCTGTTCACTCGCGGCCTGTGACAGCGACTGGGCGGTAGCGCTCACTTGGCCCGCAGCACCACTGAGGGCATCGGCTGCAGCGCGCACTTCCTCAATAATGCTGGCCAGCTTTTCACAGGTGGCGTTGGCGTCTTGCTTGACCTGGTTAAATACACCGTCAGCATCTCGCGTAATGCGCTGCCCCAAGTCGCCGCTCGCCAACCCCGCTAGTACACGTCCCACATCTTCGATGGTGGCAGCAAGTTTTTCGCTGGTAGCGTTGGCGTCGTTCTTCACTTGATCAAACGTGCCCGAATATTGTCGGGTGATGCGCTGGGTCAGGTCCCCTGCGGCCAGCGCGCCAAAGCTGCGCACCACATCGCTGAATATGACCGAGGTAGTTTCCATCACCGAATTGATACCCACACACAGCGCTTCAATTGGACCGCTCTTACCTTCCAGCGGAATACGTTGTGTCAGATCGCCGTCCTTGGCAGCGCTGGTCACTGTCTGCGCCTGCTCCACTGCCAAACGCAACATGTTGTTGGCATTTACTTCGGCGGTCACATCGGTGGCGTACTTGACCACCTTGAACGGCTTGCCATTGAGATCCAGGATGGGGTTGTAAGAAGCCTGGATCCAGATCTCCTTTCCCCCTTTGCCGATACGTTTGTACTGCCCGGCGTCGTACTCTCCGCGTCCCAACTTTTCCCAAAATAATCGGTACTCCACGCTGTTGCGATAGGTAGGATCAACGAACATAGAGTGGTGCTGGCCTTTGATTTCATTGATGGAATAGCCCAGCACGCTCAAGAAGTTGTCGTTAGCGTGAAGCACCTTGCCATCGAGACTGAACTCAATCACTGCCTGGGCCTTGCTAATGGCTTGGAGTTGTCCTTCGAAATCAGCCGACTGCAGCCGCTGCGCGGTGACATCTGTCGCAATCTTCACCACTTTGAATACGCGGCCCATCTCGTCTTTCACCGGCGCATAGACCGCCTGAATCCAGATTTCCTGGCCTGCCTTGGTCACACGCTTGAAAACGTCATTTTGCGGCTTGCCGTCGCCCAGGTCACGCCAGAACTGCGCGTAAGCCGCCGAAGCAGACACTACCGGGTCGCAGAACATACGGTGGTGCTTGTTCTGGATCTCATCAAGCCGGTAGCCCAGCGTTTTCAGAAAGTTTTCATTGGCATGAATAATCGTGCCATCCAGGTTGAATTCAATGAAGGCGTAGTTAGCATCAATAGCGCCCAGCACGCCACGGGCGTTTTGACGTTCCAACTCGGCTGCAGTGATGTCATAGCGAACACCCAAGTACTGAACCGGCTTCCCGTTGTCGCCCAAGATGGGCGCAATGACGGCGTCAACATAGTAGGGCGTACCGTCCTTGGCGCGATTTTTAATAATGCCGCGAAACATCTCACCGCGGCCAATGGTGGACCAAAGCTGCTTGAAGGTTTCCTTAGGCATATCGGGGTGACGCGTGGTGCTGTGCGGCTGGCCAATCAGTTCAGTACGGCTGTACTTGGACACTTCAGTGAACTTGTCGTTCACGCTGACGATGTCACCTTTCTTATCAGCCACCGAAACAATACTGGTCATGTTCATGATGTCGGTCCGCACCTTCACCTCGCTCTCCAACTCCGCCAGTCGGCCCTTCAACTCAGACAATGCTTTATTGGACTCGGTATGCAGGCGCTCCTGCTCTTGCGCGTGCGCGTTGAGGCGCTGAATTTCCGCACCATTGAAGAGTCGTGCGAGCCAAGAAGAATGGTTGGGTGTCATGATGCTTGCCTTTCGGGTGATAGTTGGGCGTTTGGATGGGATTCGGCAGTGAGTTGCAGGTGAGAAGTACGTAGCGCAGGGGGCTCGCAAGCCAGCTGACCCAGGGAGACCACGTCAAAAATCAAGGCAACTTCCCCGTTGCCCAATATCGACGAGCCCGAAATACCGCGTAGGGTTTTGAATAGACGCCCCAAAGGTTTGATAACCGTCTGGTGTTGACCCAAAAGTGCATCGACCAGCACGCCAAAAGGCCCGGTGCTGCACTGAACGACTACTACGCTGACCCGATCGGGTGCCAAGGAGTCCAGGCCGTATAGCGAGCGCAAGCAGACCACGGGTAACACTTCGCCCCGTAACTCGACGACGCTACGACCATGCGCATCCCGTGCGCTGGCAGTGGCCCGGTTCTCAATGACCTCGACCACGGTATCCAGCGGGAATATGAATTTTGAGCTGCCTACGCTCACCAGAAATCCATCAATGATGGCCAGTGTGAGCGGCAGACGAATATTAATCTGCGATCCGACTCCCTGAGTGCTGGAGACCACCACCGTACCGCGCAGCGCTTCGATATTGCGACGCACCACGTCCATGCCTACGCCACGGCCTGACAAATTGGTGACTTGCTCGGCGGTTGAAAACCCGGGTTCAAAAATCAATTTCAAAATATCAGCGTCGTTGGGTGTCACACCCTTCTCTACCAAGCCGCGATCCCAAGCCCGTTGCAGCACACGGTCTCGGTTAATGCCGCGTCCGTCGTCCTCAATCCGAATCAAAATACTTCCCGACTCATGGCGCGCGCTGAGCACCAGCGTGCCGGTCGGCGTCTTGCCAGCGGCGATCCTTTCCGCGGGGGTCTCCAGACCATGATCCAGTCCATTGCGAACCAGGTGCATCAACGGATCGGCAATACGTTCCACCACGGACTTGTCTAGTTCGGTCTCTCCACCGACGATTTCCAGAACTACGTCTTTGTTAAGCGCTGAGGCGGTATCACGAACCACCCGGCGAAACCGGCTAAAAGTCTCGCCAATCGGCACCATGCGCAACTGCAGCGTACCGTTACGGATCTCGTCAATCAAACGTCCAATATGCTGATTGGATTCGATCAACTCGCTGTGACGCGTTTGGCGCGCTTGCAGAGCCGCACCGGCCGCAGCAATCACCAGCTCGCCAAGAAGGTTGATGACCTCATCCAGACGATCCGCCTGGACCCGGATGTAGCGGTTGTCGTCGGCGCCGGTGGATGCCTCACGCTTGCCCTGCTTACTCAAAGCGGCAGAAACCACCTCTGGTGCGACTCCCGCTTGCTGCTGCAAGACATCGCCCAATCTCGGAATCACTGCGCCGGGTGTCCCCCGCGCTTGCTGTTGGGTGTGCAAACCAGCAGCCAACTGCGCGGCACTGACGGCGCCAATCTTGACCAGAATGTCACCCAACAGGGGACGATCTGGCATAGCCTCCAAGAGCTGCTCGTAATCCACCAAAGCAGCGCTGGGCGCAATCAGTCGCAACGTGCAATCGTCTCTGACGAAGCTGAACGCCTCTTCAATGACGTTGCGCTCTGCGAGGGTCTGCAAGCGAAGTTCAAACCCTAGATGACAGGACTCGGGGTCCAACTGATCGAGCGGCGGAACCAGCGCCAAATCGCATGCAATAGCCTCGACCGAACCCAGCGTACCCAGATAGCGAATGATACTCAAAGGATCCATTCCATTGCGAAAGCATTCTGCGCCAAAACATACCGAGATCAGCCAGCACCCCCCATTCGCCGAGGACTGGGTGTTGTCTGCCAAAGGCTCGGGCACACTCTGGCTTGGGTGTGCAGCAGAAGTTCCCATAGCGGCATATAGCTGCGTAATCAAGTCAGCGCGTACCTCCAGATCCTGGGCGGAGTCACCACCCTCTTGGTTGGCGCAATCCACCAGATGCAAGACCTGATCCTTGCACTCCAACAAAAGCGTGCTGAGCGCGGGGCCCAGAGTGACAGCTCCCTCGCGCATTTTGTCGAGCAAGGTTTCTACGTGGTGGGTAAAGGCCACCACCTCGTCCAGACCGAAAATACCTGCCGATCCCTTGACCGTATGGGCACAACGAAAGAGCGCGTCCAACAACTCACGATCACCAGGACACTCTTCCAGTTCGAGCAAAAGTTGCTCAATCGTTTGCAGTTGTTCGTGCGCTTCGCTAATGAAGGCGGGCAGCGCCTCAGCGATGAAGTTCAAGTCAGCATCGGCAGTGTTGGATCTCATAAACCCACTCCCGCATCATCGTTGCGCTGTAACCAACTTTGGCTTCCCAGCACACGACAAATCTCAAGAACCTGCACACTGGGTTCTTTGACCGACCAGGCCGACCCACGGTCGGTGAGCGCAGCTATTAATGCACCCAGCAACTGGATACCTGCCCCATCGATTTCATCCACACCCGAGGCATCAATTTCCACCGCTTCGCGGGAGCTGGAATCTTGCGCTAGCCAAGCTAATAAGGCGTCACGGGTCGCGCCGACACTGTAGATGTTTAACTCTGTAGGGAGTTGGAATACAAAGGCCATGGTGCGCTCCTCGCGGAAATATTCGTATACCCCTGGGTGTCACTCTTGACGACACACAATATGGATCTAAATATAGGTGGGCGCTACGGCTGGGCCAATCAGGCAGACACCTGAGTTTGTGAAGGGAAACACCTGAGGCCAGCGTTGTGTCAAGCCGAAAAGCGTAAGGAGAGCGCCTCGCAACATCCCACTATCCAGCAATGAGTGCTGGTCGCATGTCCATCAAAAATGACAGCGCACTGCTTTTGGAGAAATCGTAAGGATCAAACGCTTTATTGATGCTGTGCTTAAAAATGATGTCTGTCGTCGAAGAATCCAGCGGAACAAATTGCATCGACCACTGACCAAAGTCGCGTTTTTCGATGGCTTCGAAAGCAAGAAGCACGACATCCGTGTGGCGCGGATCTGCAAACAGCTTACCTAACAGTTTGCAGACGAGCTTGCGCTCGCCTTCAACGGCCTGAACGAAATACTTTCGATCAAAAGCTAGCATGCCAGAAAGATTATGTTTCTTGTTTTTGCTGTGTGCGACGCCTGCGAGCTCATTGAGCTCAAGGTCTAGACCCTGTGCTCGGGTACTGACATAAATCATGCGGATGAGATGCACTTTGAGCTCCTTCAAAGTATGTTTGAGGCTTTTTACGGAAGAATCAATTTGGACACCGCATCCAACAGCACAGGCGGGCTGAAGGGTTTAACGATCCAGGCCTTGGCACCAGCAGCACGCCCCTGCTCCTTCTTGGCGTCTTGACCCTCGGTGGTGAGCATAATCACCGGCGTAAATTTGTAGCGCGGATCCTGTTTGACCTTGGTGACAAATGTGATTCCATCCATGCGTGGCATGTTGACGTCGCTCACAATCAGGTTGACTTTTCGACCGTCGAGTTTGCTCAGGGCATCTAGGCCGTCTGCGCCCTCAATGACTTCGTAGCCTGCGCGCGTTAAAGTGAGACTCACCACCTGGCGCAGGGATGAGGAGTCATCCACAATTAATATAGTCTTGCCCATGGTTTTTCCCTGTTGAATAGAAATAGTGAAGTTGCGCTAGAAGAAAGTAGCGGAAGCTGCCTGCGACGAAGCGGCACTGCCGCTCGGTAGCCCTGCACGCTGCTCGTCCGTGGTGTAACCCTCAGACAGCAAGGCCTCCCACGCAGCGAGTTCGGGTAAATGTCCCTCTGCGGTGGTCTCGTTAAGCCGGGTCGTCACTGCGTGCATTGACTGGGAAATCTGATCCAAAATTTGCTGCACACGATCTTGGAATTGAAATGACACCATCATCTGTTCGACATAGATGCGTACCGCCTCACCGCGAACACCCAGCTCAGCTGCACGGTTATGCAGCTCGCTAACCACACCGTCGACCCGCTCAATGACCGAGACAATCGTGCGCTCTGAGTCTCCCACCATGGAGCGGTCAATCTCCGCACGGGCAGACGCATCGGTCAATGTTCGGTGAACACTGGCGCTGAAGTCTGCCACTTGGTCATTGATACGTTTACCCGTATCGGCAGACGCGGACGATAGACGCCTCACCTCAGTAGCCACCACGGCAAAGCCCCGGCCGGCAGGCCCGGCGCGGGCGGCTTCAATCGCAGCATTGAGCGATAACAAGTTGGTTTGTCGTGCAATGACCCCCACATCCTCGGCCATGCTGCGCAGCCCTCCCGACGCACTATCTAAGCTAGTCATTGTGCTCAGCATCTTGTCCCGCGATTCAATAAATCCGGAGAAATTGCGCACCAAGGCGTGCAACTCGTGCTCGCATTCCTGCAGCATGTCGGCACGCTGGTCGAGTGAATGTTGGTCGATGGAATTGCCCGATGCGGTGATCTTGTCAAGCTCGTCCAAAATCGATACAAACCCCTGCAACAACTCATCGGTTGCCGTGCGCATTTGTAGTTGTACCGACTGGATATGAGACACCCAAGTCTGGGTAGCATGCCCAAGTAATAAGGCGACTTGAACACCCGTATCGCTTTGAGATGTCTGCCGATGATCGCTCTGTGCTGGCCTTAGGAAGGTATCGCACACGCCGCTGGCAAGTCCTATCAGACCGATACCGGCAATCCAGATCAACCAGGTCCAGTCCATCGCCATACCGAAGACCCAGCCAAAGCCCAGCACAGCGACGCTAAGCCGCTGGCGCAAAGACGCCGGGGCGTGTACCAGTGAGGAAGTTCTCATGTTGAAACCCCATGCGGACTGTCAGCACCCGATTGCGCAAGGAAATTATCAAACGCAAGGGCAGACATGGGACGAGCGAACAGGTAGCCCTGGCCATAGTCACAACCTGCGGCGCGCAGCAATTCCAACTGTTCAGTGGTTTCTATGCCTTCTGCAATAACCTGTATTCCCAGTTTGTGTGCCATGGCAATGATGGCCTCACAAAGGGTCATTTCCTTCGACCCACAGCACAAGTTGCGTACAAAAGATTGATCAATCTTGACATAGTCGATATCGTGCTTTTGCAAATACGCCAACGACGAGTATCCCGTGCCGAAGTCATCCAGAGAGACTTGAATGCCAGCTTCGCGCAAAGACCGCAACTGGTCATCCACACGCTGACTAGCCTCCAGCAGCAGGCCTTCGGTGATTTCCACCACAATACTGTGGCAACTGATCCCGTGCCGCTCCAAGTGCTGGTCCCACGTCTCTGATTTAGCAGTCTGGCGGTGGAATTGGGCTGGCGACTTGTTCACACTCAACTGAAAGTCAGCGGCATGGGTTTTACAAAGATGCGCGACTTGCGTGGCCGCTGTTCGGAACACCCATTCACCAATTTCCACGATCAATCCGCTGGATTCTGCTACGGGTATGAAATCGGCAGGACTGATGAGCCCGCGAACAGGGTGCTGCCAGCGAATCAAGGCCTCGGCCTTGCGCACTTCCCCAGTTTTCAAATTCACGATCGGCTGGTAGGCCAGCCAAAATTGATCGTTGGTAAGCGCAGAGCGCAGCTCGTTGGTTAACCACAGCCGATTTTGGGCGTGGTCTTGCAGCTCAGGAGTGAAGAAGCTGTAGCAGTTGCGTCCACTGGCCTTGGCGGCATACATAGCCTGGTCGGCTGATTTCAATAAGGTTTCAATATCGCTGGCATCGCTTGGGTAGAGCGCGATACCCACGCTGGCAGACACGTAGCCAGAACTCGCCTCCAGCTCGAACGGTGCGACCAAAGCGTCCAGTATGTTCTGGGCGATGGTCTTGACCGGTTGCAGATCTTGCAGATCACTCACGATAACGGCGAATTCATCACCGCCCAGTCGGGCAACCGTGTCCATGTCGCGCACCACATTGCGAACGCGCTGGGCGGCGGCCACCAACAAGCGGTCGCCCTGGTCGTGTCCCAATGCGTCGTTGATTTCTTTGAAATGATCAATATCCAGCAAAAGGACAGCAACGGTCAGGCCCGTACGCTGCGCCCGTTTGATTTCCAGCCCCAGGCGATCCATGAAAAGCGCACGATTGGGCAAATGGGTCAGCACATCAAAGTGCGACAGCCAGGTGATACGTTCGCGCGCGGCCAATTGTTCGCTGATATCACTGAACGTGCCAATGTAGTTGCACACGCAACCCTGATCGTCGACCATGGCGCTGATGGTGAGCCACTCTAGGTATTCTGCGCCATCTTTGCGGCGGTGCCACACTTCGCCCTGCCAGCTTCCCGTGGTGTCGATAGCCTGCCATTTGGCCCGGTAAAAGCTGTCGCTCTGGCGACCAGAAGAAAGCATGCGGTTGGTTTTTCCCAGTACCTCGGCCTGTGTGTAGCCGGAGATGTCGGTAAAAGCCTGATTCACCATGACAATCGCGCGCTGTTCGTCCATCACCATGATGCCCTCGTGGCCCTGCGCGAACACCTGGGCGGCCAATTTGAGCTGGGTCTGATGTAACTTGCGCTCTGTGACATCGCGCTGAATGCCTACGTAGTGGGTCAGTGCGCCGCCGCGGTCAAATACTGGGTTAATCGATAACTCGTTCCAAAAAATCGCACCGTCTTTTCTATAGTTCAACAACTCACCGTAAAACGGCTCTTCGGCATGAAGTGCCATTCGTAATTCTTTCAGCGTCTTTGGGCTAGTTTGAGGGCCCTGTAAAAGCGCGCAGTTACGCCCCAACAACTCTGCCTCCGAGTAGCCGCTCATGTTCTCAAATGCTTTGTTGGCCGACAGTATCAAGCGGTCTGGGCCACTGATCAGTACACCTTGTGAAATCGATGCGATGGCATGGAGCAAGGTGACGCGCTTTAGCTCGGGCCGTGTTCCCGAGGACTGGCAGAGACCCACAGCGGCCTGGTTGTTAGCCACTGGCAGCCCCGCTCCGGTCTCAGCCAGCAAACGTGCCAAAGTCACGGATTGTTCCCCTGGGGCACGCTCAGCGCCATCCTGCCGGGTGCCTCAGCGCAGTTAACAACGTTTGGGGGTTTGCACAACATGGGTCCAAATGTAGGGTGGCGCTGCGCCGCGGCCAATCAGGCAGATACCTGAGTTTGTGGAGAGAAACACCTGAGGCCCTGGATAGGACCTTGTGGACCTCAGGTTAGATAGGTCTTTAGAGTAGCTGCTGCGGCGTGGAAGCGCAGGCCTTGTACATCGCTGAGTGCGCTGGCGTAGGCAGTAGGCCCCAGCAGCTGCGTGAGGGGCGCGCGCAATGCATGAAAGCGCCCCACCGCCGAAAGTTCCTGGCGTTGAAGCCTCTGCACCAATTCCAGCAGGTCTGCGTCGCTTACGGTGGGCGCAGGTGTAGACCGCTCTTGGGCACTGTCGGCAAGTTTTGCCCGCAACACAGGCGCCGCCGCTTGTTGTAATGACTGGAGCTGCGCCGCGAGGCCTTGAACCAGACCGGCCAGCAGTTCGTGCTGTCCCGAGGTGCAGGCTAACTCCACTTGATCAGCGGCTTGCTGAATCGCTTTCGCGCCCAAGTTTCCCGCACCGCCTTTGAGCTTGTGCATACGTCTGCCAAAGTCTGCGAGTCCTGCATCGGTGGTGTCCGCAGGGGGGAGCAGTTGGGCGAACTCCTGCAACATCCTTCGCAGCAAATTTTGAAACAGGGACAAGTCATTGCCCAGGCGTCCGCGCACATCGCTCGCATCAATCCCGGCAATATCGGGCCAGTGGGAGATCGCCGGCGGCTGCGAAGGCAC
>JANYEE010000031.1 GCA_025363275.1 Burkholderiales bacterium | reverse complement strand
TTTGGCCAAGCGGAGCAAGCCCAGTGCAAGCGATAAGGACGCAGCGGCAGGAGCGCATTAGGATTTGCTCAAAGGTTTTTGCAAGCCATCGTAAAAAGCCATGGTGCCCGGGGCCGGAATTGAACCCGCTCACGCGTGAGCCTCGTCAATATCGCCAAAGGCGTGTGGTTCGGGATGCAGAAAAAGTATTGTGACCACTACCTATGGTGCCCGGGGCCGGAATCGAACCGGCACGCCTTGCGGCGCGGGATTTTGAGTCCCGTGCGTCTACCAATTCCACCACCCGGGCGACGCCAATACGTAAGCCCTGAATTATGGCACATTTACGTCCATGATCTATCCAACTATTGAAGACGCCATTGGAAAAACCCCCTTGGTGGTCCTGCAACGCATCGGTGCTGCTGAGAACACGGCCCGCAAGACCGTGGTTTTGGGCAAATTAGAGGGCAATAATCCTGCGGGGTCGGTCAAAGACAGGCCCGCCTTGTCGATGATCCAACGCGCCCAGGAGCGCGGAGAAATCAAGCCGGGCGACACATTGCTGGAGGCCACCTCGGGAAATACCGGTATTGCGCTAGCCATGGCCGCTGCCATCAAGGGCTACCGCATGGTGTTGATCATGCCGGAGGACTTGTCCATCGAGCGCGTGCAGACCATGAAGGCCTTTGGTGCGCAGTTGATCCTGACGCCCAAGAGCGGTGGCATGGAATACGCCCGCGACCTGGCCGAACAAATGCAGCGCGATGGCAAAGGCCGCGTGCTGGACCAGTTTGCCAACCAGGACAACCCGCGCATCCATTACGAAACCACAGGCCCTGAGATCTGGGAGCAAACCAGTGGACAAATTACCCACTTCGTCAGTGCTATGGGTACCACGGGCACCATCACCGGAGTGGCCCGTTTCTTAAAAGAAAAGAACCCCGCCATCCGCATCATTGGCGCGCAGCCATCCGAGGGCTCACGTATCCCCGGTATTCGCAAATGGCCCGAGGCGTATTTACCAAAAATTTACGACCCCGCCAATGTGGATGAGTTGGTGTATGTCAGCCAGGCAGACGCCGAAGACATGTGCCGCCGCATGGCACGAGAAGAGGGTATTTTTGCTGGGGTGTCGGCAGCGGGCGCCTGCTGGGTGGCCCAAGAGATTGCCAAGCGCGAGGCCAACGCTACCATCGTTTTCATTGTGTGTGACCGGGGTGACCGCTACCTCTCGACCGGAGTCTTTCCTGCATGACATCTGCCTTCAAATTTTGCCCGCAGTGCGCCACCCCTTTGGCTCTGATCACGCGGGAGGAAGACGGGGGCGAGAAGGCCCGCCTGCGCTGCCCGACCTGCGACTTCACGCATTGGAACAACCCTACGCCAGTGCTCGCGGCGGTCATCGAATACGACGGCCATATTTTGCTGGCGCGCAATGCGGCCTGGCCTGGCAAAATGTACGCTTTGATCACCGGTTTTATGGAAGCGGGTGAAACACCCACGGAAGGCATTGCGCGTGAGATTGCGGAAGAGACCAGTTTGGTCACAACAGATTTGAATCTGATTGGTGTCTACGACTTTCAACGCATGAATCAGATCATCATTGCTTACCACGCGGTGTGCCACGGCGAGGTGCGTTTATCCCCCGAGCTCGTGGACTACAGGCTCTACACCCCGGAGTCGGTAAAGTGCTGGCCTGCGGGTACCGGCTATGCACTGGCCGATTGGTTGAAATCGCGCGGACACACCCCCAGTTTTGTGGAATTTCCCAAGCGGGATTGAGTCTGTGAGACCGCACACCTACAATCCAAACCAAAGGATTTGACATGCACATCGACCGCGAACTTGACACCCGAGGCTTGAACTGCCCACTGCCTATTTTGAAGGCCAAGAAGGCGTTTGCTGATATGGGTAGTGGCCAGACACTGAAGGTTGTGTCGACCGACGCCGGTTCAACCCGAGATTTTCAGGCCTTTGCCAAGCAAACGGGCAATGAGCTGATTCACCAGGAAACGATCGGTGATGAATTCATTCATGTAATACGCCGCCGCTAAGCAACTTGCTGAGATGCAAAAAAAAGGCGGCCTGTGGCCGCCTTTTTTTCTATGCGCCCAGACGGGCCAGTTGCTCTCGCACCTTGGTCAAAGTGTCGGCAAAATCAGCCACACGTTTGCGCTCCAGCTCCAGCACCGTGGCGGGAGCTTTGGCCACAAAAGCTTCATTACTCAGCTTCACTTGGGCCTTGGCAATTTGCTCTTCCAGGCGCGCCACTTCCTTACCCAGGCGGATTTTTTCAGCTGCCACATCGACTTCCACGAACAGGCAGACACGCGCTTCGCCTACCACCGCTACGGGAGCCGATTGCGCTGCGGCTTGCCAGCCGGCCTCATCTGCAAATACCTTGACCTCGCTGAGCTTGGCCAGCGCCTGGAGCACGGCTGCGGACGACTGTAGGAATTCATTTTCCGCAGCCGTCTGTGCCACTACAAAGAGAGGCAGGCGCGCCGCGGGTGACACACTCATTTCACTGCGCAGCGTGCGGCAGGCGTCTACCAGAGCTTTTAGTTTGACCACATGGGCAATGGCGGCTTCATCAATGCGCTCGGGTTGCGCCACGGGGTAGGCGGCTACCGCTACAGACGGACCACCACGCCCCGGGGTATCGGAGCTAGCGGGGTACCGCCCCGCAACGGGAGCCACCTTTTGCCACAATTCTTCCGAGATAAAGGGCGTGATCGGGTGGATCAGGCGCAGGATAGTTTCCAGCGTACGGATCAGCGTGCGGCGTGTCGCACGCTTTTGCGCGTCAGTGCCGGTGTTGATTTGCACTTTGGCAATTTCCAGGTACCAATCGCAAAACTCGTTCCATACGAAGTCGTAAATCGTGTTGGCTACGTTGTCCAGACGGTACTCACCAAAACCTTTTGCCACTTCGGCTTCTGTCTTTTGTAACAGCGAAACAATCCAGCGGTCGGCTTGGCTGAATTCAAGGTAGCCGTGCGCCGGTCCGCCCACAGCGCACTCGTCTTTGCTGTGCTCTTTCAGCCCGCAGTCGCTGCCTTCGCAGTTCATCAGTACAAAGCGCGTGGCGTTCCACAGCTTGTTGCAGAAGTTACGGTAGCCTTCGCAGCGCTTGCTGTCGAAGTTGATGCTGCGCCCCAGTGAGGCCAGCGCAGCAAAGGTGAAACGCAGAGCGTCTGCGCCGTAGGCGGGAATGCCTTCAGGAAATTCTTTCTCGGTATTCTTGCGCACCTGGGGCGCGGTCTCAGGCTTGCGCAGGCCTTCGGAGCGCTTGGCCAAAAGTGGCCCGAGTTCGATGCCGTCGATCAGGTCGACTGGGTCGAGCACATTGCCCTCGGACTTGCTCATCTTCTTGCCCTGTGCGTCTTTCACCAGGCCGTGGATGTACACGTGCCTGAACGGCACTTGGCCCGTGAAGTGCGTGGTCATCATGATCATCCGAGCAACCCAGAAGAAGATGATGTCATAGCCAGTAACCAATACGCTGCTGGGCAAGTAGAGGTCGTAGTCCCGCGTCTTTTCAGGCCAGCCCATCGTAGAAAAGGGCACGAGTGCGGAGGAATACCAAGTGTCGAGCACGTCTTCGTCGCGGCGCAGCTTCTTACCGGGGGCTTGTGCCTGCGCCTCGGCCTCGTTTCGCGCGACGTAAACCTTGCCGTCCTCGTCGTACCAAGCCGGAATCTGATGCCCCCACCACAGCTGGCGGCTGATGCACCAGTCCTGGATGTTGTTCATCCACTGGTTGTAGGTATTGATCCAGTTCTCGGGCACAAACTTTACGTCGCCGCTGTGTACCGCATCGATGGCTTTTTGGGCGATGGATTTGCCGGTGGCGTCGTCCTTGCCTACGGTGTTCACCGCCATGAACCATTGGTCAGTCAGCATCGGCTCGACGACCTGGCCGGTACGGGCGCAGATAGGCACCATATTTTTGTGCGGTACGGCTTTCTCCAGAAAGCCTCGTGCCTCCAAGTCCTTCAATACGGCCTTGCGGCAGTCATAACGGTCTAGGCCGCGGTAGGCGGCGGGGCCGTTGTCGTTGATTTTGGCGTCCAGCGTGAAGATGGTGATCAGCGGCAGGCCGTGGCGCTGGGAGCAGGCATAGTCGTTGAAGTCGTGTGCACCGGTGATCTTGACGCAGCCACTACCGAATTCCTTGTCCACAAAATCATCCGCAATGATGGGAATCTTTCGGTCGCACAACGGCAAGTCGACCATTTGTCCGATCAGGTGTTTGTAACGCTCGTCGTCAGGGTGCACACACAGCGCGCCGTCGGCCAGCATGGTCTCGGGGCGGGTGGTGGCGATGTGCATGCCCTGGAGCGGCGTGCCGTCTGCCGCAGTTTGTGGACCATCGCTGAACGGGTACAGGATGTGCCACATGAAGCTGTTACGTTCTTCGTTTTCCACCTCCAGATCACTCACTGCGCTTTGTAGCACCGGGTCCCAATTGACCAGACGCTTACCGCGGTAAATCAGGCCCTGTTCGTACAGTTGCACAAAGGTTTCGGTTACGGTTTTGGACAGTTTGGGGTCCATCGTGAAGTATTCCCGGCTCCAGTCCACCGTGTCGCCCATGCGGCGCATTTGGTTGGTGATGATGTTGCCGGACTTCTCCTTCCATTCCCACACCTTGGCGGTGAAGGCCTCACGGCCCAGATCGTGGCGGCTGAGTTTCCGGTCTTGCAGCTGGCGCTCCACGACGATCTGGGTGGCGATGCCGGCATGGTCGGTACCCGGAATCCAGGCGGTGTTGAAACCAGCCATGCGGTGGTACCGGGTCAGGCTGTCCATGATGGTCTGGTTGAACGCATGTCCCATATGCAGCGTGCCGGTTACGTTGGGGGGCGGCAACTGGATGGCGAAATTCTTACCCAGCGCCGCCGCAGCGGTATCGGGGGCGCTGGTACCGCGGTAGCCAGCCACGCCGTAACCACGCTTCTCCCACTCGGGGCCCCAGTGCGCTTCCAGCGCTACGGGCTCGAAGGATTTGGACAGGGACTGCAGGCCGGGCTGCTCCGGGGCCGGAGCGGCGAGTGAAGTAGTAATAGCGTTATCAGACATGGGGGGTTCTCTTGTGAGCGACCGGTGATTTTACCGGTGTGGTGCTGCGCTATCCGCAGGCGCTCGCGTACACTCAAAGCAGAACAAAACCGGCAGGGTCGATTTTTGAAAATTCTCATTTTTTCGCACGATGGCAAGCTGGGCGACGCAGTCGTCAACACGGCTTTTTTGCGCGGAGCCCGAGAACTAGACCCTGGCGTTGAGATTCATGTGCTGGCATCCGGCAACAGCGGTAATTTCTGGCAAAACGACCCGCGTATTGCCCGCATCTGGAATTTTGAGAATCCCCCTTTGCTGGAATGTCTGTGTACCTCATGGGCCATACGCCGGGAGCGCTTCGATTACGTTGTGACTTTCAAAGCGAGCTTTCGCAGTGAAAAAACGCGCATCCTATTGAAGCTGGCCGCTCCCCGAGGTGCCGTGCTGATGGACGAGGGTAAACTGCCTGGCCAAGTGACGCACGCTGTGCGCAAGTCCCAAGTCGCGCTTCAGGCCATTTACGGAGAGAGAGCCCAGACGCTAGCGCCGCGCTACGAATTACACCGTAGCCAACCCGCCACTTTGCCCACCGCTGTGGCCAGCCTGTTGCCAGACCACGAGTTGATCGTGGTCAACCTGTTCGGCTCGGAGCCTAACAATGCCCGTACGGTGTCTCCGGGCGCCGCTGTGGCGGTGCTGCAGCGGCTGGCGGTAGCACTGCCTGCTGCCACGGTGGCCCTGAGTTGTACCAATGACTCCCAGACCCTGGCCCAGCATGCGATCGATGGCGCCCGTGCGTACGCCGACATCGGTATTCACTGGCGCGCACTGGTGGTCAACACTGAGAACGACTTGCCCGGCTTGATGGCTCTGTGTGACCGCGCCAGTGTGGTCATCAGCCCTGACACGTCGCTGATCCACATTGCATCGGCACTGGATAAGCCGGTGGTGGGCATCTATCAAAACGACGGCGTGAAATCCATCGAATGGGCACCGCTGTGCAGCCACTTTGGCGTGGTGATTTCGCCAGACCCCAAAACCATCCACGGATTTTCAGCCGACGAAGTGGTACAAAAAGTGTTGGCTGTACGCGATCAAGCGGCCATCAAAACCCCAGCCTAGCCACTCGCGCTCCGCCTTCGGGATAATGGCGCATGCTTTTTCTCTTGTCTCCCGCCAAATCCCTCGACTACGACACTGCGCTCGCCGGCCAAACCCACACCGCACCTTTATTTGTAAAACAAAGCAAGGCCTTGATCGACGTGTTGCGTGGCTACTCCCCACCCCAAATCTCCGAGCTGATGGACGTGAGCGATGCGCTGTCCAGCCTCAATGTGGCGCGCTACCAGGCCTGGTCTAGCCGGGCCACGCCCAAGAACGCGCGACAAGCGGCGCTGGCCTTTGATGGTGATGTGTATGGCGGCTTGGATGCCAGAACCTTGAGCTCCGAAGACCTCGCCTGGGCCCAGGACCATGTGTGCATTTTGAGCGGACTGTATGGCGTCTTGCGTCCGCTAGACCTGATGCAGCCCTACCGCCTGGAGATGGGCACACGCCTGCCCACCGCCCTGGGCAAAGACCTGTACCACTACTGGGGCACGCAAATATCGGACTACCTGAACACGCGCCTGCGCGAGGACATCAGCCCCGTGGTGGTGAATTTGGCGTCCAACGAGTACTACCGCGCGGTAGACACCAAAGCCCTAAAGGCGGGCGTGGTTGAATGCGTGTTCCAGGAATACAAGGCCGGGCAGTACAAGGTGGTGAGCTTTTTTGCCAAGCGGGCCCGTGGCCTGATGGCACGCTATGCCACTACCCACCGCCTGAGCATGCCCGACCAACTGCGTGCCTTTGATGTGGAAGGCTACCGATGGACGGAGGCGCAATCCACGCCGCAGCGCCTGGTGTTCAGGCGCAAGGCTTGAAACGGCCTGGGAAGCTTCCAAAACGACCTCTGAGCCGATTTGAAGGCAATTTTTTAACCAAATCGGGCTGTGGCCCGCGTATTTAATGCCTGTGTAGCTATGAAAATAAGAGCAAACGGAATCGATATCGAGATTGAAGACAGCGCCAACGGACGCCCGGCATCGGCCAGCCAGCCGGTGGTCTTGCTGATCATGGGACTGGGCATGCAGCTGGTGGCCTGGCCACCGCAGATGGTGCAGGCCCTGGTGGATGCAGGCTTTCGGGTGATCCGTATGGACAATCGCGATATTGGTCTGAGCCAACACTTTGATAACTTGGGTAAGCCCAACTTGCTGTGGGCCGGCCTGAAATACAAGCTGGGTTTTGGCTCCAAACCGCTCTACACCCTGACCGACATGGCGCAGGATGCGATTGGTGTGCTCGACACCCTGAAGATCAAATACGCCCATGTGGTAGGAGTGAGCATGGGCGGCATGATTGCCCAGCGCGTGGCGATCGCTGCACCCAAGCGCGTACTGAGCCTGACCAGCATCATGAGCAGCAGCGGTGCACGCGGCTTGCCCCAGGCCCAGCCTGACGTACTGCGCGCCATGCTCAAGCGCCCCGGCAAGAGCCCGGCTGCGGCCTTGGACCACTTTGTGGCCCTGTTCAAAATTATTGGCAGCCCCGCCTACCCCATGCCTGAGCCCGAGGTGCGTGAGCGCATTGCGCTGGGTGTGCGCCGCAGTTATCACCCAGTGGGTACTTTGCGCCAAATGCTGGCCGTGGTGGCCGATGGCGAGCGCGCCGAGCAGCTTTCGGCTATTACCTGCCGCACGCTGGTGATTCACGGTGAAGCCGACCCGCTGGTGCCCCTGCCCAATGGCGAGGACACGGCCAAGCGTATTGCCGGTGCCCGCCTGCTGACCATTCCCGGCATGGGCCACGATTTGCCGCCCGAGCCGGTGAACCAAATTGTTGCCGCGCTGATTCCGCACCTGCAAGGCACACGGCCATGAACTCGCCTGAGCAATCGCAATTGGGCAAGTCCAGTGCCTACATCGACCAGTACGATAAGACGCTGCTGTTCCCGATTCCCCGCGCGGGTAAGCGCGAAGAAATTGGCATTGCTACTTCGTCCGTCATTGCACCGATCACTACGCCTGCCGTGCCGCTGCCGTTTTTGGGTGCGGATATGTGGACCGCGTTTGAACTGAGCTGGCTCAATCTGCGTGGTAAGCCCCTGGTGGCGCTGGCCCACTTCACCATTCCCTGTGAAACGCTGAACATCGTGGAGAGCAAGTCCTTCAAGCTCTACCTCAACAGCTTTAACAACACCCGCTTTGTAGATGCCCAGGCGGTCAAGGA
>JANYEE010000252.1 GCA_025363275.1 Burkholderiales bacterium | reverse complement strand
GCTGCAGCAAGTGGCCGAGCGCCTGGGCACCTGTGTGCGTGAATCGGATACGGTGGCTCGGCTGGGCGGTGACGAGTTTGTGGTGGTGCTGGATGATTTGGATGGTGACGCGCTAGATGCCGCATCCCAAGCCGAGGCCATTGGCAAAAAGATTTTGAGTTCCTTGAACGCACCTTATCAGTTGGCCGGGCGTGAGCACCGCAGTTCGCCCAGCATCGGGATTACGCTGATGGGCGATGCAGTGCAAAGCGTGGACGACTTGCTCAAACAGGCCGATTTGGCCATGTACCAGGCCAAGGCGGCGGGGCGCAATACGCTGCGCTTTTTTGATGTGGCCATGCAATCCGATGTGGACAGTCGCGTGGCGATGGAGTCAGACCTGCGCGATGGCCTGCAGGGCGGCGAAGAGCTGGAACTGCATTTTCAGCCCATGGTGGATGTGTTGGGCCATGTGACAGGCGCCGAA
Organism: Burkholderiales bacterium; assembly: GCA_025363275.1. Classification (GTDB taxonomy): domain Bacteria; phylum Pseudomonadota; class Gammaproteobacteria; order Burkholderiales; family Burkholderiaceae_C; genus Allorhodoferax. Next base: position 37,409 of record JANYEE010000252.1, on the reverse strand, counting down.
GCCCTGGTGCGCTGGCGGCAGCCTCAGCGCGGGCTGGTCATGCCGACTGAATTTATTCCGTTGGCCGAAGCTACGGGCCTCATCTTGCCACTGGGGCGCTGGGTTTTGAACACCGCCTGCGAGCAGTTGGCGCAGTGGGCCCAAGACCCGCTGACATCGCACCTGAGCCTGGCAGTCAACGTGAGCGCGCGGCAACTGCGCGAACCCGACTTCGTGGCCCAGGTGGCCAGTGCCTTGCAGCGCACCGGTGCCCCGGCGCAGCGCTTGCGCCTGGAGCTGACCGAGACCGTGTTGGTGCATCGGGTGGAGGACATCATCGTCAAAATGAAAGAGCTGCGCGCAATGGGCGTCGGGTTTTCGTTAGATGACTTTGGTACGGGTTACTCCTCGCTCAATTACCTCAAACAATTGCCGCTGGAGCTGCTCAAAATCGACCATTCTTTTGTGCAGGATGTGCTCACGGACCCCAACGATGCTGCGATTGCGCGCACCATCGTCGGGCTGGGGCACAGCCTGGGGTTGGCGGTGGTGGCAGAGGGTGTGGAGACCGAGGCGCAGCGCAGTTTTCTGGCCAATATCGGCTGCTACTGTTACCAGGGTTTCCTGTTTGCGGAGCCCCTGCCCATTGCTGCGTTTAATGCCTACGTAGCGCAGTCCCAGCCGCGTAAGACGGGTACTTGAGCCGTGCAGCCCGCCTAGTGGGCGGGTACTAGTTTCAAGCTGCTGCGCGTATGGGTCACAACATCATCGGCCAGCAAGTGCTGGGGCACGTAGTAGCCCGCCACAAAACGCGCCACTTGGTCGTCGTAATGCGCGTCCCACCACACGCCGCTTTGCCCTAGAGGATTAATGCCTTGTGCCGCACCGGGGTTGGCAAAGTCAATCACTCTGCGGGTGGAGGGTCCGGCAGTGACTGCCCACGGTGCAGGGCCAATGCTGTAGGAGAGGTTGTTAGGTATTTCACGCCCCCCCGACACCGAAAACGGTCCCACGTTGAAGATACGGTCCAACGGTTTTTGCGCGCCCAGTGGGTGGTTCTGGGTCAGGGTGTGTGCCTTGCCCCAGTTCCATTGGGTCAGGTCTTTGCCATACAGCGATTCCAAATGGCGCAGGGTGTTGACCCAGGCGATGCGCAAAGTTTCAAACCGGCTCTCGGGGGCTGTTGTGCGAATGTCGTCCCACCAAGGCGACTTGGCGTCCGCGGCTAGGCGGGGTAGAGCGGTATCCAGCGCCCGGGTTTTGAGTAAGTTGGCGAACTGTTCTTCGCCCAGCTCATCGGCCATGGCCCCTTTGGCTATCTCATACAACAGTTGGTTGAACAATAACGGCGCAATACTACCGGTGGCGTAGTTGCCGTCCCATTGCTCCAGCGGCTCTAGGAAAGCCTTTTCATATGGGTCTGTGGTGACAGCCTTCAGGATGGGTATCAGATCGCGCAGCATGCGCGGGCCGTAGGCTGTGCCGATATCGAGCTGCAGGGCCTGTGCGGCCGCAGTGTCCCACTGGCGATCGGGGTTGCGCAGTTGCAAGTCCAGGCGCTCGGCGCGGTCGGCCAGGTTGTAGTAGCCGGGCACCGGCACGCCGCTGGAAGGTTTGGGCTGGTGGTTGGCCGAGACGATGTAGCCACGCGCCGGGTTTTCCTCTTGCGGGTTGAACGCAAAGTTGTAGTAGCCCAGTTTTTCTGCTTCGCCTTTGCTGGCATCCAAGATGAAAGTCGGGTTGACGCCAGGCGGGCGGATCGGCAGCTTGCCGGCGGCCCACCAGGCAATGTCGCCCGATGTGCTAGCCCACACAATATTCAGGCCAGGTGCATGGATTTTTTCGGCTGCGGTGCGCGCCTTGGCGCGCGTGTCAGCCCGGTTCAATTCATAAAAGGCCTGTAGCAACGGGTTTTCAGTTTCCAGAAATGCCCACCACATCGCAATCGGCGTGCTTGCCAATGGGGTCTTGAAGGCGTCGGTCACGATCGGGCCGTGGGGCGATTTGCGTAGCGTCAGCGTGACGGCTGGCGCGCCTTTGACGGCAATAGTTTCGCTACGGGTTTCCAGCGTCACCCATTGGTTGTGGTACCAAACTTGGTTGGGATTTTCGGGGTTTACTTTTTCAGCAATCAGGTCGATGTCGTCGTTTTGGAACATGGTCAACGACCAGCCAAACTGGGTGTTGTGGCCAAGCAGCGCCATCGGGTTCAGGGCCTGGTGGTGGCCATACAGCTCAAAGCCGGGAGCCGACAAATGCGCCTCGTACCACACCGATGGGGCCGAGTAGGCAATGTGCGGATCGCCCGCCAGCAGGGGCTTGCCACTCACGGTATTACGTCCACTAATAGCCCAGGCATTGCTGCCCTCAAACGGGGCCACGCCTGCGGCTTGCAGCGCCTCATCACTGGCCCTTGCCAGTTGCGTCAGGGCAGACCAGTCTTGGGTCTGCAGCGCCACGTTACCGACCACACCTTGCGGATGCCAATCCACATCAAAGGCTTTGAGATACTCTGGCCCCAGCTTGTCGCGGATAAAAGTCATCACCGGCTCGGTCTTGAAGGCTGCAGCAAAGCTGTAGGCCAGGTAGCCAGACACGGCAATCGTGTCCTTGGGTGTGAAGTCGCGTTTAGGGATACCCAGCAGGTCAAATTCTAGGGGCGCAGGGTGGCTAGCCTGGAACTGGTTTATGCCGTCCAGATAGGCTAGCAGCGCTTGGTTGGCCGGTGTGTTCATGTCCATTTTGGCAGCATAGTTTTGCGCAAAATTGCGCAGCCCTAGCGTGCGAAACAGCCGGTCAGCATCCATCAGCTTGGGGCCCAAAATTTCGGACAATTCGCCGTTGGCCAAGCGGCGCACCATCTCCATCTGAAACAAGCGGTCTTGCGCGTGCACATAGCCCAGCGCGCGGTACAGGTCGTGTTCATTCTCGGCGCGGATGTGGGGCACGCCGCGTTCGTCATAGGCCACACTCACTGGCGCTTTGAGATTTTGCAGCCCAATCTCGCCGCTGCGCACCGGCTGTTTGGTATGGATGTACCAGGCGGCTGCGCCACCCGCAGCCAGCGCCGCGGCGGTTATGACGCCAGCCACCCATTTCAGGGCAATATGCATGCGGGGCTCCATCAGCAAAAATATGTCATACGTAGTGAATGGCCGCTACGCCACTGCGCACGGCACCTTCTAGTGTGGCGGGGTAGGGGCCATACACATAGTCGCCCGCGGCCACCAGGCCCGGTGCAATGCCGGGGTGGGGTCGGGGCAGGGCGGGGGTGCAGGCAAAGGTGGCGCGCTTTTCAATCACGGTTTGCACGGCCTGCAAGCGTTCACCGCCCAGAGCTTGCAGCTGGCTGGCGGCCTGGGCCAACACGGCGGCCTGCAGTTCGTCGCGGCTACCGTGGCTGGCGCTGACCACAAAGGCCAGCAGGCCCTCCGGGCCGCCCAGGTGGCCGCGGTCGAACACAAACTGCGCGGGCTGTGTGGCGCTATTGCGCAGGGCCAGCATGGCATGCGGCAGGCGCACGCCGGGGGCGTGTGCGTAGACGGTGGCAATCGCTTCAAAGTGCAGCGCCGCTACAGCCTTAGCCCAATAGTGCATGCCATATGCTATAGTTTTAGGAGCACTCCGGGCATATTCTTCCAGGGCCTCAGCCGCATTGGATGCTGAAGTGGCCCAAATGGCCTTGTCAAAAGCCTCTGTGTTGACCAACCAGTGCGGCGCTTGCCACACCAGGTTATCCACCCGCACGCCGCAGTGCACGCGCCCCTGGCCGGGCCGCTCGGGGCTGGGCGGCTGCGCTATCCACGCGGCAGCGGCAGCCGGAAACAGGCTGGCTAGGTCCGCCCGTGGCAGCAGCAAGTTGGAGCCGCCGCGGCTGCCAAACAGCGAGTCTTGCAAGACCCTGAGAAAAATCTGGGCGCTGGCCTGGGCAGCGGGTGTGTTCAGCGCCGATACGCACAGCGGTTCGATCAACTCATGCAACACGCGTGGCGACATGCCATGGCATAGCTCGGCCACCGTGGTGTGCGGCGGGCATTTGAAGCCGCGCAGTTGCCAGCCCACTGAAGGCTGTATCAGCGACCATCGGTCTGCCCACGACCAACCGCGCGCGGTGGCTATGGCCGCCAGCGCGTCCAGTGGCGCAGGCCACTCGCCCGCCCAGGGCGGCGTTTGCAAACCGGTGCCATCAACAAAGGGCAGAGACAAGGGCTGGCGCAGCAGCAGGGCCTCAGGGTCCAGCCCTACCACGCGCATCAGACGCAGGGTTTCGGTGTAAGCGCCAATCAGGATGTGCTGACCGTTGTCCAGCGTAGCCTCAGTGCCATCGGGCAGGGTGCAGACCAGGGCCCTGGCCCGCCCGCCCACTGCCCGGGCTGCTTCAAAAACTGTAGCGTCGTGCCCGGCCTGCACCGCTGCCACGGCAGCGGCCATACCGGCCCAGCCTGCACCTACGATGGCGATCTTCATAAGCGGCCCAGGGCCTGCACTTTCCAAGCCAGCCACATTTTGTGCAGCGGGGTGAGCTTGATGCGCTGGTTCAGCACCTGGAACTTATCCACCTCAATCTCACGCAAGAGCGCCCGGTAAATGCTGGCCATCATCAGGCCTGGCTTTTGGGCGCGGCGGTCATCTGCGGGTAGCAGCGCCAGGGCTTCGTCATACAGGCCGTGGGCGCGCTGGGCCTGAAACTGCATCAGCGCCACAAAGCGGTCGGAGTAAACGCGGTTCAAAATCTCGTGCGCCTTCACATCGAACTGTTGTAGCTCGTTCACCGGCAGGTAGATGCGCCCGCGCAGCGCGTCTTCGCCCACGTCGCGGATGATGTTGGTCAGCTGCAGCGCCTGGCCTAGTTTGTGGGCGTAGGCGGTGGTTTGTGGCTGCGTCTGGCCAAAGATGCGCGCTGCCACCTCGCCCACCTCGCCCGCCACCAGGTGGCAGTAGCGCTGCAGGCCGGGGTAGTCCAGGTAGCGGGTTTGCTCCAGGTCCATCTGGCAGCCATCAATGATGGCCTGCAGGTGGCGCTGCTCAATACCGAATTCGGCGGTCAGGGGCATCAGCGCCCGCATCACCGGGTGGCTGGGCTGCCCGGCAAAGGCCTTGGCCACCTCACTGCGCCACCAGGCCAGCTTGGTGGCTGCCACGCCCGCGTCCACCATGTCGTCCACCACATCATCCACCTCGCGGCAAAAGGCATAAAAGGCAGTGATGGCCGCGCGCCGGGGCTGGGGTAAGAACAGGAAGGCGTAATAAAAGCTGCTGCCCGAGGCCGCGGCTTTTTCTTGTACGTAGTCGGCAGGATTCATGGGCACGATTGTTACATCGTCTGGGGGGTAGTTTGGGGATGGCTGAGAGGTGAATATTTCGCGCACTCAGAACCACTCCAACTGAGTGGTCCTCTATCGAATCTTGCTCCAAGGTACGCTTTCGTTACACCAAAGCAGCGTACTGAAACGCGAGCAATTGCCCCGATCCGAGCCCGAGTAGTTGCAAATTCCACCAACAGCAACCAATTCGCTCCGCGACTTAGCCGGTAAGAACGGCGCATTTGATCACTCCAGTGAACGGCGTCAGCAGGACCAAAGCCGAACTTCTAGGCGCTCCAAAGCAGTCGCTGAAAGTGCAGCTTTAACGCCTGAGTTAGATGCCAGTCGGGGAACTAGCTCAGCAGCGACTGCAGAGATGGAACCTGGATAAAAGGCATGTACTCGTGCCAATCGAACAAGAACGAGAAAACGATGTGGATCACAGGAGAAGAAAGGAATGCCAGAGCCAGATACTGCAACAGTTCTTTGCCTGCGAATTTGAAGACCGAGGGCGGCAGGAGCAGAGTCGCGAGCGCGGGAACTGTGTAGTAGATCCACCAAGGAAGCCCCGCGTTATTCCCGTACTTGGCAAAGATCATGCCGCCAACCACCACGATGCCTGCAACTATCAGCACCATTGCCAATCGAGGGCGTTGAGCTCTGCGTCGTGTGACGAAGTGCAGGATGGCGATAAACGCAACAAGCGAAACAAGCACGAAGACCGAAAAACGCATTGTGTCTTCCATGGCATCTAACGATTAGCGTTTATCTGCCGGGAGGCAAAGCTGGAAGAAACCACGGTTGCCCCTTTCGGCAGATAAACCACGTTGGACTGAACCGCTTGAGGTAGCGGCGAACTACAGGGGATTGTAAGTTTGGAGCGAGGGGGTCGCGGCTGCGGTGGAACGCTTTGCCCGCAAGCGGTGGCGAAGGGGGTGTACGAAGTTTTGTGTAAACGGTCTTTTGGCAGGAAACTGCCGCCTTGCATGGAGCAATGATGACCGTAGAAATGAAACCATTACCGACCGAACTGATAGACGCGCTACTGGCAGACTACAAAAAGCCTGAGGATTTGATTGGCCAAAACGGCATCCTCAAGCCACTCATCAAAGCCCTGGTTGAGCGCGCACTACAAGCCGAGCTGACTGACCACCTGGGTCATGGCAAGAATGAACTAGTGGCAAACGAAGCCGGTAACACCCGCAACGGGCGTAGCAAGAAAACCCTCAAGGGTGACTTTGGTGAACTACCCATCGAAATCCCCCGCGACCGCGCTGGCACGTTCGAGCCGCAAATCATTACCAAGCACCAGACCCGCTGGAGCGGCTTTGACGACAAGATACTGTCGCTCTACGCACGGGGCATGACGGTGCGGGAGATTCAAAGCCACCTGCAGGCCCACGCTGATTTCCTTGGTAACTGACGCCGTGCTGGATGAAGTCAAAACCTGGCAGTGAAGTTGCCGAATTACATCACGCCCATTGCCGGCATTCATTCGAGGCTGACTAGCGCGACAAAACTGGCCGAATCCAGTCCCAAGTCTTCGGTAGCCCATATTGAGCCGGAACAGATGGCCGCTATTGCATGGGAATTGGTGGCGGTATTGGAGTGGAATACCTGCCCAAATTGATATACATTGCAAGTATGTTTATCTAGATAAAGGCCATCATGCAAGTTTCAAAATGGGGCAATTCACTAGCGGTCAGGTTTCCCGCCACCCTGGTCCAAGCGCTGGATCTTAAAGAAGGCGAAGAAATCGACCTGCATATGGTCGGAGAGCGGTCGTTTGAAGTCGTTAAAAAACCAGCCGTGCGTGACTTGCTGGCGCGCTTGCACCAGTTGCGTGGCAGGTTGCCGGCTGATTTTCATTTTGATCGGCTGGAAGCCAACGACAGAAGCGCCACGCCGTGAGCAAGCCTTTTCTCGATAGCAATGTCGTTTTGTATCTTTTGTCGGGTGACGTGGCCAAGGCCGACCGGGCGCAAACTGTGCTGGAGGCGGGGGGCTTCATCAGCGTGCAGGTGCTCAATGAAGTGACATCGGTTTGCCACCGAAAGCTGAAGATGCCATGGCAGGAAATTGATGCCTTGCTGATGGCCGTGAAGGCTGCGTGTGAGGTACTGCCGCTAACGCTTGCGTCGCATGAAAAAGCGGTGGACGTTGCCAAGCGCTTTCGGCTGTCGTTCTATGACGCGAACATAGTGGCCAGTGCGATGCTTTCTGGTGCGCCCCTGCTGCTGTCTGAGGACATGCAAAGCGGCATGTCGATCGATGGGTTAGAGATCCGAAACCCTTTCAAGCATTCGGATTAGCGCGGCTCGCCCCCTACGCCTCCAACGCCGCCTTATAAACACTGTTCTTGGGCGCAGCCATCAGCCGCCGAACCAGCGGCTCAAAGGTACTTAGTGGAAAAGTCTCGGCCTGGGGGTCAAACGCCGGGTTGTCATAGAGCGCGATGAATTCCGCTGTGCGTTCGTAGTGCGGGTGGGACGCAAACATGTCGCGCATGTCCCGGTTCAGGCCGATGTGGTGAAAGAAGTTGTAGCCCTGAAAGATGCCGTGGTTTTGGATCATCCAGTGGTTGGCTTCGCTGACAAAGGGCTTGAGGATGGCCGCCGCAATGTCCGGGTGGTTGTAGCTGCCCAGGGTGTCGCCAATGTCGTGCAGCAGGGCGCAGACGATGTATTCCTCATCGCGCCCGGCTTTCATGGCCAGCGTGGCGGTTTGCAGGCTGTGGGTGAGCCGGTCCACCGGGAAGCCGCCGTAGTCGCCATCTAAAAGCTTCAGGTGTTCCAGCACACGGTCGGGCAGGCTGCGGGCCATCTTCATGGCCTCGGGCACGATCAGTGCCCAGTCCTGCTGGGTACTTTGGTCCATCCGGGTGAATTGCGCGCGGTCGTTCATGGGGCTTCCTTAGGGTGTGGCGGAAACTATAGAGCAGCAGTCTAAAAGGTGGGGATCTGAGCTGTCGCTCACGCGCCTCTGGTGCTATGAATTCAATAGCTGCCAAGGCAATAAACACCTAGGCCACAGCCCTAAATGACCAGAAATTTGCAGTTTTGAGGCGCTAGAAGCGCAGGCTGACGAAGAACAGCGGCACGTCGCGCTTTTGCATACGCTGCAGGGTCCACAGCGAATAGGCCACCAACGCGGCGGAGAACGCATGGGGGTTGCCACCTGCTAGTTCGTATTGGTCAATGTCATTGCCCGCCCAGCCCTTCACACCGCGAATCCGCGTGTAGTACTGGGTGACATGGATGACGTTGGAGAACACCGATGTTCCCAGAATCGACTGCGCATAGGGCGAGGCATGCAGCCCGGGCTGTTGCAGCACGAACTCACCTGCCAGGTTGGCTGCCAGCAGACCAGAGGCTGCGAATATTTGGCGCTGCGCAGGACTGAGTGGGGCCGGAAACTGCGCCGTCGTGCCGCCATTCATGAAGGAGCCCTTGCGCGGCACTTCAATCACCACATCCGTCGCGCCGAATACCTTGGCCGCTAGTGCGTGGCCCGCCTCATGTAAATAGATGCTGCTGTAAATGCCGGCCACCGACTCCACCGCATTGCGGACGTCCCGCTCCTGCGCGTGCGCTGGGCTTTGCGGGACCAAAGTCAATGTAAAAAAAGCAGCGGCCATGGGCCACGTGATCCGACCAAACATAGGGAAATCCAAGGAAAGTGAAGAACGGCGAAGATCAGCAATCGCCGATCTTAGAACTTCATTTTGACCCCCGTGCCCAGTGCCCACGCGGTCGAGCGGTCACCGGGTACCAACGATTGCGGCCAAAAGTGGCCAAAGATCAGCTCTCCCGTCAGCCGGTTGTGCAGCACGGGTTGCTCCCAGCGCATTTGCAATCCGTAGTCTGTAAGTGACAGGCCAGTATTCTGTTTGGCGCTTGCCAATAGCTCCAGTGACAGCAAGCGTTGTTGCCCCAGAGACTTGAAGACACCCAGGCTTCCATTCCACTCAACGTTGGGATCAACTTGCGTCACGTCAACCACGTTGAGCCAGCGACCCACCAAAGTGGGAGAAAACTGGTGCTGCAGGGATGCCACCGTGGACGACCCGAGCCGGTCTTGCGCGGTCACGAACACGGTTTGGCTAAATTCAGCGGTGTCGTCGGCCGAAGTTCGCCATTCCTTGCGGAAGCGGCCCTGAGCGTACAGTTTCAGCCCGCCCTGGAATCCAATGCGCGCATCCACGGAGTCGCCCAATGTGCGCCCCAGTCCAGCAAAAAACGCGGTGTCTTGCGTGGATTCCGGCTGCAACAATCGCTGCCGGGTGGCAAAGGTTGACGGCCGATCGGTCACGACGGCAGCCGCGTTGTCACGCCCAGTGAACAGATAGGTGCGCGACTCCAGATTGGGCAGCTTGAACCGTGCGTTGAAGGTCACGGAGTAGTCCGCTTTTTGGTCCTGGCGGCTGTAGAACCGCAGGTTGAGCTGGCCATCCTTGACCTCGCCACCCTCGCTAAAGGGTTTGTTTCCAAACCAGCTATCTACACCGCTGGCCAGCCACAACGCAGCGCTGCGGGCTGCCTCCCGCGTGGCCTCGACAGTTGCTTCCACATCGACCGGCGCACCCGCTGGAGTGGGCTGAGGGGAATCTTGTGCCAGCACGCAAGGTGCGGCACATGCCCCTAGAGCCATCAAGACACAGGTCGTGGATTTACGGATTGAGAAAAGCGGCAAGGGTTCCTACCTCACAGAAATTGGGACATAGTGGATCGAAAAGTTTATCTATCAATGCTGTCTATGGTAATCACTGCGTAGCTTTGTGCTGAGTTCGTACAGAGTTTTTCCCTTTTAATCGACTCGCACTGTGCACTGGCACACAAATCCTGGCGCTACATCCAAATCGCCCGCCACACCATCACCGCATAGTCCCACTTGCGCAGCGTGGGGCGTTGCGTCAGCGTGGCGTAGTTCAGTGCTGCAATACGGTCGAGGATGCGCAAACCGCCTTGCACTACCAAGCGCAGTTCCCAGCCGGCCCGTCCTGGCACTTGGTGGACTAATTGGGAGCCAAATAGCATCAGGGCCCGCGCAGAACCTGCCTGTGAAGCTATCAATTGTGTAGCACTCTCCGATTGCAAACCAGTACGGGTAAAGGTTTGCAGGTCGGCCTGGCTCAGTTTCCACTGCGCCAGTGCGTTGGTGGGCAGGTAGTAGCGCCTGCGAGGCAGGTCCAGGCTCAGGTCCTGCCAAAAGTTGATCAACTGCAAAGCGGAGCAAATGGCATCACTGCGTTGCAGGGCCAAGTCGTCGTTCACGCCATACAGGTGCAGCAGCAGGCGGCCTATCGGGTTGGCAGAGCGGCGACAGTAGTCGAGCAGCTCTGCGTCGTTGGCGTAGCCAGAGCCTTCCGCCGTCTTGCGGGTGTCTTGCACAAAGGCGTCGATCAAATCGTCCAATAGCTGCACGGGCAATTGGTGTTGGCGGATGGTGGCGGCCAAGGGGGCAAAGATCGGGGGCCAGCGCACGCTGACGTTCAAGCCGGCGGCGGCGTGATGAAGATCCGCCCGGTACGCCGTTAAATCCGCCAAACGCTCGTCTGCTGAGGCGTCGCCTTCGTCGGCAATGTCGTCTGCCGTGCGGGCAAAGTGATAAATGGCGGCAATGGGCGCGCGCAAGTGGGCCGGGCACAAGACAGATACGACCGGGAAATTCTCATAGTGGGCAATAGGCGCGGGAGACTGCATGCTTGGATTTTGCCTGTGCTTGACAAAAGTCAGTGTTTACCCTAAATTACTAACCAGCCAGTCAGTAGCTGGAATGTTTGATATCCATCAACCCCTGTCTCGATGAGTTTTTCCATGATCCATACGTTCTCCCCCACGGCGGCTATTTTGGCCACGGCATTGCTTCTGACTGCATGCTCCAAGCCAGCCCCGCCTGAGGAGCCCATTCGGGCTGTCAAAGTAACCACTGTGGGCTTGGATAGTATCAAGTCGGGTGCGGAATTTGCCGGTGAAGTACGCCCCCGCGTGGAATCGCGCTTGGGTTTTCGCGTTGCTGGAAAGATCATTCGCCGCCAGGCCGAGCTGGGCAAACGCGTCAAGGCCGGCGATGTTCTGGCCCAACTTGACCCCCAGGATTACAAGCTGGCGGCCCAGGCAGCTTCAGCCCAAACCGCTGCCGCAAAGACTAACCGTGATTTGGCATTGGCCGATTTCAACCGCTACAAATCACTGAAAGACCAAAACTTCATCAGCGGTGCGGAACTGGAGCGCCGTGATGCAGCTCTGAAGGCCGCGCAGGCCCAGTTGGACCAAGCCCAAGCGCAGTTGGCGGGTCAGGGCAACCAGTCGGCCTACACCACCCTGGTGGCCGATGTAGCGGGGGTCATCACTTCTATTGATGCCGAGCCAGGTCAAGTGGTGAGCGCCGGCACGCCGGTGGTGCGCATTGCGCAAGATGGCCCGCGCGACGTGATTTTTGCGGTGCCTGAAGACAAAGTGGCGCTGATGAAGGTGGGCTCCACGACCGATGTGCGCATGTGGTCGTCTGACACGCTGTTCAAAGGTGTTGTCCGTGAAGTGGCGGCAAGTGCCGACCCGGTGACGCGCACGTTCACAGTGAAAGTGTCGTTGGATGCCAAAGACACCCCGGCGCTGGGCACCACGGTGTCGGTGATTCCGCAAGCATTTGACCGCAGCGGCGTACAAGTCGTGAAGCTGCCCACCAGCGCTTTTCGCCAGGATGGACAGAACTCTTCCGTGTGGGTGCTGGACACCGCCACCATGACCGTGAAACTGCAGCCCGTGGTGATTGCCACGGCCGATGGCAACGACGTGGTGGTGGCCTCGGGCCTGCAGCCTGGCATGCAGGTGGTGGTGGCGGGCGTGCATGTGCTCTCCCCGGGCCAAAAAGTCACCATTTATAAGGATAAAGCGGCTGTGGTCCAGGTAAAACCTGCCGCTCCAGCTATGAATTCTGTAGCAAGCCCAACTGCGGCTGCATCTGCGCCAGCGGGCAAGTGAGGCGACTATGAACTTGCAAGAACCCAAGAAAGGCTTCAACCTGTCCAAGTGGGCGTTGGAGCATGAGGCGCTCACCCGCTATTTGATGATTGTGTTGATGGTGCTGGGGGCTGTGGCCTATTTTCAGCTTGGGCAAGATGAAGATCCGCCGTTCACCTTCCGTGCCATGGTCGTGCGCACTTACTGGCCCGGCGCCACTGCGCAGCAGGTGGCCGAGCAGGTCACCGACAAGATCGAACGTACCCTGCAAGAGGTGCCGTTTGCCGACAAAATCCGCAGCTATTCCAAGCCCGGCGAGTCGCAGATTATTTTCCAGATCAAGGACTCCAGCAAGCCTGCGGATGTGCCCAATGTTTGGTACAGCGTTCGCAAAAAGATTGGCGACATCCGCGGCACCTTGCCAAGCGGCGTGTTGGGCCCGTTCTTTAACGATGAGTTTGGCGATGTGTATGGCGTGATCTATGCACTGGAAGCCGATGGCTTCAACTACGCGGAGCTAAAGACGTTTGCCGACGATGTGCGCCAGCGCCTGCTGCGCGTGCCCGATGTGGCCAAGGTGGAATTGTTCGGCCAGCAAGACGAAAAGCTGTACATCGAAATCTCGCAAAAACGCCTGGCCCAGTTGGGCCTGGATTTGAATCAGGTGTTGGCACAGTTGGGTCAGCAAAACGCGGTGGAACCTGCGGGTACGGTGCAATCCCCGCTGGATATTTTGCAAGTACGCATTGGCGGGCAATTCAACACGGTGCAAGAGCTGGCTGAGATGCCCATTCGCGGGACCTCAGGCAACCAGTTGCGCCTGAAAGATATCGCCAACATCGGTAAGGGCTACGTTGACCCACCCGCCATCAAGGTGCGCCACCAGGGTAAGGAAGTGATTGCCTTGGGTGTATCCATGACCAAGGGCGGCGACATCATTGCACTGGGTAAGTCGCTGCACACTGCGATCGATGGCGTTGAAAAATCCTTACCCGCCGGTATCAAGCTGGTGCAGCTGCAAGACCAACCCAAGGCAGTGGCCAAGTCGGTCAATGAATTCGTCAGCGTGCTGATTGAGGCCGTGGTGATCGTGTTGGCGGTGAGCTTTATCGCGCTGGGCCTGCACAAGCGCCCGGGCACTAACCCCTTGTGGAAGCGCTGGTACCTGGATGTACGCCCCGGTTTGGTCGTGGGTATCACTATTCCGCTGGTGCTGGCCGTGACGTTTTTGGGGATGTACTACTGGGGCATTGGCCTGCACAAAATCTCGCTCGGCTCGTTGATTATTGCGCTGGGTTTGCTGGTAGATGACGCCATCATTGCGGTGGAAATGATGGTGCGCAAGATGGAAGAGGGCTACGACAAAGTGCGGGCCGCAACCTTTGCCTATGAAGTGACCGCCATGCCGATGTTGACCGGCACACTGATTACCGCGGTGGGTTTCTTGCCCATCGGTATGGCTAAATCAGTAACGGGTGAATACACCTACGCCATATTCGCCGTCACCGTTTTAGCGCTGATTTTGAGCTGGTTTGTATCGGTGTACTTTGTGCCCTACCTGGGTACGCTACTGCTTAAAGAGCACAAGCCCGCTGCCAGCGATGCCGATCACCACGAGCACTTTGACACGCCGTTCTACAACGGCTTTCGCAAAGTAGTGAACGGGTGTGTGCAGCACCGCTGGTTAACCATTGGCGCCACGGTGCTGACCTTTGCGCTGGGTATCGTGGGGATGGGCCAGGTGCAGCAGCAGTTCTTTCCGGAGTCCAGCCGCCCCGAGGTGTTGGTGGATATCTGGTTCCCCGAAGGTACGTCCTTTGCGGCCAACCAGGCGGTAACAAAACGCCTGGAAGCACGCTTGTTGCAAGAGGAGGGCGTGGACACGGTCAGCACCTGGATCGGCTCCGGCGTGCCGCGCTTCTACTTGCCGCTAGACCAAGTGTTTCCCCAGTCCAACGTCTCACAATTCATCATCGTCCCCAAGGACTTGAAGTTGCGTGAATCGCTGCGTATCAAGCTACCGGCGTTGCTGGCAGCTGATTTCCCTGAGATCCGTGGTCGCGTCAAGCTGTTGCCCAATGGGCCGCCGGTGCCATACCCTGTGCAGTTTCGTGTGGTGGGGCCAGACCCTATCGAGCTGCGCGAGCGCGCAGACGAGGTCAAGCAGGTGATGCGCCAGAGCGCCAATACCCGCGGCGTGAATGACAACTGGAATGAGTCTGTCAAGGTTTTACGCTTGGAAGTGGACCAGGCCAAGGCCCGCGCATTAGGCGTGACCAGTCAGTCGATTGCGCAAGCCTCGCGCGTCATGCTGACTGGCTCCACCGTAGGCCAGTACCGCGAAGGGGACAAATTGATCGACATCGTGCTGCGCCAGCCTTTGGATGAGCGTAATGCGATCACTGACATCGGAAACGCCTACTTGCCCACTGCCAGTGGAAAATCGATTCCGCTCACACAGATCGCCAAACCTGTATTCACCTGGGAGCCTGGCGTGATGTGGCGTGAAAACCGCGACTACGCCATCACAGTACAAAGCGACATCACTGAAGGCCTGCAAGGCGCGACGGTGACCAATCAACTGCTCCCCCAACTAAAAGCACTGGAAGCCAAGTGGAGTGCCGCAGGCTTGCTGGGGTATCGCATTGGAGTGGCCGGTGCGGTGGAGGAGAGCTCCAAGGGCTCAGCGTCCATCGTGGCGGGTGTTCCTGTCATGCTGTTTTTGACCTTCACACTGTTGATGCTGCAATTGCACAGCTTTAGCCGCGCACTATTGGTGTTTATCACCGGGCCTTTGGGTATCGCGGGTGTGGCCGGAGCGCTGCTGGTGCTAGGCCGTCCGTTTGGCTTCGTTGCTTTGCTGGGCGTGATTGCCCTGATGGGCATGATCCAGCGCAATTCGGTGATCTTGATCGACCAGATTGAGCAAGACCGGGCCAATGGCGTTCCCGCTTGGGATGCGATTGTGGAATCCGCCGTGCGGCGCCTGCGCCCCATCGTGCTGACTGCCGCTGCCGCCGTGCTGGCCATGATTCCGCTGTCACGCTCGGTGTTCTGGGGGCCAATGGCCGTGGCTATCATGGGCGGTTTGATCGTAGCCACGGTGTTGACTTTGCTGGCTTTACCAGCGATGTACGCGGCGTGGTTCCGGGTCAAGCGCGAGACACCGGGTATGGCCTAAGGTTCACCACATCGACGCTAATTTGAGCGCTCCGAAGGGCTGGGCCGAAAACCGGGGCCGCGCTCAGGTTAAAATAGAGGGCTGACCGATTTCAAATGGGTGGTCGGGATACTTTGGTTTCACACAAAAGTACCTTTGACCTCCCATTTCTGTTTTTTGCGCGGGTGGCGAAATTGGTAGACGCACCAGGTTTAGGTCCTGACGGTAGCAATACTGTGGGGGTTCGAGTCCCCCCCCGCGCACCACTCACTTTGAAAAGCCTTGTGGGGCAGTTGCAATTTGCTAAGGCATGCAGCTGTTCCAGACCATTTAGGAGATGAACCATGGCCGTTACTGTTGAAACTCTGGAAAAGCTGGAGCGTAAGATTACTCTGACTCTGCCCGTTGGCACGATCCAGAATGAAGTCAACACGCGCCTGCGCAAGTTGGCCCGTACCGTCAAGATGGACGGTTTTCGCCCTGGTAAAGTGCCCATGAATGTGGTCGCTCAGCGCTACGGCTATTCCGTGCACTACGAAGTAATGAACGACAAGGTCGGCGAGGCTTTTGCCAGTGCTGCCAACGAAGCCAAGCTGCGTGTGGCGGGTCAGCCCCGTATTACTGAGAGTGAAGTCGCTTCCGCCGATGGCCAAATGGCTTTTGACGCGGTTTTCGAAGTGTTTCCTGAAGTCACGATTGGCGATTTATCTACGGCTGAAGTAGAAAAGATCAGCACCGAAGTGACCGAAGCCGCGATCGACAAGACCGTTGAAATCCTGCGCAAGCAGCGCCGTACATTTGCGCAGCGCGCACAAGACGCCGGTGTGCAAGACACCGACCGCGTGACCGTGAACTTCGAAGGCAAGATCGACGGTGAAGCTTTCGCTGGCGGTAAGGCCGACGACTTCCAGTTCATCGTCGGCGACGGCCAGATGTTGAAGGAATTTGAAGGAGCCGTGCGTGGCATGAAGACTGGCGAAAGCAAGACTTTCCAGTTGGCTTTCCCTACGGATTACCACGGTCAAGATGTTGCCGGCAAGACTGCTGACTTCATGGTGACCCTCAAAAAAGCCGAAGTAGCTAATTTGCCTGAAGTCGACGGTGCGCTGGCTAAGGGCCTGGGCATTGCAGACGCAACGGTAGAAGGTCTGCGCGCTGACATCCGCAAGAATCTGGAGCGAGAGGTCAAATACCGATTGCTTAACCGCAACAAGCAAGCCGTAATGGACGCTTTGTTGAGCAAGGCTGAGCTGGAGCTGCCAAAGGCTAGCGTGCAGTCTGAAACCGAGCGCATGATCGAAGCCGCACGTGCTGATTTGAAGCAGCGCGGCATGAAGGATGCGGACAAGGCGCCAATTCCTGACGATATTTTTCGTCCGCAAGCTGAGCGCCGTGTGCGTTTGGGCCTGGTCGTTTCTGAGCTGGTGCGCGCCAATACCCTGCAAGCCAAGCCCGACCAAATCAAGGCCCATGTGGATGAGTTGGCAGCTAGTTACGAGAAGCCAGCCGACGTGGTGCGTTGGTACTATGGCGACAACCGCCGCATGGCCGAAGTCGAAGGTATCGTGATTGAAAACAACGTGACTGAATTCGTTCTGTCCAAAGCCAAAGTGACAGACAAGACGCTGTCCTTTGACGAGTTGATGGGTCAAAACTAAAAAGCCCATCCGCTCTGGCGGATGGCGGTCAGTTCGCACATGGGGCTTGTGCGGGGCTTGTAGCCCCGTGCTTTAGCCCCATTTGTGTGTCTGGTGGTTAATTTCGGTACAGTAAATACCCTTATCTGGAGACGCTATGAACGTGAATTATGGAGCGATGGGCAATACGATGGAACCACAAGGCTTAGGCATGGTTCCCATGGTCATCGAGCAATCGGGCCGGGGCGAACGCTCCTACGACATCTACTCACGTTTGCTGAAAGAACGTGTCATTTTCCTGGTTGGACCTGTAAACGACCAAACGGCCAATCTGGTGGTAGCCCAAATGTTGTTCCTGGAGAGCGAGAATCCTGATAAAGATATCTCTTTCTACATTAATTCGCCCGGTGGATCAGTGAGTGCAGGCATGTCTATTTTCGACACGATGAACTTCATCAAGCCAGCAGTGTCTACCCTGTGCATTGGCATGGCGGCCAGCATGGGTGCCTTTTTGTTGGCGGCGGGTGAAAAGGGTAAACGGTTCTGCCTGCCCAATTCCAAGATCATGATTCACCAACCTTCTGGCGGTAGTCAGGGTCAGGCTACAGAAATTGAAATCGCAGCGCGCGAGATTTTGAAGACCCGTGAGCAGTTGAATAAGATTTTGGCGGAACGCACTGGCCAGCCGCTGGAGCGCATAGCCAAAGACACCGAGCGCGACTACTACATGACTGCGGAAGAGACCAAAGAATATGGTTTGATCGATCAGGTCATTTCCAAGCGCCCTTAACACCATAGTGCAATAACGGGCTCATAAGTCCTGTGTTGTGGAGAACCCGGCGGCGCCTGCGTCCACGCAGGTGCCGTTTTTATTTGAGTATCATTCGGTAATCAACCGAAAAGGCAAGCGTCCCATGGCCGAAAAAAAAGGCTCGTCCAGCGAAAAAACCCTATATTGCTCGTTTTGTGGCAAAAGTCAGCACGAGGTCAAGAAACTGATTGCAGGGCCCTCGGTCTTCATTTGTGACGAATGTATAGAGCTTTGCAATGACATCGTTCGGGACGAGTTGCCGCAAATTACCGATGGTAAGGACGCCCGCAATGATCTTCCGACGCCGTCAGAGATTAAGCTGAATTTGGACAACTATGTGATTGGCCAAGAGCCTGCCAAGCGCACGCTGGCAGTGGCGGTTTACAACCACTATAAGCGCCTGCGCCACAAGGAAAAGGCTAAAAAAGACGACGTAGAACTCGCCAAAAGTAATATTTTGTTGATTGGTCCTACCGGCTCTGGCAAGACTCTGCTGGCCCAAACCCTGGCACGCATGCTGGACGTCCCGTTTGTGATGGCCGATGCCACTACGCTAACCGAAGCCGGCTATGTGGGCGAGGACGTGGAGAACATCGTTCTCAAACTCCTGCAGAGTTGCAATTACGAAGTCGAACGTGCCCAGCGTGGCATTGTCTACATCGATGAAATCGACAAGATCTCGCGTAAATCGGACAACCCGTCGATAACCCGTGACGTGTCTGGCGAAGGCGTCCAGCAGGCTTTGTTGAAGCTGATTGAAGGAACCATGGCCAGCGTGCCACCGCAGGGTGGGCGTAAGCACCCCAACCAAGACTTTGTGCAGATCGACACGACCAATATCTTGTTTATCTGCGGAGGTGCTTTTGCAGGGCTTGAAAAGGTTGTTGAGAACCGTACGCAATCATCGGGCATCGGCTTTGGCGCTTCGGTCAAAAGCAAGCAGCAGCGCAGCTTGACTGACGTGTTCCGCGAAGTTGAGCCCGAGGATTTGATCAAATTTGGTCTGATCCCTGAGCTAGTTGGCCGTATGCCGGTGGTGGCCGCTTTGGCGGAGCTGACGGAAGACGCCTTGGTGCAAATCTTGACCGAACCTAAGAACGCCTTGGTGAAGCAGTACACCAAGCTGATCGCCATGGAAGGTGCTGAGCTGGAGATTCGCCCATCGGCCTTAAAAGCTATTGCCAAGAAAGCCCTGGCGCGCAAGACCGGTGCACGTGGTCTGCGATCGATTTTGGAGCAGTCTTTGATCGACACCATGTTTGAGCTGCCCAATGCTTCCAATGTGGAACGGGTCGTCGTGGATGAGTCCACCATCGATGAGAATAAAGCACCATTGCTGGTTTATCGCGAAGCAGCCAAGAAGGCCTGAGTACGCTCCACTGAGCACAGGATTTACAAGGTCTTTGGACCTGTTTACTGAGATTGCGATGCGTTCACTGCCAAGATAATGGCAGTACGCTTGAATTTCCGGCCCATCGAACCATATACAACTGGTAATACAAAGGTTTCATATGTCTGGCCACACCCCTCTGCCTGCTACCCCAATTGAACTGCCCCTGTTGCCTTTGCGTGACGTAGTGGTGTTCCCCCACATGGTTATCCCGCTATTTGTGGGGCGACCCAAAAGTATTAAGGCGCTAGAAGCCGCCATGGAGGCTGAGCGCCGCATCATGTTGGTTGCGCAAAAAACAGCCGCTAAAGACGACCCTGTCGTCTCTGACATGTTTGATGTGGGCTGCGTGTCCACCATTCTGCAAATGTTGAAATTACCCGACGGTACTGTCAAAGTGCTGGTAGAGGGGCATCAACGCGCCAATGTCAACAAGATTGACGAGGGCGAGTCTCACTTCACCGCCAATGTCACGCCTATTGAGATCGTGGAAGATCCTATTGAGAAAGGCAAGGGCAAGGCCAGCGAAGTGGAAGCTCTGCGCCGTGCTGTGATGCAGCAGTTTGACCAATACGTGAAACTGAACAAGAAGATTCCACCTGAAATTTTGACGTCAATCTCTAGCATTGACGACGCCGGCCGCCTGGCTGACACCATTGCCGCCCATCTGCCGCTGAAGCTCGACAGCAAGCAGGCTGTTTTGAGTCTGCCGAGCGTGAAAGATCGCTTGGAAAATCTGTTCGAACAGATCGAGCGCGAAGTCGACATCCTGAATGTGGACAAGAAAATCCGTGGCCGTGTGAAACGGCAAATGGAAAAGAACCAGCGCGACTTCTATCTGAATGAGCAAGTCAAGGCCATTCAGAAAGAATTGGGCGAAGGCGAAGAGGGCGCAGACATCGAAGAGATCGAGAAAAAGATCAAGTCCGCCAAGATGCCCAAAGATGCCCTCAAGAAGGCGGAAGCCGAGTTGAAGAAGCTGAAGTTGATGTCACCGATGTCGGCAGAGGCGACGGTGGTGCGCAATTACATCGACGTACTGACAGGTTTGCCTTGGGCTGCCAAAACCAAGATCAAGCACAACCTGACCAATGCTGAAAATGTCTTGAACAAAGACCATTACGGGCTGGACAAAGTCAAAGACCGCATCCTTGAGTATCTTGCGGTTCAACAACGTGTCGACAAAGTCAAGGCACCCATACTGTGCCTGGTCGGGCCTCCAGGCGTAGGTAAGACATCTCTGGGGCAATCCATCGCAAAGGCGACTGGACGCAAGTATGTACGTATGGCTCTGGGCGGTATGCGAGACGAAGCGGAAATCCGCGGACACCGTCGCACTTACATCGGCGCCATGCCTGGCAAAGTACTACAGAGTTTGTCTAAGGTAGGGACGCGCAATCCTTTGTTCCTGCTCGATGAAATCGACAAGCTGGGCACAGATTTCCGCGGTGACCCCAGCAGTGCGCTGCTAGAGGTGCTGGATCCTGAGCAGAACCATAAGTTTGGTGACCACTACGTCGAGGTTGATTACGACTTGAGCGATGTGATGTTCGTCGCGACCAGTAACTCCATGAATATTCCGCCAGCCTTGTTGGACCGTATGGAAGTGATTCGTTTGTCGGGTTATACCGAGGACGAAAAGACGAATATTGCGATCACCTATTTGCTGCCCAAGCAGATGACAAACAACGGTGTCAAAGAGGCCGAGTTGTCGATCACGGAAACTGCAGTACGCGACATCGTGCGTTACTACACCCGTGAGGCCGGTGTGCGTTCATTAGAGCGTGAGCTATCCAAGATCTGCCGCAAGGTGGTCAAAGGCTTGCTGCTCAAGAAGATGCAAGCCCAAGTGGTAGTAGATGCTGACAATCTTAATGACTTCCTGGGTGTGCGTAAGTACACCTACGGCCGTGCTGAGCAGCAAAATCAGGTGGGGCAGGTCGTCGGTTTGGCGTGGACTGAGGTGGGTGGCGATTTACTGACCATTGAGGCCGCACTGACGCCTGGCAAAGGCATCATCACCCGTACGGGTTCGCTGGGCGACGTAATGAAAGAATCGGTGGAGGCTGCCCGGACGGTGGTCCGCAGCCGTGCGCGTCGGCTGGGTATCAAGGATGAGACTTTTGAGAAAAAGGACATCCACATTCACGTGCCTGATGGAGCCACACCTAAGGATGGGCCCAGCGCTGGCGCAGCCATGACGACGGCGTTTGTGTCTGCTCTGACGGGTATACCAGTGCGTGGGGATGTGGCCATGACTGGCGAGATTACGCTGAGAGGAGAGGTTACTGAAATTGGCGGTTTAAAAGAGAAGCTGCTGGCGGCGTTGCGCGGTGGTATCAAGACCGTGCTTATTCCGGAAGCCAACGCGAAAGACTTGCAGGACATTCCTGAGAACGTGAAAAACGGTTTGGAGATCGTACCGGTGCGTTGGATTGATAAGGTGTTGGAACTGGCGTTGGAATCGATGCCGATTCCGTTACCTGAAGAAGATCTAACGGCGTCCCCGGTGACGGCGGGTGCGCCCGCCCCTGCGTTGCAGGAAGCGGTGAAGCATTGAGCCAAGTAATTACAAAATATTTGGTCGCACTTTGTTTAGGCAATAAATAACGCTATAATTCAGGGCTGACATCGCGGGAATAGCTCAGTTGGTAGAGCGATACCTTGCCAAGGTATAGGTCGAGAGTTCGAGCCTCTTTTCCCGCTCCAAACTTTAAAAAGGGAAGCAAATTGCTTCCCTTTTTCTTTAGTTGAAGCTTGGTTTTTCGGTTTTCATATTGGCGCGATAGCAAAGCGGTTATGCCCCGGATTGCAAATCCGGTTAGTCCAGTTCGACTCTGGATCGCGCCTCCAAACACCCCAAGTAAAAAAGCCTTCACATTTTGTGAAGGCTTTTTTTTTGGTGCGCGGGACGGGAATCGAACCCGTACACCCTTACGGATACAAGATTTTAAGTCTTGGGCGTCTACCAATTCCGCCACCCGCGCCGGTTCGCCGATGTTACCAGACCCCGCCCTACCCCGGGGCAATCACCGCAGTGGGTCTGTAACTTGTGGCCATTTTTTGTGCTGGTGGGCGGGAAGTTCCGTGCTTACAATGGCTCGAGTATTTTTGTTTTCTTGGCTTCCAACCGACGGAACACATTCAACGCAATATGGTTTTCATTAATTGACATTGAGCCCTTACGTTGGTCAATTGGCCGACATGACTGGGGCGATGAAAGCTTTCAAAGATTGAATATATGCCACGCTACACCACCCCCTTTGAAATTCATGTTCACGGCCAGGTCCCGTTGCGGACAGACGTACAGTTTGAGCAGTTGCAGGAGGCACTCAAGCCCCTTTGGAAATATGCCGGTGCACGGTCACTGACTGCCGGTGCCAGCAGCAGCTATGAAGAAGAGCCGGGTATCCAGTTCAACGACAAAGAACATCTTTTGCAGGTGTGTTGGACCGTGCCGGGCGACATGGACTTCAAGCAGACCATGGATGAAGCCTGCATGAATATCAATGAACTCGCAGCGTCCGGGTCGGCGATTGAGGTCACTTTTTACGATACCGAATTCGACGAAGACGATGAGCAGTCGGGTGCTGAGTCTCGTGACGATTTCCTTGTGCTCTTTGTGGGACCCAATCCAGCCGCAATCATGCAAGTACAACGCGATTTGCTGGTGCAGGATCTGATGGGCCTAATGGAACGGCACTTCGATGGCGCTGAATTAGGTGGTGTAGTGGAAGAAGTCGATAAGCTCTTTGCACAGCGCTTTGATACTTTGGTGAGCTCTTTGGCTCTGGGCAAACCGCCAAGCGGAGCTGGCGGAGGTCACGGTGGCCATGGCGGCGGCAGAAAGCCACGTCACTTGCATTGATTTGACTGCGCTAAGTACCGGGCCCGCACATGCTGAAGAAAATCAAGGTTGATCAGCTGGTAGTGGGTATGCACCTCAAGGAGTTTTGCGGCTCCTGGATGGAGCATCCGTTTTGGCGAACGGGTTTTGTTCTCACCGACCCTAAAGATATCAAGACCATCCTGGCCAGCAGTATCAAAGAGGTTTGGATCGACAACTCCAAGGGCGTTGATATTTCTGACGGTGAAGTCGCGGTAACGGAAGCGGAATCGGATGCGCAAGTTGAAGAGGAGATGCAGCAGGCAGCGCAGGTTCAGCGGGTCACTTCACCGATATCGACGGCGGCGGAGCTAGAACGCGCGGCCAAGATTTGCCACCAATCCAAGCAAGCCGTTATTTCTATGTTCCAAGAGGCTCGCATGGGTAAGGCCGTGGACGTGGGCGGGGCGCAGAGGATGGTGGAGGAAATTACCGACTCGGTGACCCGCAACCCTGGCGCCTTGATCAGTCTGGCGCGCTTGAAAACGGTGGACGATTACACATACATGCATTCAGTGGCGGTGTGCGCCATGATGGTGGCACTGTCCAAGCAATTGGGCCACGATACCGAACAAACCCGTTTGGCAGGCTTGGCTGGCTTGATGCACGACTTGGGTAAGGCGATGATGCCTACGGAGGTGTTAAACAAACCGGGCAAACTCACTGCAGCCGAGTTTTCCATCATCAAGACGCACCCGATAGAGGGCCACCGCTTGTTGCTGACGAGCCAGTCTGTCGGCGATGTCGTGCTGGACGTGTGCTTGCATCACCACGAAAAAACCGATGGCTCTGGCTACCCCAACGGGTTGAGTGATCCTGAAATCAGCGTCTTTGCCAAGATGGGCGCGGTTTGCGACGTATATGACGCTATCACCTCCAACCGCCCCTACAAAGTGGGTTGGGACCCGGCAGAGTCATTGCGCAAGATGGCCGAATGGTCCAACGGCCATTTCGACGGCAAAATTTTCCAAGCTTTTGTGAAGAGCTTGGGTATTTACCCGATTGGTTCTTTGGTCCGCCTGACTTCTGGCCGCTTGGGCGTGGTGATCGATCAGACAGGCAAGTCACTGACTATGCCGGTGGTCAAAGTTTTCTTCTCTACTAAATCGAATATGCGGATCATGCCGGCGATCATCGACTTGTCGCTACCCAGCACCAATGAAAAGATCGTGAGCCGCGAAGATCCAGCCAAGTGGAAGTTCGCTGACCTCAATGAATTGTGGTCAATACCGTCCTAGCCCTAGTGGAGTATGCATGAGGCGCTACAAAAAATGTAGCGCCTTTTTTTTGGCTGGCGATCTAGCAGCCGCGGGTAATCGGCATTTCTACGGGCTTGGCGTCCACCGCGTACTTGCCTAGCTCCAGTTTGGCAATGGCGTTGCGGTGTACTTCATCCGGGCCATCGGCAAACCGCAGTGTGCGCGCGCTGGTGTAGCTGTAGGCCAGCGGGAAGTCGTCAGACATACCGCCGCCGCCATGCACTTGCATGGCCCAGTCGATGACCTGGCAGGCCATGCTGGGAGCCACAACCTTGATCATGGCGATTTCGTTCTTGGCAAACTTGTTGCCGCCCATATCCATCATCCAGGCAGCCTTGAGCGTAAGCAGGCGTGCCATGTCGATTTTGCAGCGAGCTTCGGCAATACGTTCTTGCGTGACAGTTTGTGCGGCAATGGGTTTGCCAAATGCCACACGGCTGGAGGCGCGCTTGCACATCAGCTCCAGTGCACGCTCGGCCAGGCCGATCAGGCGCATGCAGTGGTGGATACGACCAGGGCCCAGGCGGCCTTGGGCAATTTCAAAGCCGCGACCTTCGCCGAGCAGGATGTTGTCGATAGGCACACGTACGTTTTCAAACAGCATTTCCATGTGGCCATGCGGCGCGTCGTCGTACCCGAATACAGTGAGGGGGCGGATGACAGTGACGCCCCTGGTATCGGCGGGCACCAGCACCATGCTTTGCTGCGAGTGGCGAGGCGCCTCGGGGTCCGTCTTACCCATAGTGATGTAGACCGAACAGCGTGGGTCGCCGGCGCCTGAGATCCACCACTTGCGGCCATTGATGACGTATTCGTCGCCTTGGCGTTCAATGCGCGTGGCAATGTTGGTGGCGTCGCTAGAGGCCACATCGGGTTCTGTCATCGCAAAGGCTGAGCGGATTTTGCCTTCTAGCAAGGGCTTAAGCCAGCGCGCCTTGTTGTCGGCCGAACCGTAGCGCGCAATAGTTTCCATGTTGCCGGTGTCCGGGGCCGAGCAGTTGAACACCTCGCTGGACCACATCACGCGGCCCATGATCTCGGCCAGCGGTGCATATTCCTGGTTGGTCAGCCCGGCACCGTGGTAGCCGGAAGCCTCGGCACTGTCCACTGGCAAGAATAAATTCCACAAACCTTCGGCCTGCGCCTTGGGTTTCAGGTTCTCAATGGTTTGCAAGGGCGTCCAGCGCTTGCCGGCGGCTGTGTTGGCCACAATTTCCGCGTGGTAAGCCGCCTCAGACGGGTAGATGTGCGCGTCCATGAAGGTCTGCAACTTGGCCTGAAGCGCTTTGGTTTTGGGGGAGTAGTCGAAATCCACAGTGAATCCTAAAAGGTGGGGAAATGGGTTGGAGCGGCTTAGCCGCGGTTAGCGAAATTCCAGGCCATCTTGGCCAGCGGCTTGGCGCCCGCCGCTGAGCTGACGGCTTGCGCGCTGGAGGCGGTCCCAGCCTCTACGCGTTTGGCAATGCCCTGCAAAATTGCGGCGATGCGGAACAGGTTGTAGGCCATGTAGAAGTTCCAGTCCTGCGCCAACTGCTCGGGTGTGGCCAGGCCGGTGCGTTCGCAGTATTTGCGAATGTATTCCGCCTCAGAGGGAATGCCCAGGGCTGCAAAGTCGAGGCCTGCAATACCGCGGAATGAGCCGGGCGGAATGTGCCAAGCCATGCAGTGGTAGCTGAAATCGGCCAAGGGGTGGCCTAGCGTGGACAGTTCCCAGTCCAGCACCGCAATCACTTGGGGCGCTTCGGCGTCAAACATCAGGTTGTCCAGGCGAAAGTCGCCGTGCACGACCGACACCATGGAATCATTGCGCGCCATGGCCGGGATATTCTTGGGCAGCCAGTCCATCAATTGGTCCATTTCCGGTATGGGCTGGGTGATGGATGCGACGTATTGCTTGCTCCAGCGGCCAATTTGGCGCTCAAAGTAGTTGCCAGGTTTGCCGTAGTCTTTCAGGCCTTGGTCGGCAAATTTGACTTTATGTAATTCGGAAATGACACGATTCATCTCGTCGTAAATCGCGCCGCGCTGGGGTGGCGTCATGCCCGGCAGAGACTGGTCCCACAGCACACGCCCTTGCATGCACTCCATCACGTAAAAGGCGCGCCCGATGATGGACTCGTCTTCGCACAGGCAATACATTGCGGGCACGGGCACCGGCGTATCGTGCAAACCGCGCATGACCGTAAATTCGCGCTCTACCGCGTGGGCAGAGGGCAGCAGTTTGGCCACCGGGCCGGGCTTGGTGCGCATCACATACTGGCGTGCGGGCGTGATCAGTTTGTAGGTTGGGTTGGACTGCCCACCCTTGAACATCTCTGCGGTAAGTGGTCCTACGAAGCCGGGCAAGTTGCCCTCGAGCCAACGCGTCAACGCGGGAATGTCGAAGGCGTGTTGATCTGACACTTCGCGGGTGCCAATAAAGTGTTCAAATTCGCTCATGGGTGCCCAGGTGCTGGTAGTTGGGTTGTACGGGTCAATGGTCGGAGTCGATGATCTGCATCAGGGAATGGCGGTCACGAATGACCAAACCGCCCGGCTCAATGCGGATGGCGTTATCGCGCTCCATGGACTTGAGCTCCTGGTTCACGCGTTGGCGGGATGCACCCAATAGCTGGGCCAACTCTTCTTGCGCCAAGTGCAAGCCAATGCGAACTTCGTTGGCGTCGCTCAAAGACGGCACGCCATAGCTGCGCACCAGATGCAAAAGTTGCTTCGCCAGCCTGGCTCGCAGGGGCAGGGTGTTCAGATCCTCGACCAAGCCATAGAGCTGCCGAATGCGCCTGGCGTGCAGGCGCAGCAGAGCTTCGTACAGCTCCACGTGGGTGGCCAGGATTTTCTTGAAATCGGCTTTGGCCACGCATAGGATCGTGCTGTCGCCATGGGCGTAGGCATCGTGGGTGCGGCGGTCCCCATCAAAAATGGACACGTCACCAAACCAGATGCCGGGCTCAACATACGTGAGTGTGATCTGTTTGCCGGAGATGGAGGTGGAGCTAACCCGCACGGCGCCCTTGGCGCACGCGATCCAGTCTTCGGGCGGCTCACCCCGGGCGGCAATCAGGTCGCCATCCTTGTGCCGCTTCACGTAAGCGCAGCGCAAAATGTCGTGCTTGAGGGAGGGCGATAGCGATGAGAACCAACGGCCAGCATTGATGGCATTGCGTTCGTCAACGGTGAGAATGGGTTCGTCCATAACCTTCTGGTGAATCTGAGAAGACACACAGTTTGGTGCTTCCAAGACATTGTGACAAGTTCCTGGTGCGTTCGGGTTGGTGTTTGTCACTTGGGTGTCTGCCCCGGTACCCGCCACTGTTGGATATTTGACAAGTGGGACCCTAGTGCACGTTTACGATCAGATCGCTATCAACAACGGTCTTCAAAACTCGTTATTCCGCCTGGGCTTGCAGTAGTTCACGAGCAGCAGACCGGCTGCCACAGCAAGGGTCTGCTGTTTCATCGGTAGGTCCTCAGCAAGTTACCCGTTCGCATGCAAATCACGGACCTGTTTGGAACTCCATCATCGTTGCCAACGATCATGGTGCTTCGTTTGGGCACTGGACTATCGGAAAAGTTCATCCAATTAACACCTCGCCCTATGCGTTTCTAAAACCGCGCACTTATTACTTGAATCCACCGCTTCAACGTTCTCCCGGCTAACGTCTCAGGCAGTCCACCAAAGAAAAAGCCCGCATATGTGCGGGCTCTAACCGGTGTCTGTTCAAACTGTTAGTGATCAGGTCTGGCTGCGTTTCTTCAAACTTACCAATGGCTTCGGCTTGGCGCGTTTCACGTTGCCACCGGCGGTCAGCCGCTGGTTGCCTAATACCCGCAGCGTCTTTACCTCGGGGCGCTGGCCAGCGCGCTTGCTGTACTTCAAGACTTTGAATTCGCGTGGGCCGGCCATACGGCTTTCATCCACCGTTTTTTCCTTTTCCACCTTGGGGCGCCAGAGCACCAGCAGCTTGCCGATGTGCTGGATGGGTGCGGCGCTGAGCTCGTCAGACAGCGTCTGGAACATGGCTTCTCGGGCAGCGCGGTCGTCAGAGAAAACGCGGACCTTGATCAGGCCGTGGGCGTTGAGGGCGGCGTCAATTTCTTTTTTGACGTTGGCAGTGAGGCCATCGCCACCGACCATGACCACGGGGTCCAGGTGGTGGGCGTCAGATCGGTGGTCTTTGCGCTGGGCAGGAGTCAGTTGAATTAGGGGCATGCCAGTATTATCGACGCATTGCTGCGACTCGAGTAGAGCCGCATACTCATTAAGGTATCCATGAAAACACCCAGCAAGGGCAAAAAGGTCAACAAGGCCTGGCTCCACGAACATATCAACGATCCCTATGTGAAATTGGCACATCGGGAGGGCTACCGTGCCCGCGCCGCTTACAAACTGAAAGAAATTGACGAAACCCTGGGCCTGATTAAGCCGGGCCAATTGGTAGTGGACCTGGGTTGTACCCCTGGCGCCTGGAGCCAGTATGTGCGCCGCCGCATGTCGCCCAGCGGCGCAGCCGTAGGCGACCTGAATGGCACCATCATTGGGTTGGATTTGTTGCCGATGGAACCGATTGAGGGAGTAACCTTCATCCAAGGCGATTTTCGTGAGGCTGATGTGCTGGAGCAGCTTACCCTGGCGCTGCAGGGGCGCCAGGCGGATATCGTGGTGTCGGACATGGCGCCCAATTTGTCAGGCATTGCCTCTGCCGATGCGGCCCGTATCGAGTATTTGGTCGAATTGGCCATCGAGTTTTCTCAAAATCACATGAAGCCCCAGGGCGCACTGGTGGCAAAAGTATTCCACGGCGGCAGCTACAACGAGGTCGTTCAGCATTTCAAGGCCGCCTTTGAAGTGGTCAAACCCTTCAAGCCCAAGGCTTCGCGGGACCGTTCGTCTGAAACTTTTTTGATTGGACTGGGTCTGAAATCGCGGGCATAGCCCTGCGGCCGATATGGCCGAAACGCTGAAAATACCGCCACCCCTACCTTGAAACGCCTAAAATGGGGCGTACATAGGTAGGGCACTCCCTTCGGTGCCAAGTTTGGAGCTTCGCTTGAATAATCAGTGGTTTTCGAAAATTGCAGTTTGGTTGGTGATCGGCTTGGTGCTTTTCACTGTGTTCAAACAATTTGACGCACGCGGTACCGGCGGCGCCACCCAAGTGGGCTACTCCGACTTCCTGCAGGAAGTTCGTAATAACCACATTAAGAGCGCCATCATCCAAGAAGGTCAGGGCGGCACCGAAATTTTGGCTGTCACCAACGATGACCGCCGCGTCAAAACCACTGCAACCTACCTTGACCGAGGCTTAGTGGGCGATCTGATCAATAACGGCGTCAAGTTTGACGTCAAGCCCCGCGAAGAAACCTCGCTGCTGATGTCTCTGCTGGTGAGCTGGGGCCCCATGCTGCTACTAATCGGCGTATGGGTGTACTTCATGCGCCAAATGCAAGGCGGCGGTAAAGGCGGAGCTTTCAGCTTTGGCAAAAGCAAAGCCCGTTTGCTAGACGAGAACACCAATACTGTGACCTTTGCCGATGTAGCTGGTTGCGATGAAGCCAAAGAAGAAGTGAAAGAAGTCGTCGACTTCCTGAAAGACCCCGCCAAGTTTCAAAAGCTGGGCGGCCGTATCCCCCGTGGTTTGTTGCTGGTTGGTCCTCCTGGCACTGGTAAAACCTTGCTGGCTAAATCGATTGCCGGCGAAGCTAAAGTTCCGTTTTTCAGTATTTCTGGTTCCGACTTTGTGGAGATGTTTGTCGGCGTGGGCGCATCCCGCGTGCGCGATATGTTCGACAACGCCAAGAAAAACGCGCCTTGCATCATCTTTATTGATGAAATTGATGCTGTAGGCCGCCAACGTGGCGCTGGCCTGGGCGGTGGAAATGATGAGCGCGAGCAGACCTTGAACCAGATGTTGGTCGAGATGGATGGTTTTGAAACCAATGTCGGCGTTATCGTGGTGGCTGCCACCAACCGCCCAGATATTTTGGACGCCGCGTTGTTGCGCCCTGGCCGTTTCGACCGCCAGGTCTACGTGACATTGCCGGACATCCGTGGCCGCGAACAGATTTTGAACGTGCACATGCGCAAAGTCCCTTTGGGCCAAGACGTGAGTCCTGGTGTGATTGCCCGCGGCACACCAGGCATGAGCGGAGCCGATCTGGCCAACTTGTGCAACGAGGCTGCTTTGATGGCTGCCCGACGCAACGCCCGCCTGGTCGAAATGCAAGACTTTGAGAAAGCCAAAGACAAGATATTGATGGGCCCAGAGCGCAAGAGCATGGTTATGCCTGAGGAGGAGCGTAAAAACACGGCTTATCACGAGTCTGGTCACGCGTTGCTCGGCAAGCTTTTGCCCAAGTGCGACCCTGTGCATAAGGTCACCATCATTCCCCGCGGTCGCGCCTTGGGCGTGACGATGAGTCTGCCAGTGCAAGACCGCTACAGCTACGACAGCGAATTCATGCTCAGTCAGATCAGCATGTTGTTTGGTGGCCGCATCGCCGAAGAGGTGTTCATGGGTCAAATGACCACTGGCGCCAGCAATGACTTTGAGCGTGCCACCGCCTTAGCCCGTGACATGGTCACCCGCTACGGCATGACTGAGGCATTGGGCCCTATGGTCTATGCCGAAAATGAAGGCGAAGTGTTTTTGGGTCGTAGCGTGACCAAAACCAATAACATGAGCGAAGCCACTTTACAAAAGGTGGACGGCGAAGTGCGTCGCATCATCGATCAACAGTACGCCTTGGCGCGTAAGCTGATCGAGGACAACAAGGACAAGATGCACGCCATGGCCAAAGCTTTGTTGGAATGGGAAACCATTGACATTGAACAGTTGGACGACATCATGGCGGGCCGGGAGCCACGCCCACCCAAAGATTGGACGCCACGCATTCCACCCAGCTCGGGTGGCGGCAGCGGCGGCGCCCCCGCGGTTGCGGTCGACCCGGCACCTACCGTCGCCTAAAGTCGCGGTACCATCAGAAACGGGGCTTAGCCCCGTTTTTTTTTGTTTCTAATGGGGCACCTATGCACTGGCAAACCACCCGTTTCAGTATTGACTTGAACTCACCGCAAGTGATGGGTATCGTCAATGTCACGCCCGACTCGTTCTCGGATGGCGGTCAGCATGCTTCACACAACGCTGCGATGGCTTGGTGCGACACATTAGTTAGAAACGGGGCCGATATTCTGGACATAGGCGGTGAATCGACGCGCCCAGGTGCTCCTCCCGTACCGCAAGACGAAGAATTAGCTCGCGTGCTGCCCATCCTCCGCCATGCGGTCACACTGGGCGTGCCGGTGTCTGTTGACACTTACAAGCCTGCCGTCATGCAAGCCGCGCTGGATATGGGCGTCGACATCATCAATGACGTGTGGGCGCTGCGCTGGGCGGGCTCTGAGGACTTGCGCACTGGCATGGACGTGGTGCGTGAGCACCCCAACTGCGGTATGTGCCTGATGCACATGCACCGTGATCCACAAACTATGCAGGCTGCTCCCATGCAGGGTGACGCGGTACCCCAGGTGCTATCATTTCTAGAGCAGCTCGGGCAGGAAATGTCTGGGCTTGGGGTCGATAAGGCACGTATTTGCATCGATCCCGGCATCGGCTTTGGTAAAACCGTGGCGCAAAACTTTGCGCTGCTGGCGCGCCAATCTGAACTCATCGCACTGGGCTACCCCGTATTGGCAGGCTGGTCGCGCAAGTCGTCTTTGGCGGCGGTGACCCAGCACTCGCTGTCGAACGTCGCAACGCTGGATATGCGTGAGCGTCTGGTGCCCAGCGTGACGGCAGCGCTGCTGGCCGTACAAAACGGCGCGCATATCGTCCGGGTACATGATGTAAAAGAAACCGTGCAGGCCCTGAAAGTGTGGGCCGCTATGCAACAACAGAAAGCAAGTGAATGACACGACAATATTTTGGTACCGATGGCATCCGCGGTACCGTGGGCCAAGCTCCGATCACCCCCGATTTTGTTTTGCGTTTGGCCCACGCCGTGGGCCGCGTGCTCAAACACACTGAAGACCGCCCCACGGTGTTGATCGGTAAAGACACCCGCATCTCTGGCTACATGCTGGAGAGCGCTCTGGAAAGCGGCTTTAACTCGGCTGGCGTGGACGTGGTGTTGCTCGGGCCGCTGCCGACGCCCGGTGTGGCTTATTTAACCCGAGCGCAGCGCGCGTCGCTGGGCGTTGTCATCAGTGCCAGCCACAACCCTTTTGCCGACAACGGTATCAAGTTTTTTAGCGCGCAAGGTACCAAGTTGTCTGATGCCTGGGAGTTGGAAGTGGAAGCTGCGCTGTCGCAAGACCCCGTGTGGGTCGATTCGATCAGCCTGGGTAAAACCCGCCGCTTGACCGACGCCGCAGGCCGCTACATCGAGTTTTGTAAAAGCACGTTTGGCAACGACTTGACACTGCGCGGTCGCAAGATTGTGGTCGATGCGGCCCACGGCGCGGCCTATCACATCGCGCCCAAAGTCTTCCACGAACTGGGCGCCGAAGTCATCGCGATTGGATGCTCGCCCGATGGCCTGAACATCAACCAGGATGTGGGCGCCACGCACCCGCAGGCGCTGGTGCAAGCTGTTAAAGATAACCACGCCGACTTTGGTGTGGCACTGGATGGCGATGCCGACCGACTGCAACTGGTGGACTCGGAAGGCCGTTTGTTCAATGGCGACGAGCTGCTCTACCTGATAGCCGATGAACGCTTGGGCCGCGACGAGCATGTGCCCGGCGTGGTGGGAACGCTGATGACGAATATGGCGGTCGAGGTAGCCTTGAAGGCGCGCGGCGTGCAGTTTGTGCGCGCCAAGGTGGGCGACCGCTACGTACTCGAAGAGCTGGAAAAAAACAAATGGATTCTGGGCGGTGAGGGTTCGGGCCACTTGCTGGCGCTGGACAAACACACCACAGGTGACGGCCTGATCTCTGCGCTGCAAGTACTGCAGGCCTGCGTGCGCGCTGAAAAGACCATGGCTGAGCTGCTGAGCGGCGTGACACTTTTCCCGCAAACCCTGATCAATGTGCGCCTGACGCCAGGCCAGGACTGGAAAGCCAACACCCGCCTGGCCGAAGAAACCCAAGCCGCCGAAACTGCTTTGGGTGAAACCGGTCGTGTGCTGATTCGCGCCAGTGGCACCGAGCCCCTGGTGCGGGTGATGGTGGAGGCGCGTGACGCCACCCAAGCCCTGAGCTGGGCCCAGCGCATCGCCGATACTTTGAAGGTCTAAAAAATGACAATGGATATCTGGGTAGTCCGTGCAGACTATGCCAACCCAACCCACGCTGCTGCGCTGGTGAATTTACTGGATGCCTACGCGCTGGACCCCATGGGCGGTGGCGAGGGCCTGAGTGACCATGCCAAAACCGCCTTGGTGCCCGCCTTAGCAGCGCGCCCGCAGGCCTTCAGCGTGCTGGCGTTTGCAGGTGCAAATGACAGCACCCCTGTGGGCTTGGTGAATTGCATTGAAGGTTTCTCCACCTTTGCCTGCAAGCCCGTGGTCAACGTGCACGATGTGGCGGTTCTGAGCGGCTACCGCGGTCAGCGCATTGGTGAGCGCATGTTGGGGCTGGTGGAAACGCTGGCGCGCGAGCGCGGTGCCTGCAAGCTGACGCTGGAAGTCTTGTCTGGCAATTCTGGAGCGGTCAAGCTCTATGAGCGCGTGGGTTTTGGCAACTACGCTTTGGGCGCGACGATGGGCACGGCCAACTTTATGCAGAAGTGGTTGGCCTAGCCCAGCTGGGGCATTTTTTGAGTCAAATCGTCCGCTAGCCCAGATAAAACCTGCCTGGTCAGCTATTCATTTTGTAGCGTTTTTGGTGGAGTTGAAGGGCCACGAGGGCTACTGGTCACGCCAAGAACTCTTCCCTAGAATCTCAAGGCATGGAGTCACTGACCACCAAACCCTCGCGGGGCTTTTGACCATCACCCTTTTGCTGGCTGCGGTGGTCTGGGTGGTGGGGGGCGCAGTGCTGTTCGTGATCTTGCAACAGCAGTCCCGCATTCAGGCCGATGCGCAACACATCTCCAGCTCATGGTGGAAAGCTTCACTGCTCTGGATGCAAATTTAGACGCTTTGGATCGTCAAGGTACATCGGCCCAGCGTGTAACGGCCGATGCCTGGTTGCCCATCATGCAACGAGTCCTCGCCCGGTCTGAGGCCGAGGGTGCGCAGGGGTCTGCATTGGCGATCAATGAGGCTGACGCCATATTGCTCTCTACGGCGCAAGCGCGGGACATGTTGGTGACGGTTGCCATTGTCTGTGCATTGGCATCAGTCGCATTGTTCTTGCTCCTGTATTTCACACTGACCCGTCCTTTGGTTCGGTTGGCCCAATGGATGTTCATGGCGCGCGAGGGCCAGCCTATTCTTGCGGGTAAGCAAATGGTCAGTGAACTGCAAATACTGCACGATGCTGCGGTGTCTCTGTCGGACACCCACTTAGCATTGCGGCGTGCACGCAATCAGCTGGAACAGCTTGCTCACGCCGATGCGCTGACGGGATTGGCCAATTGCCGTTCATTTCAGATGCAAGGTGTCCAGGCGGTGGCCCATGCCCAGCGCTATACAAGTCCTTTGTCGCTGGTAGTGTTGGATATCGACCACTTCAAGAAGATCAATGATCTGTATGGCCACGAGGGTGGTGACACCGTACTCAAGGCAGTGGGCCACTATTTTTTGGAGGCTGTGCGCGATGCTGATCAGCCCGTAGCCCGCATGGGGGGCGAGGAGTTCGCCTTGCTATTGGCCCGCGCGCCACTGGCCGAGGCAGTGCTGGTGGCTGAACGTATGCGCCTGGCCATTGAGTGCCTGCAGGTGGTGATGCCCAACGGAAAGGCGTTGCACTTTACGACCAGCCTGGGCGTCGCCCAGTTTCGGGTCGAGGACGTTGACTTGAACACTCTGATGCGGCGTGCCGACCAAGCCCTCTACAAGGCCAAAGAGCATGGACGCAACCGGGTAGAGGCCGATGGCTAGCGGGCTAGCCCATAGCCCTGATGATTTTTGATGCTATAAAAAACGTAGCTGTCCAGGCAGTATTTACCTGGGCCTCAGACTGTTTAGACCCTAAAACCGGAGTGACGACTTGCCCCGCAGCCCGGCCGGTGACGACACAGCCGCCAGGGCTGTCACGACCATGGATACCTCCATGCGCCTTGCCTCTGTGATTGCCTCGAACGAATTATGAAATTGAATCGAGCGTCTTTCGACCTACCAATGTGGCCTGGCTCCAACGTCACGCAATTGCCATCAAACTGCCATCTTCGCGTCACTGCCAACTTCCAAAATTCCTGCACAACATCCCAAAAAGGAGACTTGCATGAATGAAATCGGCACAATTATCGTCACGCCGCCGACCAGCGCGTTGGCCACCCCGCTGCAGTCCGCAGCCACCGTCAGCGACGGAAAAATCACTGTCGAATGGGCCAAACACCAAGACGAAGTGCGCGAGGCCCAGCGCCTGCGCTATGCGGTGTTTGCCACCGAAATGGGCGCGCGCCTGGACACCACGCTGCCCGGCCACGACATTGATCTGTTTGACAATTTCTGCGAGCACCTGCTGGTGCGCGACGCGGCCACGCGTGAGGTGGTAGGCACCTACCGCGTCCTAACCCCCGCCCAGGCCAGGCGCGTGGGCAGCACTTACAGCGATACAGAATTCGATTTGACCCGCCTGCGCAGCATCAGAGGCCGTATGGTGGAGCTGGGCCGCAGTTGTGTGCACCCCAACTACCGCCACGGTGGCGTGATCATGGCGCTGTGGGGCGCGCTGGCCGAATTCATGCTGCGCAACCAGCTCGACACGATGATCGGCTGCGCCAGCATTCCGATGCTGCACAACGGCGTGGTTAGTGGCGATGTGGCGGCCAGTATTTGGCACAAGGTGCAGGCTTCGCACATGGCACCGATTGATTTTCATGTGCGCCCCCGCTTGCCGCTGCCTATTGAGCGGCTAGACGCTACGCTGGACGTAGAACCCCCGGCGCTGATCAAAGGCTATTTGCGCCTGGGTGCCAAGGTGCTGGGCGCCCCGGCCTGGGACCCTGATTTCAACACTGCCGACTTGCCCATGCTGATGCGCATTGCCGACCTGCCGGCCCGCTACCGCAAACACTTTTTGGGGGCCTGATGCACACCGCGTTCCAGGCTGATTCCCAACCCACCGGGCAGCCCTGGAAGCGCCCCCAAAACCCGTCTTTACAGGTTGCAGCGGCCCTGGTGCAAAACGACGAGGGCGGAGCACAGCACGACGCTGATGAATCCTCAGGTCAGCGCGTCCGCACGATTTTTATCTCGGACCTGCACCTGGGCACGGCTGGTTTTCAGGCGCATGCGCTGCTGGATTTTTTGAAGGCCTACCCCAGCGATAACTTGTACTTGGTGGGTGACATTGTGGACGGCTGGCAATTGCGCAGGCGCTGGTTCTGGCCCCAATCGCACAACGACGTGGTGCAAAAACTGCTGCGCCGCGCACGCAAAGGGTGCCGGGTGATTTTTGTGCCTGGCAACCACGATGAGTTTGCGCGCGCCTTTGTTGGACAACAGTTTGGCGGCATCGAAGTGCGCGAAGACGCCGTGCACACCACGGCCGATGGCCGCACCTTGTGGGTGACCCACGGCGACTACTTTGACGGTGTGATTCAGTGCGCCAAATGGTTGGCTTACCTGGGTGACAACGCCTATGAATTCACGCTCAGGCTCAACCGCTACCTGAACGGCCTGCGCGCGCGCATGGGGCTGCCGTACTGGTCGCTGTCGGCCTACCTCAAGCAAAAAGTCAAAACCGCATTGAATTACGTCACCGACTTTGAGGTGGCGGTGGCCGCAGAGGCACGCAACCGCGGCCACGATGGTGTGGTCTGCGGCCACATCCACCGCGCCGAAATGCGCACCATCAACGGCACGCTGTACTGCAACGACGGCGATTGGGTCGAGAGCCGCACCGCGCTGGTAGAACACCTGGATGGCCGCCTGGAGCTATTGCACTGGGACCCGCGAACTGCTGCGGTGAT
>JANYEE010000230.1 GCA_025363275.1 Burkholderiales bacterium | reverse complement strand
CTGGGCTACCAGCCGGAGGAACTAACGCCCAGCGTTTCTAGCCACCGGACCATCATGCACCCTGATTTTGTGGCGCAAAGCCGCACTCTGTTGCAGGCGGCGTTGGCGGGTGGCCCGGCCTACGACATGGAGTTGCAGCTGCGTACCAAAAATTCGGGCTACCGCTGGTTTCGGCTGCGTGCCAAGGTTTTCTTGAATGCGCAGGGCAAAACTTACCGCATGGCAGGATCGACCCAAGATATTCACGAACGCAAGCAGGCGCAGGCCTCGGTGGTCCAAACCAGCCAACGCTTTGCACTGGCGGCGGACAGTGCGGGCATTGGCGTCTGGGAGTGGGACTTGGCGTCCCGGTTTTTGACCTGGGACGCGCAGATGTACCACCTCTACCAGCGCACGCCTCAGGCGCTTGCGTCGGCGTTGGACATTTTGATGGAGAGTCTTCACCCACAAGACAAAGATCGCTTTGAACGGGCGCTGCAGCAAACCATTCGGCACGGTGCAGTTTTTGAGGGTGATTACCGAATCTTGTGGCCCAACGGTGAAGTCCGCCACGTACGTGCTGCCGCCCGCGCCGTGCGGGATGCCCACGGCAAGGCAGTACGTCTCACTGGGGTTAACTTTGACATCACGGAGGTCAAGCGGGCTCAGGAGGCGCTGTCGGAAAGTGAGGCTTTTCTCGACCGGGCCGGTCGTATTGCGGGCGTGGGTGGTTGGCGGGTCGATCTCAAAGCGGGCAGTGTCCACTGGTCCAAGCAAACGCGCCTCATCCATGAAGTGGATGACGATTTTGTGCCGCAACTGGAGACGGCAATCCAGTTCTACAGCCCCGACGCGCGTCCGGTCATCGCGGCTGCAGTGCAACGCGGAATAGATAGCGGCGAGGGCTGGGATCTGGAGTTGCCTTTGGTCACCGCAACGGGACGAGCTATTTGGGCCCGGGTGGTAGGTGAAGTCGAGTTTGTAGACGGCACGCCAGTGATGTTGGTAGGAGCCTTTCAAGACATCACAGAGCGCCGGGTGCATGGGCAGGAGCTGCATCTTTTGGAGTCATGTATCGCGCGCATCAGCGATGGCGTCTTGATTACCACCGCAGAAGCCTTGTCAGAGCCCGGTCCACAAATTGTCTTTGTCAATCCGGCGCTAGAGCGCATCTCTGGGTACAGCGCTAGTGAAATGCTGGGCCGTACACCGCGCATATTGCAAGGTCCAAATTCTGATCCTGCCGCTTTGGCCCGTATTCGTCAGGCCTTGGAGCGGGGCGAGGCCATCACGGAAGAACTCCTGAACTACACCAAGGAGGGGGTCGCCTATTGGATTGCGATCACCATATCACCCGTGCTGTCGCCGACTGGCAAGTTAACGCACTTTGTATCGGTAGAGCGCGATGTCACGGAGCGGCGCCAAAGAGAAAGCGAACTGCGCGACGCACTGGCCCATGCTGAACAGGCAGAGCATGAAGTCCGCGATTCACAGGCTCTGCTGAGCTCATCCATTGATGCGCTTGACGACGCCTTCGTACTGTATGACGCTGGCGACCGGCTGGTACTTTGCAACCACCGTTACCGGGAGTTTTATCCGCTGGTGGCCGCGATGCTGGTGCCGGGCAACCGGTTTGAAGACATCATCCGCTTTGGTGCGCAGCAGGGCCAGTATGTGGAAGCCATTGGCCGGATTGAGGAATGGGTGCGCGAGCGTATGGCGCAGCACCGGCTGCCGCACTCACGACTGCAACAGCGTTTGAGTACAGGGCGGATTGTGCGGGTGGTGGAGCGGCGAACTGACGCGGGCTACTCGGTGGGTTTTCGGGTAGATATCACCGATCTGGTGCTGGCTACGGAGGCGGCTGAGGAGGCCTCGCGCTCCAAGAGCCAGTTTTTGGCCAATATGAGCCATGAAATTCGCACGCCCATGAATGCGATTTTGGGCATGCTGAAGTTGTTGCAAAACACCGATCTCACAACCCGCCAGAGCGACTACGCCGGTAAGACCGAAGCCGCAGCCCGCTCGCTGCTGGGCCTGCTCAATGACATTCTGGATTTTTCTAAAGTAGAGGCTGGCAAGATGACGCTGGACCCTCGCCCGTTCCGCCTAGACCAGATGTTGCGGGACTTGTCCGTCATTCTGTCGGCCAACGTAGGCCAGAAAAACATCGAGGTTTTGTTTGATATCGACCCCACGCTGCCCGTGGTGGTGGTGGGTGATGACATGCGCCTGCAGCAGGTGCTGATTAACCTGGGTGGCAATGCCATCAAATTCACCAGCACCGGTGAGGTGATCTTGCGTTTGCAAGTGCTAGAGCGTACGCACAGTGATGTGCTGATTGAATTCACCGTGAAGGACAGCGGCATCGGCATTGCCCCTGAGAACCAGCAACACATTTTTAGTGGTTTTTCGCAGGCCGAGGCCAACACCACGCGCCGTTTTGGCGGTACCGGGTTGGGCTTGGCTATTTCAAGCCGCCTGACTTCGCTGTTAGGCGGCGCTCTGCAGTTACACAGTACGCTAGGCCAAGGCAGCACGTTTTATTTCCAGATTCGATTGGCGCTGGCAAACGAGAGCACGGTTACCGACAGTTCGGTACGCCGCGCGCCTCAGCTTGAAACTCTGCAAAAGCCCGGCGAAGTCGAGCGCGTGCTGGTGGTCGACGACAACCCCGTGGCACGCGATATTTTGTTACAGCTGTGCCAATCGCTAGGCTGGCACGTGGATTCGGTGGCTACGGGGCGGGAGGCAGTGGCCTATGTAAAAAGCGCTGCACAGTCAGGAGCGCCGTACCGCGCGATATTCCTGGACTGGCATATGCCCGAGATGGATGGGTGGCAGACCAGCCGCGAAATCCGCGCGACCAGCCCGCCCCCGGACCAAGATGCGGGTGGGGGCCCGCGGCCCCTGATCGTGATGGTCACAGCCCACGGACGGGACATGCTCGCCCAGCGCAGTGTGCGCGAGCAGACTTTACTGGATGGGTTTTTGGTTAAACCTGTGACGGCCTCTATGCTGCGCGAGGCTCTGCGTGAAGCTGAATTGGCCCACACCACCGCAGCAGCGGGGCACAACCCCATGGCGCCCCAGACTGTCAACAAACCACAGCGCCTGCATGGCCTGCGTATTTTGGTGGTGGAGGACAACAAGATCAATCAACTGGTGGCCCAGGGCCTGCTCAGTGCTGAGGGTGCAGACATCACACTGGCGGATGACGGCCAGCAGGGCGTCGACGCATCAAAGGCGGCCCAACCGGCTTTTGATGCGGTGCTGATGGACGTGCAGATGCCGGTGATGGATGGTTACACCGCGACCCGAATCCTGCGCGTGCTACCGGGCTTTGAGGATCTGCCCATCATCGCCATGACTGCAAACGCGATGGCCTCTGACCGTGCTGCCTGTCTGGCGGCTGGCATGAGTGATCACGTCGGTAAACCGTTCGAGCTGGACCATCTG
Organism: Burkholderiales bacterium; assembly: GCA_025363275.1. Lineage (GTDB taxonomy): Bacteria > Pseudomonadota > Gammaproteobacteria > Burkholderiales > Burkholderiaceae_C > Allorhodoferax. The sequence continues at coordinate 4,911 of JANYEE010000230.1, read as the reverse complement.
GTTGCGACCTTGTTACGCTTATGCCATCGACCAGTAACAGCCTTCGCGTCAGAGGCAACCCTGGTGCCAGCCGCGCAGTCCATTTACCCGGCAGGCGACCTGGATCTGGAAGGTGCATTGGGTCGTTTGGCGGGGCACACCACCATGCTGGCCAGCGTTTTGCATTCATTTGCAAATGAGCTGCCTGGTGTGCCTGACCGGGTAAAGGAATTTTTGGTAGCGGGCAATACGCCCGAATTGGTGCGGGCACTGCACACCCTTAAAGGCCTGGCGTTAACCGTGGGGGCTCGCCATTTGGCAGAGGTGCTGGCACACTTGGAGGTGCAAAGCAAAACCCCGCTGGAGTCCGCACGACACGACGGCTTCTTGGCGGCGCTGCAGGTCGCACTGGATGCTACGGCCCACAGCCTGGTACCTGCACTTGCGCTTTATGCCAATGTCGACGTCGACTCTGCCCCAGGGCAGGCCGCACAGACATTGCAGGCGCCAGACTTCCAGTCTCGGGTACGGGCGCTGGCCGCATTGCTCAAGCGCGACGATATTCGGGCATTGGACTCTTACGCCGATTTGCGCGCCCGCTACGCCGCTTCACTGGGGCCTCTATTGGACCCGCTGGACCAAGCCCTGGCCGGCCTGGAGTTTGAACGGGCGCTGCAATGCTGTCAGGCGCTGCTGGCACCATAGCGGCTGGGCTAGAAGTGCCTCAGGCCGGACGGCCCAGCACTTCCCAGCGCTCCAATGCTTCCATCAGTTCGTCGTCAATTTGCGCGTTGCGAGCCGACAGCTCCAGTGCCCGTGCGTTTTCGCTAGAAAACAGCGAGCCATCGGCCAGTGCTTCTTGAATTGCCTGTTGTTCGGATTCGAGAGCGGCAATCCGATCGGGCAGGCCATCGAGTTCACGCTGCTCTTTAAAGCTGAGTTTCTTGGTCTTGGCAGCGGGCGGCGCGCTAGGTGCAGCCACCGACACAGCCGCTGTCGCTTGCTCCTGTTTTTGTAGCTGCTCACGCTCGTAGTTAAAGGGCTTGGCTGTGGTTTTACCAAGCGCCGCGTTGATGGCGTTGGCGCGCTTGGTCTGGATCAACCAGTCGCTCACGCCGCCTTCGTACTCGCGCCATTTCGCGTCACCCTCGTACGCAATCGTGCTGGTCACGACGTTGTCGAGGAAGGTCCGGTCGTGGCTGACCAGGAACACCGTGCCGTCGTAGTTTTGCAGCAGGTCTTCCAGCAGCTCCAGCGTGTCGATATCCAGGTCGTTGGTCGGCTCGTCCAGCACCAGCACATTGGCGGGGCGGGCAAACAGGCGGGCCAGCAGCAGGCGGTTGCGCTCGCCACCGCTCAAGGAGCGAACGGGGGAGGTCGCGCGGGCTGGCGAGAACAAGAAGTCACCCAGATAACTCTTGCGGTGCTTCTTCTGGTTGCCAATCTCGATCCACTCGGAGCCGGGGCTGATGAAGTCTTCCAGCGTGGAATCCAGGTCCAGCGCATTGCGCATCTGGTCGAAGTAAGCCACCGTGATGTTGGCACCCTGGCGCACCGTGCCCCAGGGGCTGTGGCCAGGTTCGGGCTTGGGCGCGTTGGCCGGTGCCGGGTCGGCCTTGTGGTCGCCCAGAATGAGTTTGAGCAGCGTGGTTTTGCCCGCGCCGTTGGGGCCCAAGAGGCCAATCTTGTCGCCGCGCTGGATGGTAGCGGTGAAGTCGTCCACGATTTTGCGGTCACCGAATGTTTTGGATACGTGCGTTAGCTCGGCCACCAACTTGCCGCTCTTGTCGCCGGTGCTCACGTCCATGTTGACGCTGCCCACCACGTCGCGGCGCGCTTGGTGCTTGGCACGCAGCTCGTCCAGGCGCACGATGCGCGCCGTGGCGCGCGTGCGTCGGGCTTCCACGCCCTTGCGTATCCACACTTCTTCCAGCGCCAACAGCTTGTCGGCCTTGGCGTTGATGACCGCCTCTTGGGCTAGTTGCTCTTCCTTTTGCAGCAGGTAGGCTGCAAAGTTGCCGGGGTAACTCATCAGCTTGCCGCGGTCCAGTTCCACAATGCGGGTCGCCACGTTGTCCAGGAACGACCGGTCGTGGGTGATGGTGATGATGGAACCCTTGAAGTCCACCAGCAAGCCTTCCAGCCATTCGATGGAGTCCAAGTCCAGGTGGTTGGTAGGCTCGTCTAGCAGCAACACGTCGGGCTGCGCGACCAGCGCCTGCGCCAGGGCCACGCGCTTTTTGGTACCGCCAGACAGCGTGTTGACGATGGCATCGGGGTTCAGGTGCAGGCGATGCAAGGTCTCATTGACGCGCTGCTCCCAGTTCCAGCCGTCCAGCGTCTCAATCTCGCTTTGCATCGCGTCCAAGTCGCCGTGGCCCAGGCAATATTCTTCAATAAGGCCGATGACCCGCTCTAAACCTGCCCGGACAGCTATAAAAACAGTAGCGTCGCCATCCAAAATAGGTTCTTGGGCCACGTAGGAAATGCGGGTGCCGGTTTGTACCTGCATCGTGCCGTCATCGGGCTTTTCCATACCGCCCAAAATTTTGAGCATGGAGGATTTGCCAGCGCCATTGCGGCCAATCAGGCCTACGCGCTCCTGAGTTTCCAGGGAAAAGTCAGCGTGATCGAGAAGCGGGACGTGCCCGAATGCCAGCTGGGCGTCAAGTAAGGTGATAAGTGCCATGTGTCTTCGATTATCCCCTGCAAGTTTGACCCTACCGGGTTGCGAGTGACAGGAGCCCACGGTATGCTGTGCGATGTGTAGCAATACTGTCATGGTTGGCAGTCAGGGAAATGGGGTGTTGGTGCCGCTACAGTGTGCGTATTGAACCTCACGTTGGGTTGGCTGCAGGGCCAGTGAAAGAAGGCAATGAAACAATTTACTCTTGCAGGTGTGGCGTGCGCTTTGGTCGTGGGCTCCGCCCACGCGGTGAGCGTGCGGGTTCAGGTCCAGGACTCCGAAGGAAAGGCCTTGGCGGGCGCTGCGGTGTTTTTAGAGTCCCGTGAAGCCCGGCAACTTTTCAAACCGCTGCAGATAGCGGATATGGCCCAAGTCGGCCGTCAATTTACGCCCAGCGTTTTGATCGTGCCGACTGGAACTGCGGTCAGCTTCCCCAACCGCGACACCGTGCGCCACCACGTGTATTCGTTTTCTGCGATCAAAAAGTTTGAACTCAAGCTGTTTGCCGGTACGCCAGCCAACCCGGTCGTGTTTGATAAGTCGGGCATTGCAGTTCTGGGTTGCAATATTCATGACAACATGGCCGCGTGGATTGTGGTCGTAGATACGCCGTATTACGCCCTGTCGGACAGCTTGGGCATGACCGCTTTGGCCGATGTGCCTCCTGCCAACTACCGGTTGCGGGTTTGGCACTCGCGCCTGCCGGTAGGGGCGCCCGCTCTGGACCAGGCGCTGACAGTGGGCAGCGTGCCCGCTAACCTGACAGTTCGGCTGACAGGTTTAACCCCATGACGCTGCAGTGGTCTCCCAGCCAATGGGGTTTAACTTCGCGCATTGTCGCTTTGTCGTTGCTACTGCTCCTGCTGGTGCAGGCAGCTGTGTTCAGTGTGGTGCGTACCAGCATTGAGCAAAGCGCGCAGCGCCAAGTGGAGCAAGAGTTGCAAGTGGGGGAGCGGGTGTGGCGGCGGTTACTCGATCAAAACGCCCAGAAACTGAGCCAGGGTGCAACCCTGTTGGCCGCTGACTATGGGTTCCGTGAGGCCGTCAATAGCCAGGATTTAGACACCATTCGGTCCGTATTAGAAAACCACGGCGCGCGTATGGGTGCTACCGTCACTGCCCTTTTGGACACCAGCATGGCCCTGCGTGCCATTGGCGAAGGCCAGGATGGTGACCAGATTAAACCCATGCTGGCCCGGCTGATCGGCGCCCCGGCACGGCAAGTGCAAAGCAGCCAAGTGGTACTGGTGGGCCACGTGCCCTACCAGTTTGTGCTGGTTCCCCTGAAGGCACCCGTAGTGGTGGGCTGGGTTTTGATGGGGTTTCCGATTAACGAGAAGCTGCTCGAGGATATGCGCGCGCTGTCCGATATGCACTTGGCCCTGATTAGCCAGGTGCCGGGTGAGCCCAGTCAACTGGTATCCAGCACGCTCACGGGCGAGGCACTGCAAAGCCTGGTGTCGCGGGATTTGACAATCACAGAGTTGTCGGTGCCAGGTGATCTATTGATGGCCCGCACCGTGAATCTGGATAGCGAGCACGTGGGCCAAATGCGCACTTTGCTGCTGCGCTCTTTCAATGAGGTGGTGGCACCGTTTCGCCAGGCCCAAGTGGCGTTGGCCTGGATTACCGCACTGGGGGTGGTGATGTTTGCGGTGGGCAGCGTGTTTGCCGCGCGCCGGGTTACTACGCCACTGCGCGCGCTGGTCAGTGCGGCGGACATCATGGGCCGTGGTCGGTATGACGTGCCGATGGAATTCACCGACCGCAAGGACGAGATTGGCGGGCTGGCCTTGGCGTTTGACGCGATGCGGATCAACATTGGCGCGCAGCAAGATCAAATCCGCCAATTGGCGTATTGGGACCGCCTGACCGGCCTGCCCAACCGCGCGCAGTTCCGTGAAGCGGTACAGGCCCATATGCTGAAGTTTGCGCAGGATGCGGGCAATGGGCCAGAGAAAAATATGGCCGTCATCATGCTGGACATGGACCGCTTCAAGCACGTCAATGACGTGCTCGGTTATAGCTTTGGCGACCAACTGCTGATCGCCGTGGCCAAGCGCCTGACCGAGCGCGAGATGCGCTCTGGCGACATGGTGGCGCGTCTGGGGGGCGATGAGTTTGCGGTGATCTTGATTGGTAGCGATGCAGACACCGCGGTGGCCGTGGCCCAACACATTGCCAAGTCGTTTGAAGTTCCGATGGTGCTGGAGGACCAAAACGTGGACATGAGCGCCAGCATGGGC
>JANYEE010000210.1 GCA_025363275.1 Burkholderiales bacterium | reverse complement strand
TCCGAACTACAGAACGCGCGAGGAGCTGCCAAGCCCACCGCGCGCGACTGAACCTCAACGGTTGCAATGGTTTAGAGCTTCTGGTTTTGCATGAAAGTATCAAACCGGGCTTCGGTAAACCGGAACCACAGATTCGAATCTGCGCGAAACTTGGAAAAATCCGCGAAGATCTTTTTCCAGTCTTCGTTCTTGGCGTTCAACTCTTCGTAGATTTCATTCGAAGCTTTGAAAGCCGCAGTCATCACATCGGCCGGGAAAGGCCGCAACTTGGTACCCGCACCCACCAATTGCTTCAGCGCATTCGGGTTGCGGCCGTCGTATTTGGCCTGCATATCGACGTGCGCGTAGCTGGCTGCTGATTCCAAGATAGCCTTATTTTCTGGCGACAAGGCGTCGTAAGCTTTTTGGTTGACCAGCAAGTCAAGCTGGGGACCACCCTCCCACCATCCGGGGTAGTAGTAATAAGGTGCTACTTTGTTAAACCCCAGCTTCAGATCGTCGTAGGGCCCGACCCACTCGGCGGCATCGATCGTGCCTTTTTCCAGGGCGGTGTACACCTCGCCACCAGGCAGCGTTTGCGGGATCACGCCAAAGCGCTCCAGCACCTTGCCCGCCAAATTGCTGACGCGAAACTTCAGGCCCTTGAGGTCGGCAACCGATTTGATCTCTTTACGGAACCAGCCGCCCATCTGAGCACCTGTGTTACCCATAGGAAAACTGATTATGTTGTACTTGGCGTAGAACTCACGCATCAGTTTCAGGCCATTGCCTTCGTACATCCACGCGGTCATTTGGCGGCTGTTCAGGCCAAACGGGATAGCACAGCCCAATGCAAAGGCCTCGTTCTTGCCATAAAAATAATAGGGCGCTGTGTGGCAGCACTCGACTGAGCCCTGCTGCACGCCATCCACCACGCCCATGGGCGGCATGATTTCGTTGCCGGCATGTACCGAAATTTCAAACTTGCCACCCGACATAGCCTTGACCTGTTTGGCAAACAACTCTGAGGCACCAAAGATCGTGTCCAGACCCTTGGGAAAGCTCGATGCCAAACGCCAGCGAATGGCTTGTTGGGCATGCACCGCAGGCGCTGCCCCTGCCGCTAAAACGCCCGCAATACCAGCGTTTTTCAGTATTAAACGACGATCCATAGTTGTACTCCGAGTAGTAATTAACAATTCAGCAGGCCTGCACGGCACCAAGCGGTTTAGAGCTGCGTCGGGCTCAGGACATTGTAGGAAGCTAGAGACAGCACTCTAGACGGGTTTTCCCTCAAGCACCGTGTTTGACCGCACGGCGCAGCGGCCCAGCTACAATCAGCATCCGGCAGCTCTCGAGGTAACTGCCCTTCAAGCCCCCTCCCCAGGGGGTTTTTTGCATCCCACAAGGACCGAGATTGTGCAAAATCCGCGCAAAAACACTTTTCCAGTTGCCTGGGAAACGCCCGCAAATGTAGTCACCATGCGGGCGCCGGCAAGAGCTAACAAAGCCCAGCCACAACTTCCCGTATCGAGCTACTTTGACGCCGCGCTGTACGCGCGGGAAATGCAAACTATCTTCCAACACGGGCCCCGCTATGTGGGGCACGCGCTGAGCGTACCCAACGCAGGGGACTATTACGCTCTTCCCCAAGAAAATGAGGGCCGCGCACTGGTGCGCAACGCCGGTGGAATCGAGTTAATTTCTAACGTGTGCCGCCACCGCCAAGCGGTCATGCTCAAGGGCCGGGGCTCGCTGACCCACAACGCCCACGGAGTGAGCAGCGGCAATATCGTTTGTCCCCTGCACCGTTGGACCTACAGCGGCGCTCATGCGGGTGGTAACGGCAGTCATAGCGGCACGCTGATTGGTGCTCCCCACTTTGCCTACGACCCCTGCTTGAACCTGAACAACTACGCGCTGCAGGAGTGGAACGGCCTGCTGTTTGAAGCCAATGGCGTCAACGTGGAACGCCAGCTGGCGGACATGGGCCCGCGGGCCGACCTCAGCTTTGAGGGCTATGTGCTGGACCGCGTAGAAATGCACGAGTGCAACTACAACTGGAAAACTTTCATTGAGGTGTACCTGGAGGACTACCACGTAGGTCCCTTCCACCCCGGCCTGGGCCAGTTTGTGACCTGTGATGACCTGCGCTGGGAAATGCACGACAACTACTCAGTGCAAACTGTGGGTGTGGCCAACCGCCTGGGCAAAGCCGATGCATCCGGTGGCTCACCCGTGTATGAGCGCTGGCAAAACGCATTGCTGAATTACCGTGGCGGCGTGCCGCCCAAGCAAGGCGCAATCTGGCTAACGTACTACCCACACATCATGGTGGAGTGGTACCCGCATGTGCTGACCGTGTCCACACTGCACCCCATGGGTCCAAACAAGACCATGAACATGGTCGAGTTTTATTACCCGGAAGAAATCGCCGCATTTGAGCGAGAGTTTGTAGAAGCGCAGCAGGCTGCCTACATGGAAACCTGCATTGAGGACGACGAGATTGCCGAGCGTATGGATGCAGGCCGCGCGGCCTTGTACGCGCGGGGCGATAACGAAGTGGGACCGTACCAAAGCCCAATGGAAGACGGCATGCAGCACTTTCATGCGTGGTACCAACATCAGATGGGGGACGGGGCGTTGGTTTCTTGACCCACACCTGCGTTTGGAAGCTAGCGGTAAGCCTGCCGACGTCAGGATCGTTCGTGGCGTCTGTCAAACAGTTACCCAAGTCTGCTACGTCAGATGGATTCACACACAAAATAGCGCACCTGCAATAATCCATGCAATGAAAATTTTTGGCAAGCCGCTTTATGCTTGGATTGCGCTGTTGGGAATCGTCTTTTCCCAACTGTCGCTGTCCGCTTACGCCTGCCCGCTGTGGGCCGTGCCGGGCGGGCAGCCGACGGCGCAAATGTCTGTCGACATGGCTGGCATGCCCTGTGCGGAAATGGGCATGAAGAACGAATCTGGACCGTCTGCGCTTTGCATTCAGCACTGTGACCAGGGGCACCAGAGTGTTGCCACGGTGCAGGCGCCTGACTTTCAGCCTGCGCTGGTCTTGTTTCTGGTGCTGCCGTCTTTAGCGTCGATAGCCCCAGCCTACACGGTTGATTTGCGAACCGAACCGCAAGTTCGAACGGATTGCACGCCCGCCTTCTTACGCACCGGTCGGCTGCGTATTTAACCCACTCCTAGACACAAAGTGGCGCGCTTAACCCCGCGCCGTCTGGCGAATTTCGCCCTGTGTTTCTGGAGTTGTCATGTCTTTACGTTTTTCAAGCGCTGCCTGCTGGGCTACTTTTTGGTCGGTTGCGGCCGTATCCTTGGTGCACGCACAAACCCTTACGCCGCTGTCACTCGATGAAGCCCTGCGCATTGCCACAACCCGATCTCCGTCGCTGGACGCAGCGACCCAAGGCGTATTGGCCGCGCAGCAGGCAGCCATAGCAGGAAGTCAGCTGCCCGACCCTGTCTTGAGGCTGGGCGTCGATAACCTGCCAGTCAACGGGCCCGATAGCTGGAGTCTGACCAACGACTTCATGACGCAGCGTCGCATCGGTATCGCCCAGGAGTATGTCTCTACAGAAAAAAGGGCCCTGATACGCCGGCGCATGGTGCTCGATGCCCTGCGCCAGACGGCTGCGCAGCGCAGCCTGGAGGCGACCATTCGCCAAGATGTCGCCACAGCCTGGCTGGAGCGCTACTACGCCGTCCGGTCCTACGCGCTTTTAAAGACCCTGGAATCAGAAATCGAGCTGCAGATTCGGACCCTTGACGCCCAGCTTCGCGCAGGCAAGGCAACGCCAATCGAGCTGCCCATGGCAACCGCGGCACTTCTGCAGACGCAGGACCGAATAGCAGTAGCCCAGAAGCAGGAGCGCGTGGCAGGCATCGTGCTGCAACGCTGGCTGGGTCCGGACGCCGCCAGAACACCGGGTGACATCCCCGACACTGACAAGCTGTCCATCGACCTGGCCAACCCGGATATTGCCGCCAAAGCTCCCGCCGTTCGTGAACGCGCCAGCGAGCGCGACATGTCCCAGGCCGACCTTGCCATCACCCAAGCCGCCAAAAAGCCGAACTGGAGCTGGGAAGTCTCCTACAGCCAGCGTGGTAGCGCCTACTCCAACATGGTGTCGGTGGGGGTCAATATTCCGCTGATTACCAACATGGCGAACAAACAAGACCGTGAAGTTGCTGCCAAGCAAGCGCTGGCCCAGCAGGCACAAGCCAAGCATGACGACGTAGTACGTGAGACGCAGGCCACTGTGCATGCCAGCTACGCGGAGTGGCAGAGCCTGATAGTGCGTTGCAAGCGTTTGACCTCAACATTGCTGCCCGTGATGCGCCAACGTGTCGAATTGTCATTGGCGGCCTACCGTGCAGGCCAAGGCAGTTTGGCCCCTGTTCTCGAAGCTCGCCGCGCCGAAGTGGAAGCGCAACTTCAGGTGCTCGACGTGGAGCGCGAGACCGCCCGAATCTGGGCACAACTGCAATACGTTTACGCCGAAGGAGCACAACCATGAAAACAACTACACGTATCGCACTGAGTTGCTTCGCTGCCGCCGGTATTGCGATGGGCGCGTATCAACTCGGAATGCGGCATGCGACGCCTTTGCCTCCTGGGGAAGATGCGGCGATGTCGTCCGGGGCAAATACCAAGTTGGACCCCAAAACAGGCCGTCCCGTTTTGTACTGGCACGACCCTATGGTGCCTGCCACCAAGTTTGACAAGCCCGGCAAGTCACCCTTCATGGACATGCAACTTGTACCCGTTTACGCCGACGAGGCGGCTGGCGCTGGCGTCTCTGTATCCTCGGGAGTTGCGCAAAACCTCGGCATGCGCACAGCCATGGTCCGTAAGGTCAACATTCAGTCCCCGCTGGAGGCTGTGGGCGTGGTCGCTCAGAATGAGCGCGGTACAGAAGTCGTTCAGTCCCGTATCACGGGCTATGTCGAAAGGCTCCAGGTCCGTGCAGTGTTCGATTCAGTCCGCAAAGGGCAGACGCTAGCGACCATCTATGCCCCCGAATGGGCTTCGGCGCTGGAAGAATACTTGGGCATTCGACGCACGCAAGCCGGTCCAGCGCTCGTAGATGCAGCCCGTGCGCGCCTGCGCCTTCTCTCCATTGCAGACGACGTCGTTGCCCGCTCAGAGCAGTCGGGCATTGCTCAAACGCGCTTCTCACTGGTGGCTCCCACTTCGGGAGTGGTGGTTGAACTGGGCGTGCGCGATGGCGCGATGGTCACGCCGGGTATGACCTTGTTCCGCATAACCGATCTGAGCAACGTCTGGATCATGGCGGACGTGCCTGCTGCAGTCGCATCCCAGATTCGCGTGGGAAGTAACGCCGAAGTTTTTGTCACAGGAATGCCGGACTCCATTGCAGGCAAGCTCTCCGCCATCCTGCCGGATGTGGACCCGGCAACCCGAACGCTCAAGGCCCGCATTGAACTGCGCAACCCGGGGTTAATGCTCAAACCTGGCATGTTCGTCAGAGTGACGTTCCAGCAACCGTCCTCCGCACCGGTACTGGTCATTCCGCAGGAGGCGGTGATTGCCACTGGCAAGCGCAATGTTGTCATCGTGGTGAACGTTGATGGCAAATACACCCCCGTAGAAATCCAACTCGGACGCGAAAATGGCTCTGACGTGGAAGTCAAGTCTGGCCTGTCCGAGGGCCAGAAGGTGGTGGCCTCGGGGCAGTTCCTGCTGGACTCGGAAGCCAGCTTCAAATCAGGTTTGAGTCGCCTTGACTCCGGCACACCGGCTGTGGCGACCCCGCAAGTGCATGTGGGAAATGGAAAGCTGGTTGCGATGGACGCGGATGAAGTGACTATTTCCCACGGTCCGATTGATTCCATTCAGTGGGGTGCGATGACGATGCCGTTTAAGGCCCCCAAGGCCGGAATGTCCAAGGACCTGAAGGTGGGCTCGCAAGTGAAGTTTGAATTCACGCAACAGGGCGATGCCTACCAGTTGGAACGGGTCACGCCTACCGCGGCTGGAGCCAAGCCATGATTGCAAAAATCATTCGCTGGTCTGTGGCCAACCGGTTTCTGGTGTTGCTGGCCACCGCCATGCTGGTGGCGGCCGGCATCTGGTCCCTAGTCAGAACACCCTTGGACGCGCTACCCGATCTGTCCGACGTGCAGGTCATCATTCGTACCAGCTATCCCGGCCAGGCACCTCAGCTTGTGGAAAACCAAATCACCTATCCGCTGACGACCACCATGATGTCAGTGCCCGGTGCCAAGACGGTGCGCGGCTACTCGTTCTTTGGTGACTCCTTCGTGTATGTGTTGTTTGCAGACGGGACCGACCTGTACTGGGCCCGCTCTCGCGTGTTGGAGTATCTCAACCAAGTGCAATCCAAGCTGCCTGCAGGTGCCACGGCGTCGCTAGGTCCTGATGCCACCGGAGTGGGCTGGATTTACGAATACGCCCTCGTGGACCGCACCGGCCATCTGGATTTGGGGCAATTGCGCGCCTTGCAGGACTGGTTTCTGAAGTTTGAACTGAAGTCCGTTGCCAATGTGGCGGAAGTCGCTAGCCTGGGCGGCATGGTGCGCCAGTACCAAGTGGTGCTAGACCCCAATCTGCTGCGTTCGTATGGAATTCCCCATGCCAAGGTGGTG
>JANYEE010000187.1 GCA_025363275.1 Burkholderiales bacterium | reverse complement strand
CTGCTGCACCCCAGCATTCCCGGCTGGGTTTTGGTACCCATTGCGCCCCATACGCTGTCAAATCGACCCATAGTCTTAGCAAACATTGCCGAGATAGCTATCGAAATCGTAGCAGGACGCGATGCGAGTGCCAACTTTGATATGCAGTCTTTGGCCACACTGATGCATGGTGACCGCATTGTGGTGACGCGCTCAGAATACCAAGTGCGCTTTTTACACCCCAAGGGCTGGACCTACTTTGACACCCTGCGCAAGAAACTGCATTGGAATGAGGGAGTGGCCTGACTATGGCGTTACGAAGAATTGTGCTGCGGGACTTTGTCATCGTCAGCGAGCTGGAACTGGACCTGAGCACAGGTTTTTCGGTATTGACCGGAGAGACGGGTGCCGGCAAATCCATTTTGATTGACGCGCTGCAACTGGTAACTGGCTCGCGCGCGGACACCGGCGTGATACGCGAGGGCGCAGCCCGCACCGATGTCAGCGCCGAATTTGACGCCCCTGCCGATGTGCACAGCTTCTTGCTGGAAGCGGGGTTTGATGCGCACGACACCCTGCTGCTGCGCCGCACCGTCGACCTGCAAGGCAAGAGCCGGGCCTGGGTGAATGGCAGCCCGGCTACTGCGCAACAGCTGCGCACGCTGGGCGAGCAGTTGCTGGACATTCACGGCCAACACGCCTGGCAAAGTCTGACCCGACCCGACGCGGTACGCGGCCTCTTGGATGCCTATGCCCAAGTGTCGACCCAAGCCCTGACCAGCGCCTGGCAGACCTGGCGCCAAGCCCAGACTGCACTAACCCAAGCTATGGCAGCACAAGACTCGCTGCAACGCGATCGTGAGCGCCTGGCCTGGCAGATTGGAGAGGTCGACAAGCTCAACCCCCAGGCCCATGAGTGGGAAGAACTTAATATCCACCACAGCCGTCTGTCCAACGGGCAGGCCCTGATGGACGCAGCCCTTGGCGCCCTGCAGCTGCTGGAAGACGAGGAGAGCAATGCGCTGAGCCTGCTCAATCACGCGCTACAGCAGTTGCAAAACCAAACCCATCTTGAGCCCGAATTCAAAGACCCGGCCGATGTGCTGGCCAGCAGTATTGCTCAGGTAGAAGATACGGTGCACACGCTGCGGGGATACCTGCGCCGCACTGAACTGGACCCACAACGCCTGGCCGAACTGGATGAGCGCTTGGGCCAATGGGTGTCGCTGGCGCGGCGCTACAAGCGCCCTTCCGAAGAATTGCCCGAGCTGCTGGCATCTTGGAAAATCGAGCTGGCCCAACTGGACGCTGCCGCGGATCTGGAGGGACTCCAAGCCCAAGAAAAGAAGACCCACATGGCGTATACGGCCGAAGCCAAACTGGTGTCTAAAGCGCGCGCAAAAGCCGCGCCTTTGCTGGCGAAAGCCATCACCCAAGCGATGCAAGGCCTGGGCATGCAGGGCGGGCAATTCCAGGTTGCGCTAGAGCCGGTCACACAGCCCATGCAGAGTGGCTTGGAGGAGATTCAATTTTTGGCCGCTGGTCATGCCGGCAGCACGCCTCGACCGGTGGGCAAGGTGGCATCGGGCGGTGAGCTGTCGCGTATGGCATTGGCCATTGCGGTGACCACCAGCCAACTGGGCACCGCACAAACCCTGATTTTTGACGAAGTGGATTCGGGTGTGGGTGGTGCGGTGGCGGAGACCGTAGGCCGTTTGATGCAACTACTGGGTGCCGACCGCCAAGTGTTAGCCGTGACCCACCTGCCCCAAGTGGCTGCTTGCGCCAACCACCACCTGGTGGTGTCCAAGCAACTGCAAGGCAACTTTACCGTCAGCACCGTAGCTGCGGTAGTGGGTGAAAAGCGCGTGGCAGAGATTGCCCGCATGCTGGGTGGCGAAAAACTCTCAGGTACCACCTTGGCCCATGCCAAGGAAATGCTGCAGGCAGGTTTGTAATGGAAATTGTGCTAATCACTGGTATGTCGGGCTCGGGCAAATCCGTAGCGCTGAACGCGCTGGAGGACGTGGGTTTCTATTGCGTGGATAACTTGCCACCCGAGCTGCTATTGGCATTTTTGGAGCTGGAGCAGAGGCACCGTGCCGCGCGCGTCGCCATTGCGATAGATGTGCGCAGTGCCACGTCT
>JANYEE010000103.1 GCA_025363275.1 Burkholderiales bacterium | reverse complement strand
CCAGTCCCCACCGCCCGGGCATAAAAATAATCGAGAGCACAAATAGCGCTATGAGATCTTCATTAGTTTTTAGCATCGCACTGTGTAATTTTGAGACTACTGACTTTCATAGAGTCACAACTCGAGAAGCGATAGTTTAGAACTGACATTTCACGATGATCTCACCTGAACTGCGTTTTTGGTAGGAGTTCACCACAGCGTGAAGGTAGGAGTGCCTGCTATCGCTCGGGTAACCGAAGCCTGCCCCCGTCCGTCCTTAGCCCAAAAAATTACTCATTCCACAGCCCTCATACCTCACCAGTCCAGTAGTCCTGGTCATGAGTCGTGTGCGTCATGTGCCTCAGGCCGCCGCCGAAGGCGCCGATCTTTTGGGAGTCGGGGTATTCGCACACTTCCGCCGGCAGCATGGTGCTGACGGACAAATAGGCCAGTGGTGCCTCAGAGTCATTGATGATTTGGTGTGCCGTTTCGGGGCCGCCGGTGGGGCAGCAGATGACATCGCCCGCGCGGATTTTGCGGGTCTCGCTGCCGTACCGCAGCAGGCCTTCGCCTTGCACGATGAAGAACATTTCCTCTTCGCCACGGTGGCTGTGAAAAGGACATGAGGTTTTGCCCGGCGGCACCACATCGTAGGAGTAGCCCAGGTCTTTGGCCCCCAGCAGCGGGCCTATGCGTACCGATTGGGATTCAAACTTGTCGCCCTTGGTCGCGTGTTCCAGCTTCAGTTCGTGGATGTTGGCGACTCTGGTGTCAATGACGTTCATGGGAGTGTTTCTCCGTTCCAACTAAGTAGGCGACTGGTTGGGCGCATGCTTGCTCACATATTGACGCAGCACACTGTCCATGCGCGCCTGCCAGCCCTCGCCGGTGGATCGAAAATACTCCACCACCTCGACGCTGTAGCGCACAGAGAGCAGCAGCTTTTTATTCTCGGCCCTGGGCCTACCGCGTGCGGCGCGAATAGGCACCAGTGCATCTAGCTGCGCCTTTGTCATGGGCTTCGCATCCGGATCTGCTTTGGCCGCCGCAACGATCTTTGCGTTGTTCTTGACCGATGGCATCAAGATGACCCGTTTACTGGATGTTTTCGACATATTTCTTCACCTCTCGTCGTTCTGCAAGGCGCAGGCTAATGATTCTGCGCGCGTCACCACGGTCCACAAATGCCACGTAATACAACGTGTTGCCCTCGGGCACCAGTCCAATCGTTCGCATTTCGTCGTATGCGTAGCGTGGATCAATCCAAACATACGCTTCATCCCAGATTAGTTTTTCAGCGAAGGAAAGCGACAGGTCGTGCTTGGCCAAGTTCAGCTTGTCTTTATCTGGATCGAATGTGAAACGCACAAATTTATTGTAGCTACAGATATTAACAAGTCAAGGGCAGCCGCAGGCCGCGCTACATGGTCTGTTCTACAAACCAATAGGCTGCAGCAGCACCAGCAATGCTCCCTTGCCGCCTTGCATGGGTGGGGCTTGCACAAAGCACAGCACTTCTGATTTTTGCACCAGCCAGCGGCGGGTCTTGTCCTTGAGCACCGGCGCTTTGCCCGGCGAGCCCAGTCCCTTGCCGTGCACCACGCGCACACAGCGTATGCCTTGTTTGTGCGCATTGCGGATGAACTTGCCCAAAGCCTCGCGCGCATCGTCGGTGCGCAGGCCGTGCAAGTCCACCTGGGCCTGAATGCTCCACACGCCGCGGCGTAGCTTTTGTGGCACATCGGGCCCTACGCCGGGGCGGCGGTAGCTCAGGTCGGCGTCGGTGTCCAGCAAGCTGGTGATGTCGACCTCATCGCTCACCGATTCGCGCACCGCCGCCTCGTCGTCCAGCATTTTTTGTTTGGGTATGGGGGCGGGGGCTGCGCCTTTGAGCTGGGCGCGGGGCGACATTTCCAAAGGCTGAACTTTGCCAATGGCCGCCTGAAACAGATTGCTTTGCGAAGCGCGCAGGTGCGCCTCTGTGGCTCGCTGCGCGGCCATTTGGGCTTCGAGCTTGGCGGCCAGCGCGGCGCGCTCCGCCTGCAAGGCTATTTCCTTTTTGACCTTTTTCAGGTCCGACAGGCTGCCCACGGTGAG
>JANYEE010000085.1 GCA_025363275.1 Burkholderiales bacterium | reverse complement strand
TGGGGTGGCTGATGGGGCTCGAACCCACGACAACAGGAATCACAATCCTGGACTCTACCAACTGAGCTACAGCCACCGCAAGGCCTAGAGTATAGCGACATTTCGCCGCTATTCAGTGGCTGGTTTGGTTTCGGATGGCTTGGCAGGCTTTGCAACTTTGATCTGCGCTTTGTAGCGAGATTTAAGCAATTGGAAATACGCTTCGCTCTCGGCCCTAGCGATGACGCTGGTGTACTGACCGCGCTCCTGCGTAGCCATCTCAGGCGCCACAGGTGTTCGCTCCATCACCTTGTTAATGCGCACCACAGCGTAGCCTTGGTTACCCAAATCAATGCCGGTCCACGCAGGTAGGGTTGTAGCATCAGCACGCAAGACCGCGTCGAGCAACGTGCCAGAGATAGTGCTACCCGGGCCGCGGACCGCCACGATGGCTGCGGGCAAGCTGGCCTCAGCACCACCCTTCCATGCGGCCAATTTGGCGACACCGTCTGCCTTAGCCATGTCAGCAGAGCGACTGAATACCAAGCGGGATTTCACGCTGGCGCGCACTTCGTCTAACGGCAAGGTACGCGCAGCCATGTACTGGGTGATGCGTGCTGCAGCGATCTGGTTGGCTCCCACTTCAACGGCTTCAGTATTGCGTTTCTTCTCAATCGAATCAGCGCTAAAAACCGCCGCCAGGAATTTAGGGTTGGCAAGCACCCCAGTCACAACAGCAGTGGGTGTACGGCGCAGGTTGGCCGCCGTCTTCACTTCCAGCTTCAAACGCTCAGCGATAGGCTTAAGGCTGTCGGCCTGTTCGTACACGCCGTTGGTGAAAGTTTCTGCCACCTCGGCAAACTTGCGTTGAGCCTGTTGAGTACGCAAGTCGGATTCCATACTGTTGCGCAGTTCTTCGAAGCTCTTTTGCTGCGGCACTTTGATATCGGTCACCTTAATGATGTGGTAGCCAAAATCTGACTCCACCACGTCACTGATGTCACCCTTCTTCATGGCGAATGCAGCCTCTTCGAAAGGCTTCACCATGGCTCCACGGCTAAAGAAGTCCAGATCGCCGCCCGCAGGTGCAGATCCAGTGTCCTGAGAGTTTTTTCGAGCCAACTCTGCGAATGCCGCCGGTGTCTTGCGCACCTCAGCCAACAGCGCGTCAATCTTGTCTCTGGCTTTCTTGCGTTCTGCCGCTGGCAAATCCTTGGCAGCTGCGATCAGGATGTGGCTCGCACGACGTTGCTCGTTACCGCTCAGGCGTACCGCATTTTGTTCGTAGTAGGACTTAAGGTCAGCGTCGCTCACAGTGATAGACTTTTTGACTGCATCCATATCCAGAACGACGTACTCAATCGCCGCCGACTCCTCGGCCTGGAACAGCTTTTGGTTGGCCTGATAATACGCCTCAATTTCAGAGTCTGATGGGATTACTTTGGCGCTGTAGTCCGCGGGCGTGAAGCGCGCGATCTGGACCTCGCGGCGGCCGAAGAATGCGTTCAAAGTCACATCGGCCAGCGCAGGTTGCGTGAGTGCGGTAGCTGATACTGCCGACTCTACTTGTCGGACTGACAAATCTGCGCGCACGCGGGCTTCAAGGCCCTCTGTCGTCAATCCCTGACTAGCAGCCAGCTGTTTGTAACGATCCATATCCAACTTGCCATCGGGTAAGCGCAAGGAAGCGATCGTGGCGTCTTGTTGCAGCTCTTTAGCTAGGCGAGCGTCCGTGGTGATCAAGTGTTCCTGCGTGGCCGCTTCTGCCAAAACCTTTTCACGCACCAGCCGCTCCAGAGTGGCGTAGCGGGCCTGTTCAGAATCCAGCAGCTTGGCATCGACGTTCGGGCGTGATGCACGGATACGGTCCACTTCGTTCTTATGCGCTGCGTCCCACTCGCTCTGGGTGATCTTGGCACTTCCAACGGTGGCCACTGTTGCGGCCTTGTCTGTCATTCCCGAATAGCCCCCCACAGACTGAAATACGAATGCCAGGATGATGATCAAGAAAAAAGGGATCGCAATCACCTTCATGTACTTGCGAATAAAGTCAAACATGCGCTACTTCTCCGGATAACAAAAAAAAAGCGAACATTCATGTTCGCCTTTAGGTGGGTGGTGGGTGATGACGGGCTCGAACCGCCGACCTACGCCGTGTAAAGGCGCCGCTCTACCAACTGAGCTAATCACCCCACCTGAAACCAAAAATTTAATTCAACGCATCTTTCAATGCTTTGCCAGGACGGAACTTCGGCACTTTGGCAGCCTTGATTTTAATCGCATCCCCAGTACGCGGATTGCGACCCGTGCGGGCTGCGCGTTTGCCGACGGCAAATGTACCAAATCCTACTAACGATACCGTGCCACCCTTTTTGAGTGTGGTCTTTACGGCGCCAATCGTAGATTCCAATGCACGCGTCGCCGCGGCCTTGGAAATGTCGGCATGTTTTGCAATATGTTCGATCAGTTCAGTTTTATTCACAAGGACCCCTTGAGTGCGAGCAGCGTTGGTTGAAATGTCTCTTCAAATCTATATTTTTAGTCACGTGGTGTTGCGCCATTTCGCCCGGAGATCTTGCAGAGCTTGACCCCGCACATTGAAACTCCAATTGACTAATTTCAGCACAGGCTTCCATTACAGCGACGTGAGCACCGCCTGTCAATACGCTCGCACTTTTACATGATGTGAGCACAAATTCTAGTCGGTTTTCCGACCGCAAGTTGGCGATGAGTGCAAGAAAAAGTATGCTAAGAAAAATACAGCCTGGTAGCTGGCATTCGACTGCATGACGCACCGTGTCGGGGCTTGTTTAATGTGCTCTCGCACGAATCTCAGGAAGTGCCTTCTGCAGGTAATAGACCATGGACCACACTGTCAAAACCGCAGCTACCCAAATTAATCCGTTGCCCCACCAGTGAGTATTGATGACACCAAATAAAGGCCCGTCGTATAAGAGAAACGGTATCGCCACCATCTGCACGACGGTCTTCAATTTACCGACCCTATGCACAGCTACGCTCTTGGACGCACCAATCTGGGCCATCCATTCGCGTAACGCGGAGATTGCAATCTCACGACCAATGATGATCAGCGCCACAAATACATCGGTACGTTGCAGATGCACCAACACCAGCACGCAGGCACACACTAAAAATTTATCTGCTACCGGGTCGAGGAAAGCGCCAAAGGCGGAGGTTTGGTTAAGCTTGCGTGCCAAATAGCCATCCAGCCAATCAGTGGCCGCGAAAACCACAAACATGATGGTGGCCACTAGATTTTTGTTACCCGGGCTGATCCAGGCTTCTGGCAAATAGAAAATACCGACGATCAAAGGGATCGCGAAGATTCGCGTCCAGGTCATGATGGTGGGTATCGTCAAAAACATGGCGGCATTGTGGCACGGCCAACCTGGCTAATGCAGTGCTCGGTAGATTTCGTCAGCCAAGTCGCGGGAGATTCCTTCGACGCTGGCCAAATCTTCGGCACTGGCCAAGGTCACACCCCGGACCCCGCCAAACCTTTGCAACAGACGCGCACGGCGCTTAGGACCGATGCCTGGAATTTCTTCCAATTTGCTGCCGCCCACACGCACTTTGGCCCGCTGCGCGCGCATGCCTGTGATGGCAAAGCGATGCGCTTCATCACGGATTTGCGCCACCAACATTAGCGCGGCAGAGTCCGATCCCAAATACACCTTGTCGCGCCCATCGGCAAACACCAACTCCTCCAAACCCACCTTGCGGCCCTCGCCTTTTTCTACACCCACAATCAACGACAGATCCAGGCCCAGACCTTCAAACACGTCGCGCGCCATGGACACCTGGCCCTTGCCGCCGTCTACCAGCACGAGGTCGGGCATGCGGGCAAAACCGGTGGGCGTTTGACCCGCCTTCTTGGCTTCGGCATAGGCTTCGGCCACCTTACTGTAGCGCCGCGTCAGTACCTGGCGCATGGCGGCATAGTCGTCCCCCGCAGTAATGCCTTCAATATTGAAACGCCGATATTCCGAATTTTGCATCTTGTGGTGGTGAAACACTACACACGAGGCCTGTGTGGCCTCCCCCGCGGTGTGCGAAATGTCAAAACACTCAACCCGGAGCTCTTCCAGGTCTTCCAATGTCAGATCCAGCGCTTCGACCAGCGCACGGGTGCGGGCCTGCTGCGAGCCCTCCTCTGCCAACAAGCGCGCCAGTTGAATCGCAGCATTGGTCTGCGCCATGTCCAGCCATGCGCGCCGCTGCTCGCGTGGCTGGTGCACGGCGTTGACCTTGACGCCAGTTTGCTCCGACAAGGCTTGCAGCAAATCCTTACGCACCGGTTCGCTTACCACCAGCGTGCCAGGCATCGGTATACCGATGTAGTGTTGCGCCAAAAAGGCTTCCAGCACTTGGGCCTCGACAGAGACCGCAGGGCCGTTATCCTCCTCCAGGTCTTGCCAACTGACGGCATCTTCCACATGCACCGGGAAGTACGGTCGATCACCCAAGTGCCGACCACCGCGCACCATTGCCAAGTTCACGCAGGCTTTGCCGCCCTGCACTTTCACCGCCAGAATATCAACGTCGCGGTCGAGCACGTTGTCCACCGACTGCTGGTGCAACACATTGGAGAGTGCAGCTACCTGGTTACGTAACTCGGCAGCCTGCTCAAACTCCAGCTTATCAGCGTGCGCCATCATTCTGGCTTCCAGTCCGCGCAGCACTTCTCGGGCATCGCCCCGCAAAAACTTTTCTGCGTTCGCCACATCGCCAGCGTAGTCGGCGGCATTGATGTGCCCCACACAAGGTGCAGAGCAGCGTTTGATTTGGTACAGCAGACAGGGCCGCGTGCGGTTGCTAAACACCGAGTCTTCACAGGTGCGCAGCCGAAAAACTTTTTGCATCAGCAAAATTGCTTCTTTGACTGCCCAGGCGCTGGGGTACGGGCCAAAGTAGCGGTGCTTCTTTTCTACGCCGCCACGGTAGTACGAGACGCGGGAAAAATCACCGGGGGCAGCGGGTTTAAGTGTCGCAGTGCCACCCGTGGGCACTGAAGCATTAACACTGTTTTCCCCCTTGCGCGCCACAGGCACCATGCCCGACATCTTCAAATACGGGTAGCTCTTGTCATCTCTAAACAAGATGTTGTACTTGGGGTTCAGCGTCTTGATGAGGTTGTTTTCCAGCAGCAGCGCTTCGGCCTCAGACCGCACTACCGTGGTCTCGAGTCGCACAATTTTGCTGACCATGTGCCCAATACGGGTACCGCCATGGTTCTTCTGAAAATAGCTCGAAACGCGCTTCTTCAGGCTGATGGCCTTGCCCACGTACAGAACCTGGCCATCACTATCAAAGTAGCGGTACACGCCGGGCAGCGGCGGCAGCGCCGCGACTTCGCGTAAAAGTTCTTCTGAATGCACAGGGGTCATGGGGCGGTATTGTGCTCAATCCTGCGCGCATCTGGCGCGCCCTGGACAAGATAGACAATTCAGCCTATGACCACGGCCCAGCCCACACCTTGCCCCACGCCTCTGCTTTGGGATATTTTTTGTCGCGTGATCGACAACTTTGGCGATCTGGGTGTGTGCTGGCGCTTGAGCGCCGACTTGGCCTGCCGCGGCCACCGCGTACGCCTGTGGGTGGACGATGCTTCAGCTTTGCAGTGGATGGCACCGGGCGCTTTGCAAGGTGACTGGCCAGGCGTGCGAGTCTTGCGGTGGGAGCAGACCCACCACGCGCCGAGCCTGGCGAAGTTGGAGCCCGCAGATGTCTGGGTAGAAGGATTTGGCTGCGAAATTGCTCCTGAATTCATAGCTACTCAGGCATATTCCACAAGGGCCTCAGACCTAAATGGCTCAAATTTCCCGGTTTGGATCAATCTGGAGTACCTGTCGGCAGAGGCTTACGTGGAGCGTGCACACGCCTTGCCCTCGCCGGTGATGCAGGGGCCAGCGACGGGTCACACCAAGTATTTTTTCTACCCTGGCTTCACGCAAGGCACAGGCGGGCTGCTGCGTGAGCCTGGGTTGTTGGGTAGCCAACAGCATTGGGGTGACACAGACGCAAAACGATGCTGGTTGGCGGAGCATGGCATCGCGTGGCGCGATGAATACTTGGTCTCGCTGTTTTGTTACGAACCCGCACTGCTTGCTGCACTGCTGCGCCACTGGGCAGTGCAGCCGTTCAGCACGCGGCTCCTCGTTTCGGCAGGGCGCGCAACACAGGCGGTGCAATCCGCGCTGGCAACAATTGGCCCACTCGCCGCACACTGCCCACTGCAGGTCACCTATTTGTCCCCGCTGAGCCAGACCGAGTTTGACGAATTGCTGCGTTGCTGCGATCTGAATTTTGTACGCGGCGAAGATTCGCTGGTGCGTGCCATCTGGGCGGGCAAGCCCTTGGTATGGCACATCTACCCGCAGAATGACGATGCCCACCATGCCAAGCTGATGGCGTTTTTGGACGTGCTGAAGGCGCCACCCAGCCTGGTGCAATTTCACCGGCTGTGGAACGGGATAGAGAGTCAAACGTCAGAGGCAGATCTGGCTGAATGGCTACCCACTGAGCTGGGCGCCTGGTACAGCGCAGTGCAAGGCTTGCAGGCCCAACTCCTGCAGACGGACGATCTCACGACGCAACTTATCGGGTTCGTGCTGAAAAAACGATAAAATCCGAGGCTTTGCTGAATTTGCCGGACCCCAACCGGGCAAATCACGCCCCCGCCGCAGTTTGCGGCCTACACACGCTGACAGCTGCAGCTGTTCCTGTTACTTTATGAAAATCGCTCAAGAAATCCGCGCCGGCAATGTGATCATGCACGGCAAAGACCCTATGGTTGTGCTAAAGACCGAATACAGCCGCGGCGGCCGCAACTCGGCCACCGTGCGAATGAAGCTCAAGAGCTTGATCGCCAACTTCGGCACCGAAGTCGTGTTCAAGGCCGACGACAAGATGGACCAGGTCATTCTGGACAAGAAGGATTGCACTTACTCCTACTTCGCTGACCCGCTGTATGTGTTCATGGATGCAGACTTCAACCAATACGAAGTGGAGTCGGAGAACATGGGAGACACACTCAACTACCTCGAAGACGGTATGGAAGTGGAAGTCGTTTTCTATGACGGCAAGGCTATTTCTGTGGAACTGCCGACCAGCGTGGTGCGCGAGATTACCTGGACTGAGCCCGCCGTGAAGGGCGACACCTCCGGCAAGGTTTTGAAGCCCGCAAAGATCGCTACTGGTTTTGAGATCGGTGTACCCATTTTTGTGGCACAAGGCGACAAGGTCGAGATCGACACACGTACCGGCGAATACCGCAAGCGGGTGTAAATGTGCGCGCTGCCGTATGGCAGCGCCAGATGCAAAAGGCTCCTTTGGGAGCCTTTTGTTTTTTCAATGCGGCCCTTGGCTTGCAGCAATAATGCGGGCATGGAAAACACACAAAACCTGGCAGTCAGCCGCCTAGCCAATGCCTGGGCCGATCTGCAAGCCCATGCAGATCAAGGCAATCTATTGCAAGCCGACGCTTACCGTTTGGCTTTCGCCGACCCCGAATTTCTGCTGCGCCGGGAAACCCGTGGCCTGCGCATGCAACTGGAGATGCTCAAACCCGATATCGATCAGGCAGAGCAAGGTGTGGAAAACACCGTGGTGGTTTTTGGCAGCGCGCGCTTCTTGTCGCCCGAAGGGGCACAAGAGGCTCTTGCCAGGGCCACCGCTAGTGGCGATGCCACCGAGCTGGCATTGGCGCAGCGACATATCCGCAACGCCAAGCACTATGACCAGGCCCGCCTGTTTGCGCGGTTGGTGGCGGGCTACAGCGCTCGCAAACCTTTGAGAGATCGGCTATTCATTTGCACTGGCGGCGGCCCAGGCATCATGGAAGCCGCCAACCGTGGCGCCCATGAAATGGGGGCATTGACGCCAGGCCTGAACATAGCGCTGCCCCACGAACAGAGTGCCAACCCCTATGTGACGCCCTCTCTGAGTTTCAAATTTCACTACTTTGCACTGCGCAAAATGCATTTCATGATGCGTGCCAAGGCATTGGTGGCGTTTCCGGGTGGATTTGGCACGCTGGACGAACTGTTTGAAGTGATCACGCTGGTGCAAACCCGCAAGGCCAAACCGGTACCCATCATTTTGTTTGGTACCGATTATTGGAAGCGCTTGATGAATTTTGAGGTGCTGGTGGAAGAAGGAGCGGTATCACCCGAAGACTTGGACTTGTTTCACTACAGTGATGACCCAGACGATGCCTGGCGCATCATTCGCGAGTTTTATCAACTATCACAGGACTGATGAGTGGACTGGGCCGCTGAATCAGGGCCGCAGCCGCCATGCTGCGCGTGAGCCTGCGGCCACCATCGACCCCATGGTCCAAAACACTACCGAAACACCAGCGGCAACCCCGGCGCTTCCAAACAGCATGGGCATCAACACGCTGGACAAGTTGGTCACCATGAGCCGCAGCCCCAGCGC
Source organism: Burkholderiales bacterium (assembly GCA_025363275.1). Lineage (GTDB taxonomy): Bacteria > Pseudomonadota > Gammaproteobacteria > Burkholderiales > Burkholderiaceae_C > Allorhodoferax. The sequence continues at coordinate 26,974 of JANYEE010000085.1, read as the reverse complement.
CTGCCCATGCAAGGCATGCGGCGTGATCTGGTGCAATGTGCTCAAAATCATGGGCTGCACGGCCCCTAAGGCAAAACCCAAAATAATGGAGCACAGAGCCATGCTGATAGGCGTGGACATTAAGGGGTAGACGGCAAATACCGTGGCTGTAACAAGCATGGAAGTAGTCACCACCTTCCACTCTTGCAAGCGGGAGGCCAGCAGGGGAATAGCCAGCCGGACTACGGCAGCGGCCACAGCAAAGCTACCCAAGATGGCACCAATCACGGAGGCGCTGAAGGCACGCTCGTGCCCCAGTACGGGTACGACGAAGGTATGCACATCCCAACAACTCGACAGCAGCCAGTTCACCATTAACAAGCGACGCATCTGAGGGTCGCGCAACAGGTCCCACACCTGAGGTTGGCGCACGGATTGGTTGACCACAACGTTGGGCAACTCGGGAGTTTGGCGCACTAGCAACCAGGTCACCAGCGGTAGTAACGCCAGCCCCACAAAGGCCATCTGAAAACCCCGCGCATCGGCTGCACTGCCGCCTAGCCACACACCGGCGTAGTCAATCAACAGCCCGGCCAGCACCGGACCCACAAAATTAGAAATCGCAGGCCCCAGGGCCAACCAGCTGAACAGGGTTTTCAGCTCGGTAGTGTCGCTGGCCAAACGGCCCACATGACGTTGCAGCGCGATGGACGCAGCGCCACTGGCACCACCCATCAGCAAAGCGCTGACACACAGCACCGCAAAGTGCGGCCACACCACCGGCAGTACCGCGCCCAGCGTGGCGGCTACCACGCCTAGGCTGATAGGGCGGCGCAGGCCGTGGCGATCGGCAAAACGACCTGCAGGTAACGCCAAAAAAACCTGGGTGAGAGAGAACAGCGCCAACAGCACGCCCACAGCAAAGGCACTGTGCCCCGCCTTGAGCGCCAGCAAGGGGGCAGCCATGCGCATGCCTGCCATGGCGCCGTGCAAGCACACTTGACCAACAATCAGCCGGGCCAGCGTCCAAGCCTTGGCATGGGTGTTTTTGTGGTAGTGGTTGTGGTTGTGGCTGGTCTCAGTCATAAGCCCACACCTGGCAGCTCAGCTTCGCGGTCAAAGTCTTTATCCGCAGGAATCAAGGCTTGGGCCTGCGCGTCGGGCAAGGCCTCCACTTTTTTGAGCGCCCGGCCCATAGCGCGGCTACGGGTCTCTGCGCCGTCGATAGTTTTGAGCACCGTCTCTGTCTGCGCCTTCACTTTGGCCAGCACATCGCCAAACTTGCCAAACTCGGTTTTGACCGCGCCCAGCACCTGCCAGACCTCGCTGGAGCGCTTCTCCAGCGCCAGCGTTCTGAAGCCCATTTGCAGCGAGCTGAGCATGGCCAACAAGGTAGTGGGCCCGGCCAGCGTGATGCGGTGCTCGCGCTGCAAGCCTTCCATCAGCCCCGGGCGGCGCAGCACTTCGGCGTACAAGCCTTCGGTGGGCAAAAACAAAATCGCAAAGTCGGTGGTGTACGGCGGCTCCACATACTTTTCGCTGATGGATTTGGCCTCCAGGCGGATACGCATTTCCAGCGCCTTGCCAGCAGCCTCGGCACCCAGCACATCGGCGCGGCCCTGGGCGTCCAGCAAGCGCTCGTAGTCTTCGTTCGGAAACTTGGCGTCAATCGGCAACCACAGCGGCTCGCCGTTGTCGGACTTGCCCGGCAGCTTGATGGCAAAGTCGACCACGTTCTTGCTGCCCGGCCGGGTGGCCACTTGCACGGCGTACTGGTCAGGCACGAACACCTGCTCCAGCAGGCTGGCCAACTGCGCTTCGCCGAATATGCCGCGGGTTTTTACATTGGTCAGCAGGTGCTTCAAGTCGCCCACACCCTGGGCCAGCGATTGCATCTCGCCCAGGCCCTTGTGTACCTGCTCCAGGCGGTCAGCCACCTGTTTGAAGCTTTCGCCCAGGCGGGCCTGCAGCGTGGCCTGCAGTTTTTCATCCACCGTGGCACGCATCTCGTCCAGCTTGGCCGCGTTGTTGGTTTGCAGCTGTGCCAGTTGCTTCTCCAGCGTTTCGCGCACCTCGTTCATGCGCCGCGCATTGGATTCGCTCAAGCCAGATAACTGATTCGTCAGGGTGTCCGAGAGCGTCTTTTGCAGCAGCGCCAACTGCTGGCCAAAGGCGTCGATCTGCGTGTTTTGGGTGCGCGTGGCTTCGCCGCTTTGCTGCACCAGGGTCTGCTGAAAAGCCGCCAGGTTTTGCGCCAGCTCCTGGCGGCCTGCGCGGGCCGACTCGGTGATCTCGCGGCGCAGCTCGCGCTCAATGCGATCCAGGCGTTCGGCATTGCCGCGCACCAGGGTCAGCAGCTCTTGCCGCGCGGTCTCCTGGGCCTGTTGGGCCTCCAGGAGCCCGTTGTCGTCGTTGTGGCTGCGCAGCGCCAAACCCACCCACACCACCGCCAACAGTGTTGCCAGGCCTACCCCCAGCAGAAGCCAAATGACCAAGTCGTTCAATGGGAAACCTTGTCTTTACTGGCAGCCGGCAACGTGTTCACGGGCGTAAGTGCCTGCCCATGAACCAGGTAGCCAATCAGGTTATCCACCGCCAGTTGCGCCATGGCCGTGCGGGTGGTGATGGTGGCGCTGGCGATATGCGGCGTCAGCACCACATTGGGCACCTGCAGCAAGCCAGGGTGTACGGCAGGCTCGCCCTCAAACACATCCAAGCCCGCCGCGGCAATGCGCCGCTCGCGCAGCGCATCGGCCAGCGCAGCGTCGTCCACCACGCCACCGCGCGCAATATTGACCAACGTGGCGGTGGGCTTCATCAGCGCCAGCTCGGGCGCACCAATGGTGTGGTGCGACGCTGCGGAATACGGCACCACCAGCAGCACATGGTCGGCCGTCTTCAGCAAATCTTCTTTGCTCAGGTAAGTGGCACCCAGGTCGGCTTCGGTGCGGTCATCCAGCCGGGACCGGTTGTGATACACCACCCGCATGCCAAAGCCAAAGTGCGCCCGGCGGGCGATGCCCTGGCCGATGCGCCCCATGCCGATGATGCCCAGCGTGCTGCCATGCACCTCGGCACCGGCAAACAGGTCGTAGCGCCAACGGCTCCATTGCCCGGCGCGCAAAAAATGCTCGCTTTCGGTAATCCGGCGGGCCGTGGCCATCAGCAACGCAAAGCCAAAGTCGGCGGTGGATTCAGTCAGTACATCGGGTGTGTTGGTACCCTGCACGCCCGCTGCCGTCATAGCGGGCAGGTCAAAGTTGTTGTAGCCCACGGCCATGTTGGCCACTACGCGCAAATCAGGGCACTGGCGCAGCAAATCGGCGCTGATGGCCTCACTGGATGTGGTCAACACACCGGCCTTGCCCTGCAGACGGCTGGCCAGTTCGGCGGGGACCCAAAGGGTGTCGTCCTGGTTGGACTCCACCTCGCAGTGGGCCGATAAATGCGCCAAAACGGCGGGAAAGATAGCGCGTGTGACGAGGACACGGGGTTTGGAGGTGCTGGACATGCTTGGTACGCGTTTTTTGAGTCAATTACATGCCAAAACGGCCTGTAGCCCAGGTATTTATTAACTGGATAGCTATTAAATTCATAGCGGCTAGCAAGTTACTCCAGCCAGGTCGTGAAATCTGCCACCGGCACCCGGGGCGTGTGAAAACTATTGACCGTGGCCGAGGTATCGGCATAACCCAGTGCCATGCCGCACACCAGCATTTCAGACGCTTGCGCGCCGATATGCGGCAGGATGATGCTGGAGAATCCGTTCCAAGCCGCCTGGGGGCAGGTATGCAGCCCATGACCGCGCGCGGCCACCATGATGCTTTGCAAAAACGCGCCATAGTCCACCAGCGAACCCCGGCCCATCACTCGGTCTACCGTGAACATCAGCCCCACCGGCGCGTCAAAGAAGCGGTAGTTGCGCTGGTGCTGGGCGTGCATCTTGTCCTTATCGGCCTTGCCAATGCCCAGCAAGCCGTACAGACCCCAGCCATTCTCGCGACGGCGGTCAATATACGGGCTCACCCACTGCTGCGGGTAGTAGTCGTATTCCTCTGCATAGTGCGAGGCCAAGCTGGGGTCGGCTCGCAGCGCATCATGGGCGGCGCACACCTTATCCGCCAGCGCATTGCGACTAGCGCCCTGGAGTACATACACACGCCATGGCTGGCAGTTGGTGCCCGACGGTGCACGGCTGGCCACTTCCAGCAGATGCGTCAGGGTTTCACGCGGTACCGGTTGGGCCGTGAATGCGCGGATGGAACTGCGGGATGTGATCGCTTCGTCGACGGTAGACAGACTCATTGCAAGGCCTCCAGAATATGTATTAGATTGTCGGGCAAGGCCGTGGGCCTGCGGGTCCGTGCGTCAACATACACATGCACGAAATGCCCTTTGGCGGCCATGAGGCCATCAGCGCCAAATACCCCGATCTCGTAGCGCACACTGGTTCGGCCCCGGTGCGCCAGGCGCAGGCCCAGTACCACGGTCTCAGGAAAGGCCAGCGATGCGAAGTAGTTGCAACCCGTTTCCACTACCAGGCCAATGGTTGTGCCGTGGTGGATATCCAATGCGCCTTGCTGAATCAGGAAGGTATTGACCAGCGTGTCAAACCAGCTGTAGTAGACAACGTTGTTGACGTGGCCGTAGGCATCGTTGTCGCACCAGCGGGTGGTGATACTTTGGAAGTGTCGGTAGGCACCGCGGGGTTCGGCTTGGGGTTTTGCGTTGCTGCTACTTGTCATGGGGCTATCCTGTAGCCCTGATTTTGCCAGCCTGCAGAACCACATGTCCGGGGCATGACAAATGCCGGGTTTAGGTGATTTGTACCAATTTGTTGCAATGCAGCAAAAAATGCTTGCGTATCCCACTGATATCCCTATAATTAGTCCATGCTGCACTGCAACATTAATTCGGTGAGACAGCCGGTTACGGCGCAGATAACGAGTTTTTAACCTTAATTTCTGGAGAAATCACTATGCTGACCGTTGAACAAGTAATGGCATCCCACAAAGCCAACATCGAAACCCTGTTTGGCCTGACCAACAAGGCTTTCGAAGGCGTCGAAAAAATTGTTGAGCTGAACCTGACTGCTTCCAAGGCAGCCTTGTCTGAGGCATCCGGCCACACCCAGTCGCTGTTGAGCGTGAAAGACGCACAAGAACTGTTGGCTTTGCAATCCGGCCTGTTCCAGCCCCTGGCCGAGAAGACCGCCGCTTACAGCCGCCACCTGTATGACATCGCTACCGGTTCTGCTGCTGAATTCAGCAAGAACTTTGAAGGCCAAGCCTCTGATGCCCAGAAGAAATTCATGGGTCTAGTGGACAACGCCGCCAAGAATGCACCCGCTGGTTCCGAAGCCGCTGTTGCCATCATGAAAAGCACTGTAGCTGCTGCCAACAACGCGTTGGAATCGGTTCAAAAAGCGGTCAAACAAGCGACTGAAGTCGCTGAAGCCAACTTCAATGCCGTGGCCGCAACAGCGACCAACGCGACTAAGACCACCGCGAAAAAGCGTTAAGTTGAAGGTTCCTCTGGTTTTTGAGTGTGCTCTCTAAGAACCAAGGGAAAACCCTGAGATAATTCAGATATTGAAGAACGATTCATTGTTTTTCTACCGTTTGTCTCCTCGGGTCCTTTCGAAACCTTCAGGTTCAGGGATCCCTTCAAGGCCTCGTTGCAAGACGAGGCCTTTTTTTTGCTGTGAATTCCAACGCTCTTAGTGAGATTTGGCGGCAATGGCCGCCTTAAGTTGCGGCAGCATTTGCAGCATGGCCTGGCGGCCCGCCTCAATAGAACGCCGACGCGCACCAAAGTCCGAACTCCCCACGCCATTCAAGGCTGGACGCAGCACCACGTCAGCCTCTTTCAACTCAAGGGTGTTGATACTTTTGCCCATGATGGAAAAGGTTTGCAACAGAATTTGCAGCATCCCGCTGGCTATATTGCCCTCAGGCGGGCTGGAAATATCGACGCCTATTACCAGCTCAGCACCCATTTGGCGGGCGTAGCGTACAGGTACCGGCGACACCAAGCCGCCGTCTACGTACTCGCGACCTGAAATTTTGACAGGCTGAAAAACCGCGGGTACCGCACTGGAAGCTCGTACCGCCGTACCGGTGTCGCCCCTTTGAAACAGCATGCCCTGGCCGGTTTGCAAATCGGTGGCGACCACGCCCAAGGGTATTGGCATCTCTTCGATCACTTTAGATCCCACCTGGCCGTTCACGTAACGGGCCAATGCATCTCCCCGCAACATGCCGTTGTTAAAGATCGGTAGGGTCCAGTCCGTGAAGGTGGCTTCTTCCATCGTCAGCGCAATCTGCTGCAGCTGGGCGCCGGTTTTGCCACTGGCATAAATGGCGGCTACCAAGCTGCCTGCAGACGTGCCGACGACTAGATTGGGACGAATACCGGCCTCTTCTAAAACCTGAATCACGCCCACATGCGCAAACCCGCGCGCAGCGCCGCCACCTAGTGCCAGCCCAATGCGAGGCGGTATCTTCGGGATAGGCATCACGCTGATTGGTGGCTCTGTCGGCTTCACGGGGAGCACTGCTGCTGTGTTTGGCGACACGGGTGCGCTCCCACAGCCAGTTAATGCGACCAAAATGGCTATCGCGGCCAAAACATTAACCTTGGTAAATAACGATGAGCTCATAACACTTTATTGCGAACGATTCGCGTTATCTTGATTGTGGGGGAGGTTCCGAATTACGCAACCACCCATGAAGGAGTTGCTATTGTCCGTGACCGCCCTCGCCCTGGTTGCTGGCGCGTCAACTGCACACGATCAAGGGCTCCACATTTCACAAAGGAGCGGACGGGCGCTGGGGCGTGATGTTTCCCAACCAACAATCCTAGGGTGTGCATGTTGATATCTCGGGCAGTGCAAGGGCCAATTGTCCAAAAATACAGCCTATTCGATCAGTTTTCTTGCGTACACGACCAGCCCAGCAGCATTCTGCCAATGTCAATGACGAATGACTGATTGCAAAGGTTTTAAAGGTTATAAAGATCAAGAACTCTGGCGTTATCAGATATCCTTTGCCCAGCGCCGCACCCGCGGGTTTTTTGATAGTAGAAGAGGTTCGATATGCGCATTGTTTGGATTCTTGTTGCTTCGATCCTGGGCCTGGTCGCTGCACTATTTTTGCTGGGGCAACTGGGCTTTTTGCGCGGCCGGGCTCCCTCGGATCTGGGTGTCCGCGATGGTCGCCTCAAACCGCCCGCGCTGACGCCCAACAGTGTTAGCAGCCAGGCCGATCTTTACCCCAACCACCCCCAGCAAGCTTTTGCGAGCATTCAACCACTCAAATTCAGCGGCGATGCCGATCAGGCGATGACCCGCTTGATGAATCTTTTGCGGGACACCGATGGCGTGGTCATTATTGCCCAGGAGCCCGAATACCTATACGCACAAAGCACCACGGCTCTGCTCAAATTCACAGACGATGTGGAGTTTGCCTTAGACCGTGAAGCCCACGTAATCCATGTGCGCTCCGCCAGCCGTATCGGACGCAAAGACTTCAACGTCAACCGTGCGCGCATTGAAACAATAAGGGCCCAGTTCGAGAAGAACTGAGCCCTTATTCTGTAATCACCCCGAATAGACTGGGCGATTATCGCGCTAGCCGGCAGTTGCCTCTTCAGGTTTGGCGCGGCCCTTCTTCTCGGGTAGCGGCTGGATGTCCAGCAACACTTCCGTCTTACTTTCATCCTTGTCGTCCAGATCCACGGTCAAGCGTCCGCCATCGGTGAGGCGTCCGAACAGCAGTTCGTCAGCCAGCGCACGGCGAATAGTGTCTTGAATCAAGCGCTGCATAGGACGCGCACCCATCAGTGGGTCAAAGCCCTTCTTAGCCAAGTGCTTGCGCAACTTGTCGGTAAAGGTGACATCCACTTTCTTATCCGCCAGCTGGGTTTCCAACTGCAGCAAGAACTTATCAACCACTCGCAAAATCACGTTTTCATCCAGCGCTTTGAAGCTCACAATCGCATCCAGGCGATTGCGGAACTCAGGCGTGAACAAACGTTTGATATCTGCTGCTTCGTCGCCGGCTTCACGCGGATTCGTAAATCCGATGGAAGCCTTGTTCATCGTCTCTGCGCCCGCATTGGTCGTCATGACGATGATGACGTTGCGGAAGTCCGCTTTGCGTCCGTTGTTATCCGTCAGCGTGCCATGGTCCATGACCTGCAGCAGCACATTGAAGATCGCTGGATGCGCCTTTTCGATTTCATCGAGCAGTAACACGCAATGCGGTTTCTTGGTGATTTGTTCAGTCAGCAAACCGCCTTGGTCAAAGCCCACATAGCCTGGAGGCGCACCAATCAAGCGGCTCACCGCATGCTGCTCCATGTACTCGCTCATATCAAAGCGAATCAGATCGATTCCCATGATGTACGCGAGCTGCTTTGCAGCCTCGGTTTTACCCACACCAGTAGGGCCGCTGAACAAGAAAGAGCCAATCGGCTTGTCGCCCTTGCCCAGACCTGAGCGCGCCATCTTCACAGCGGAGGACAACACGTCCAGTGCCTTGTCTTGACCAAACACCACGTTGCGCAAATCGCGCTCAAGAGTTTTAAGTTTGCCGCGGTCGTCGTTGGACACATTGGCCGCGGGAATACGGGCAATCTTCGCCACGATTTCTTCCACCTCCGCCTTGGTAATAGTTTTCTTGCGCTTGCTTGGCGGCAAGATGCGTTGGGCAGCACCGGCTTCATCAATCACGTCAATTGCCTTATCGGGCAAATGGCGGTCGTTAATGTACTTGGCGCTCAGTTCAGCGGCAGCTTGCAAAGCGGCCACAGCGTACTTGACGTTGTGGTGCTCTTCAAAGCGCGACTTCAACCCCTTCAAAATTTCTACGGTCTGATCAATCGTCGGCTCCACCACATCAACCTTCTGGAAGCGGCGTGACAAAGCTGCGTCTTTCTCAAAAATACCGCGGTACTCAGTGAACGTAGTTGCACCTATGCACTTCAGTTGACCGGAGCTCAAACCAGGCTTCAGCAAATTGGATGCATCCAGCGTGCCGCCAGAGGCAGCACCTGCACCGATCAAGGTGTGAATTTCATCAATGAACAGCACCGCATTAGGCCTGTCTTTCAAAGCCTTGAGCACGCCTTTGAGACGCTGCTCAAAATCACCTCGATACTTGGTGCCCGCCAGCAAGGAACCCATATCCAAAGAGTAGACGACCGAGTCCGCCAAAATTTCGGGTACATCGGCTTGGGTAATTCTCCAGGCCAAGCCTTCGGCAATAGCAGTTTTACCCACGCCTGCCTCACCCACCAACAGTGGGTTATTTTTGCGACGGCGGCACAAGATTTGAATCACGCGCTCGACTTCGTACTCGCGTCCGATCAGCGGATCGATCTTGCCCTCTTTGGCAAGCTGATTCAGATTCACGGTGTACTGCTCCAGCGGCGAAGCCTTCTCGTTCTTTTCGCTGCCGCCTTCTTCCGCCTCAGATGGGCTTTCGCTAGACTTTGCGGCCTCAGGCGGATCGTTTTTCTTAATGCCGTGGGCAATGAAATTCACCACGTCCAGACGGGTCACCCCTTGCTGGTGGAGGTAATACACCGCGTGCGAATCTTTCTCGCCAAAAATGGCAACGAGCACATTGGCGCCTGTCACTTCTTTTTTGCCACTGCCTGTGGATTGCACATGCATGATGGCGCGTTGAATCACGCGCTGGAAACCTAGCGTCGGCTGCGTGTCCACATCATCGGTGCCCGCCACTTGGGGCGTGTTGTCTTTGATGAAGTTAGTCAGCGACTTGCGCAAGTCGTCGACGTTAGCGGAGCAGGCTCGCAACACTTCAGCGGCGCTGGGGTTGTCCAGCAATGCCAACAACAAGTGCTCGACGGTGATGAATTCATGCCGTTGTTGACGCGCTTCCACAAACGCCATGTGCAGACTGACTTCCAATTCTTGGGCGATCATGTGGGTTCCTTTTGCCTTGCGTTGATGATTAACTGTAAACCGTTTTAGTTGGCCGTGCCGCAGTGTGGCAAAGCATTTACAAATCCACGGGCTCACTGACACATTTAAGCGGATGCCCAGCCTTATGGGCAGCCTCCAACACCTGATCAACCTTGGTAGCGGCAATGTCTTTGGGGTAGACACCGCACACGCCGCGGCCATCGAGGTGAATTTTCAACATGATCTGCGTAGCAGCCGCCAGATCCTTTCCAAAAAACTCCTGAATCACGACGACAACAAACTCCATAGGTGTGTAGTCGTCATTGAGCATCAGCACCTGATACATGGATGGCGGCTTGACGCGCTCGGTACGCCGCTCCAGTACAACCGCGCCGCCAGACTCTCGGCGGGGCGGAACAATCGGGGGCTCAGGGGGTTGGTTCGGGTTATTGGTTGCCATGCTTCTCATTTTATCGGGTGCCCTGAGTTTCCGTGGCATGCACTGAAATTGGAGACACTCGGTCCACATTCAAGCTCTGATCCAAAAAAAACCGCCACGAACCTGCACAGGTAAGGGCGGCCATCGCGGACTCAGCGCCTGACAGACGCCAAACCACGCATTGTTTAAATTACATGTTGTCGATCATCACCTGACCGAAGCCAGAGCAACTGACTTGGGTCGCTCCTTCCATCAGGCGAGCAAAATCATAGGTCACCTTTTTACTCTTGATGGATTTCTCCATCGAACTAATGATGAGATTTGCAGCCTCAACCCACCCCATGTGGCGCAACATCATTTCAGCCGACAGGATCTCAGAGCCTGGGTTCACGTAATCTTTTCCTGCGTATTTGGGTGCAGTACCGTGCGTGGCTTCAAAGCAAGCAACTGAGTCCGACAAATTAGCCCCCGGGGCAATACCGATACCGCCCACTTGCGCCGCCAGCGCGTCAGACACGTAGTCACCATTCAGGTTAAGCGTAGCAATCACGCTGTACTCGGCCGGGCGCAACAAAATTTGCTGCAAAAAGGCGTCTGCAATTGAGTCCTTGATGATGATTTCTTTGCCAGTCTTGGAGTTTTTAAATTTGCACCAAGGTCCACCGTCAATGAGTTCTGCACCAAACTCCCTTTGTGCCAAAGCGTAGGCCCAGTCGCGGAAGCCACCTTCGGTGTACTTCATGATGTTGCCTTTATGCACGATGGTCACGCTGGGCTTGTCGTTGTCAATTGCGTACTGAATCGCTTTACGCACCAAGCGTTCGGTGCCTTCGCGTGACACCGGCTTGATACCAATGCCTGAGGTGTTCGGGAAGCGAATCTTCTTCACACCCATTTCGTCCTGTAAAAACTTGATCAGCTTTTTGGCCTTGTCACTTTCCGCCTCAAATTCGATACCGGCGTAAATGTCTTCCGAGTTCTCACGGAAGATCACCATATTAGTTTTGTGCGGCTCTTTCACCGGGCTGGGCACGCCATCAAAATATTGGATCGGGCGCAGGCAAACATACAGGTCCAACTCTTGGCGCAAAGCGACGTTCAGGGAGCGGATGCCGCCCCCTACCGGGGTTGTCAGCGGGCCTTTGATGGACACCACATACTCGCGCAGCGCTTGCAAGGTTTCCTCAGGCAACCACACATCAGGGCCGTAGACTTTGGTTGATTTTTCACCGGCATACACCTCCATCCAATGGATTTTCTTTTTTCCGCCGTAGGCTTTGGCCACAGCGGCGTCCACCACTTTTAACATCACTGGCGTAATATCCACACCAGTTCCGTCGCCCTCAATGAAAGGAACGATAGGCTGGTCGGGGACGGTCAACGACATGTCTGGGTTGACCGTTATTTTCTGGCCTTCTGCAGGAACTACGATGTGTTGGTACATGAAATCGGTCTCCGGGTGTTTTGGTGTGTGAAGCATCATGCAGCGAGCCCATGCGCCATCTGAAGTCGAGGGAAATTCTAGCCCTAAACAATTCACCGATGCCCATGGGGATTTGGGATTACGATAATCAAAGAAAATAGTTTCTACACCCTCCATTACTTTGATTGCCATTTCTACGATGAAGAATTTTTGGACTAGCGTATTCTCCACGCTGCTGGTGATGGCGGCAGGCACTGCCACTGCAGATGAATCACCGCAAATGGGTCTCCAGCGCATCACGCTTACGGCGGGCATTCATCAAATCGATACCCAGGTGGCCATCACGCAAAATCAGCACGCCGTAGGCCTCATGTATCGGGACGAAATGCCCATGAACGAAGGCATGCTGTTTGTGTTTGAACAGCCCACAGTGCAATGTTTCTGGATGAGAAACACCCGCATTCCACTAACCGCTGCCTTTGTAGCTGACGACGGCACCATCGTCAACTTGGAAAATATGAAACCGCAGACCACCGAATCACATTGCTCCACCAAGCCGGTACGCTATGTGCTGGAGATGAATCAAGGATGGTTTACAAAAAAGGGCGTGAAACCGGGCAGCAAATTGGGCGGACGGCCGTTTAGTCCATCGCGATAGTTGACCGCTGAGTCACCAGAGAAAAAAAAACCGACTTCATAGTCGGTTTTTTTTATGCCAGATCGCTTAGGCGAAATTAGCTTCCGCAAAACTCCAGTTCACCAATTTATCGAGGAAGGTCTCAACAAACTTGGGACGCATATTGCGGTAATCGATGTAGTAAGCATGCTCCCACACGTCAACGGTCAGCAAGGCTTTGTCGGCGGTTGTCAAAGGTGTACCGGCGGCACCCGTGTTGACGATATCCACAGAACCGTCTGCCTTCTTGACTAACCAGGTCCAACCCGAGCCGAAGTTGCCAACGGCCGACTTCACAAAAGCTTCCTTGAAGGCCGCGTAACTGCCCCACTTGGCGGTAATGGCGGTGGCCAATACGCCAGTAGGTTCGCCGCCGCCTTGGGGCTTCATGCAGTTCCAGAAAAAGGTGTGGTTCCAGATTTGGGCGGAGTTGTTGTAAATGCCGCCGGACGACTTTTTGATGATTTCTTCCAGGGTCATGCCTTCAAACTCAGTGCCTTTTTGCAGGTTGTTGAGATTGACCACGTAAGCGTTGTGGTGCTTGCCGTGGTGAAATTCCAGCGTTTCCTGGGAATAGGCGGGCGCCAAAGCGTCGATGGCGTAAGGCAATGCGGGTAGGGTGTGTTCCATAATTTCCTCTTCAAAGTGACAAAAAAGCTCTTGGATTGTAGAAACTAATTGGGTGGGTGTCCGTGCACTACCAACGCAACCTTGCCATTGGCCAGGGTAGCGGTCAGATGCTCGCCGGGTTGCGCCTGTTCGGCCCGCGTCAGGGTCGTTCCATCTTCGGTGGTCAGCCAAGCGTAGCCACGCTGCAAAACCAGACTGGGATCCAGCATGCTGAGCTTAAGTCCAGCCATATCCACCCTGCGCTTGGCGGTGTCGCGGCTGCGTAGTGCTGCGGGGGTCAGCCTGCCTAACATGCGCTCCCAGCGCACACGGTCGCGCTGCACGGCTGTCCTTAATCCGTGCCCCAGCCTTTGCTGCACCGAAGCCAAGCGTAAACGCTGCTGCTGCGCCATAGCCGAAGGTCGGCCCAGGCGCGATGCCGCCAAGTCTAGACGCTGGGCCTGGCGGTCCAGGTGCGCAAACAAAATTTCGTTGAGTCGCGTCGCCCATTGTTCGGTGCGGTCCTGCCAAAACTGGGTGGACTGGGCTGCCAGCTCGGCCGCCGCGGTAGGCGTGGGTGCACGCAAATCCGCCACAAAGTCGGCAATCGTGAAGTCGGTCTCATGCCCAATGCCGCTAATGACGGGCACCGGGCTGCGGGCAATAGTGCGCGCCAGCCCTTCATCATTAAAGGCCCACAAGTCTTCCATGGCCCCGCCTCCACGCACCAGCAAGATCACGTCGGGGCCTGGGCTGAGGGCGTACAGCGACTCCAGCGCCCTACTCAGCTCAGCCGGCGCCCCTGCCCCTTGAACCGAAGCAGGTGCCAGCACGACGGAAATATGGGGCACACGGCGCTGCAGAGCCGTCAGCACGTCGTGCAAAGCGGCCGCGCCCAATGACGTCACCAGCCCTATGGTACGCGGCATCATTGGCAAGGTGCGCTTACGCCCAGAGTCAAACAAGCCTTCCTGCTCCAGACGTAGCTTGAGCTTGAAAAACTCCTCCAGCAAAGTGCCTTGCCCGGCCCGGCGCATGGAATCCACCACCAGTTGCAACTCGCCACGGGCCTCGTACACAGACAACCGCCCGCGGACTTCGACCTTGTCGCCATCCTTGGGTGAAAAATCCAAGCCGCTGGCGGCCCGGCGGAACATCGCGCAACGCAATTGCCCCGACTCGTCTTTCAATGTCAGGTAACAGTGGCCACTGGCCGCGCGGGAAAAACCGCTGATCTCGCCCTCCACGGTGATTGGGTTGAAGCGCGCGTCCAGCGCATCCGCAATCGCGCGGCACAAAGCCCCAACGCGCCAGACGCGCGCTGTGGATGTGGGGACGAAACTATCGGGCAATGCAGGCTCCTAAATTGAAGCGTGTGCGGTGAATAGGCATGTTTATTGTTTCAACAGGTGTAATTGAGCGGAACCAGCAGCGATGGAAGCGGGTGGGCGTGAAACGCTGGGCCATAATCGCTGACGATTTCAATCGCACGGAGAGACCATTTGTTTTCCATCATACAAGCCGCCGGATGGCCCATCTGGCCCCTGATTGCCTGCTCGATTCTGTCTTTGGCGATTGTCATTGAACGCTTTGTCAGCCTCAAGACGGCCAAGATCGCGCCCCCCAAATTGCTGGACGAGGTGCTGAGCGTGACCCGCTCCAACCTGCCAGGGCCTGATGTGGTGTCGCAACTGGAGCAAAACTCGGCGTTGGGCGAGGTACTGGCCAGTGGTTTGCGAGCCCTCAACTCCGACCCGCGCTGCAGCCCTGAGGACCTGCGCGCCACCATGGAAGGTACCGGCCGTACCGTGGCACACCGCATGGAACGTTACCTGAGCGCATTGGCCACCATTGCCTCTGCCGCCCCTTTGCTGGGCTTGTTCGGCACGGTCGTCGGCATGATCGAAATTTTTGGATCGCAAGCGCCCGGCGGCTCCACCGGCGGTAACCCCGCCCAGCTGGCCCACGGCATTTCTATTGCCCTGTACAACACCGCTTTTGGTTTGATGGTGGCCATTCCATCGCTGATTTTTTGGCGCTATTTCCGTAGCCGGGTCGATGCGTATTTGCTGACACTGGAGTTGTCTGCCGAGCGCCTGGCACGCCACCTGCGCCACGCCCGCAAGTAACCGGAAAGCTGCCGCTATGAACTTCCGCGCGCGCCCGGTCAGCGAACCTGAAATTAACCTGATTCCGTTCATTGACGTGCTCTTGGTGGTGCTGATCTTCTTGATGCTGTCCACCACGTACAGCAAGTTCACCGAAATGCAACTGCGCCTGCCGGTAGCAGACACCGATGCCCAGCGGGACTACCCGAAGGAAATGATTGTGTCAGTCAGTGCTGAGGGGGCTTACAGCGTCAACCGCGTGGCTGTCACCGGCCGCAGCCTAGAGACCCTGGCCGCTGCGCTGGGCGACGGTGCCAAAGCCGGTAAAGAGACCGTGGTCATCATCAGCGCAGATGCCAGCGCCAAGCACCAGTCCGTGGTGACGGTAATGGAGGCAGCGCGTCGCGCCGGTCTGAACCAAATTACCTTTGCCACCCAGTCCTCGGCGCAATCCGGCCGTTAAGCCCATGCCGGCCGCAATGCAACAGCGTTTGGGCCAGAGCTGGAACCACCGCGGACTTCTATCCCGCCTTTTGCTACCTGTGGCCGCGCTCTACGGCGGCTTGGCGGCGTTACGCCGCCAGCTATATCGTTGGCAATGGCAAAAGTCCCACCATGTCAGTATTCCCGTGGTCGTGGTGGGCAATGTGGTGGCCGGCGGCTCAGGTAAAACGCCCGTCACCATTGCCCTGGTTGCGCATTTGACAGCCGCGGGTTGGCTCGTGGGTGTGGTGTCGCGTGGCTACGGGCGCAGCTCTACTGGCTGCCTAGAGGTGACTGCGGCCACACCGCCCCACGAGGCTGGCGATGAGCCCATGCTGATTCACCAAAAAACCGGCGCGCCGGTCTTCGTCGGCCCCAGCCGGTTTGAAGCGGCCAGCGCGCTGCTGCGGCGTTACCCCCAAACCCAGGTGCTGGTATGCGACGATGGTTTGCAGCACTACGGCTTGTTCCGTGATGTGGAAATCTGTGTGTTTGACGACCGGGGCTGCGGCAATGGTTGGCTGCTGCCATCTGGCCCCCTGCGCGAACACTGGCCGCGGGCGCTGGTGAAATCCGCCGGACAATCACCCTCCTGCACACTGGCGCTGCACACCGGCCAATCTCCAGCTTTCTCCGGCCTGAGGGGCCAACGTCGCCTGGCGGACTATGGAATTCGCAAAGACGGCACACGGGTTTCTCTGAACGATCTGGCCGCGCCCGGCAGCCCAGCACGGATTGCTTTGGCGGGAACCAGCCAGCCGGAAGAGTTTTTTACGATGCTGCGCGCCCAAGGGCTGGACCTACAAGAGACCCTGGCCTTACCCGATCACTATGATTTTGATAGCTGGACAGGTAATAAATACGCGGGCCACAGCCTGATTTGTACCGAAAAAGACGCTGTAAAGCTCTGGCGCACTGCTCCAGACGCGATTGCTGTGCCGCTGGACTTTGAATTGGAGCCGGCCTTCTGGCACCGGTTCGACCCATTGCTGCAGGCCGCCGGCGCGGCAAAGCTATCATCGCTCCATGGACACACGACTACTTGAACTGCTGGTCTGCCCCGTTACGAAGGGCCCGCTGGAATACCGCCGCGAACAGCAAGAACTCTTCTCCCACAGCGCCCGTTTGGCCTACCCGGTGCGCGATGGCATCCCCGTGCTGCTGGAAACCGAAGCTCGGGTACTCACCGACGAAGAGCTGGGACTCTGATTTGCACTACACCGTATTGATCCCCGCGCGCTTGGCCTCCAGCCGTTTGCCGGGCAAGCCATTGGCCGACATAGCTGGCTTGCCCATGGTGGTGCGCGTGGCCCAGCGCGTGCGGTCTGGCGTGGCGGACAGCGTGCGTATCGTGGTGGCAGGAGATAGCCCCGAAATTTTGACCGCTTGTGCGGCGCATGGTGTGGAAGCCGTCCTCACCCGCCAGGACCACCCCTCCGGCAGCGACCGCTTGGCAGAGGCCAGCGCCATCCTGGGCTTGGACCAGGGCGATATCGTCGTCAATGTGCAGGGCGATGAACCACTGATCGACCCCGGCTTGGTGGAATCCGTTGCAGCGTTGCTGGTTGAACACCCAGACGCTGCCATGGGCACCGCAGCCCACCCAATTGAGTCGGTAGCGGATTTCATCAACCCGAATATCGTGAAAGTGGTGCTGGATACCGCGGGCTTAGCCCTGTATTTCAGCCGCGCGCCCATTCCCTGGTGGCGCGATGGCGTAGTGAGCGGGCAAATGGCCCTGCCAGAACTTGCACCCCTACGCCACATCGGCATTTATGCCTACCGTGTTGGTTTTTTGCGGGCTTTCCCCAACCTGGCACCGGCTCCGATGGAAACCACCGAGGCACTGGAACAGCTGCGCGCCATGTGGCACGGCTACCGCATCGCGGTACATGTGACGGGCAGCGCACCCGGTCCTGGCGTTGACACCCCGGAAGATTTGGACCGGGTGCGTAATATTTTGCGCGGGTTTACCTGAGTCTTTTGTAAGGCGAATCGCGGTTTGCGCGTGCTATTCTCAAGGCCAAAGCTGTCCGGAGACACGCGGGCGGCACAGCCCACGGCAGGCACATCGGTTTAGAACAATCTGAGGGTATCCATGAGACTGATTTTGTTAGGCGCGCCCGGCGCGGGCAAGGGCACGCAAGCCACATTCATCTGCCAAAAGTTTGGCATTCCCCAAATTTCGACCGGCGATATGCTGCGCGCCGCTGTGAAGGCCGGCTCGCCGCTGGGATTGCAGGCCGACGCGGTCATGAAATCCGGCGGACTGGTCAGCGACGACCTGATCATCAACTTGGTCAAAGAACGCATCACCCAGGCAGACTGCGCCAAGGGCTTTTTGTTCGATGGGTTCCCCCGCACCATTCCCCAAGCCGATGCCATGAAAGCAGCCGGTGTGGCGCTGGACTACGTGGTTGAAATCGATGTGCCCTTTGACGCCATCATCGAACGTATGGGCGGCCGTCGCTCGCACCCAGCATCGGGCCGCACCTACCACGTCAAATTCAACCCGCCCAAGGTAGCCGGTGTGGACGATGTGACCGGGGAACCGCTGGTGCAACGCCCCGATGACCAGGAAGAGACAGTGAAGAAGCGTCTTGATGTGTACAGCGCGCAGACCCGGCCACTGGTTGCCTACTACTCGCAGTGGGCACAGCAAGAACCCCAGTCGGCTCCCAAATATCGCGCCATCAGCGGCATGGGCGATGTAGAAGCGATCACGGCCCGCGTAATGGGTGCTTTGTCTAACTAGGTCGGCTCCGTTGGCCAGGCAAAAGGCCGCAGATGCGGCCTTTTTAACGTCTGAAGCTTAGCGCTCACCCAGGAGCTCCAGCACCAGCGCGATGCGCGCCTTCACTACCGACAAACCCAAGTACTCGGCGTCCGCCACCGGTGCCCCCCGTGCGCCGACCAGTTGACCCAAAGCACACCGGGTGGTGATCACCACCCGAACGCCTTTGGCCCGTGCTTGCGCAAGCGCTGCCTCCATACCGTGGTTGATAGTTCCGTTTCCTGTACCTGCTACAACTATGCCCCGCACTGGGGCATCGGGCGCAGCAGGCACTGCGCACAGCGCGCGGACTGCGGCTCCGCCCATGCCCACCGCATTCACTACGATCTCTACCCGCGGCCAAGGCCCTGCTGGCCACCGCAAACCGGGCTTTACGCCGCCGTGTTGGTGTATCAGGCGCACCCAACGTACTTGCCCCTCTTCCACCCATCCGAGGGGTCCCGCCTCCCCCGAGCTAAAAGCATCCAAGCGGTAGGGGTGGACTTTCTGCACGTCCCGTGCGGAGTGCACGACCCCCGCGCAAACCACCAAAACACCCCGCGCACCAAGCGCATTCGCCACTACGGCCGCATCGCACAAGTTCTGCGGTCCGTCAGGGAAGTCTGCAGTCGACGGGCGCATCGCACAGGTCAGCACCACGGGCTTGCTGGCCAAAAGATCTCCCGGTAGGACCCGCGATAAAAAGAAGGCGGTCTCTTCAAGCGTGTCCGTGCCGTGGGTAATCACCAAAGCCTCCACATCCTCGCGCTGTAAGTGGTGCAGCGCGCGGGCATACAGCGCCTGCCATTGCGACCAGTCCATGTCTTTGCTATCGACCTGCGCAACTTGCTCGCTCTCCGGGGTGATGCCCTGCAATGCGGCGGCCAGCGCAGGCAAACCTTCCAGCAGTTGCGTCACGCCCACTTGCGCCGACAGATAGCCCACGTTGTCCGATCGATCAACAGACCGACCAGCAATCGTGCCGCCAGTGCCCAAAAAAACCACTTTTTTCACTGTCACTTTCATTCCCACTTGCAAAAATAAATAAACTGGTTAAAAATACAGCTACTGGATGCCGAACCAGTGTGTACATACAAACAGTCGGACTCGGCCCACCTGTAAGGAGTCAGCATGCTAAACAGCCCCAAACTCACCGCTCGCCAGCAACAGATCTTGAACCTCATTCAAGCCGCCATTGCCAGCACTGGTGCGCCCCCTACCCGTGCCGAAATCGCCACGGAACTGGGCTTTAAATCTGCCAACGCTGCCGAAGAACACTTGCAGGCTTTGGCCCGCAAAGGCGTTATCGAATTGGTTAGCGGCACGTCGCGTGGCATCCGCCTGCGCGGCGACACGCTGCGCTCCATTAACGAGTCACGCGCCAAGCAATTTTCCATGCCTTTGCCAGGTATGGCCCAGTTGGGTCTGCCTTTAATTGGCCGCGTTGCCGCTGGCTCGCCGATTCTGGCGCAAGAACACGTCGACCAAACCTACTATGTAGAAAACAGCCTGTTCCAGCACCAGCCCGATTACCTGTTGAAAGTACGCGGAATGTCCATGCGAGACGCCGGCATCATGGACGGTGACTTATTGGCTGTGCAAGCCACGAAGGACGCCAAGAACGGACAGATTGTGGTGGCACGTTTGGGTGACGAAGTCACCGTCAAACGCTTTCGCCGCAACAAACATCTGATCGAACTCCACGCCGAAAACCCCGACTACCAAACCATCGTGGTCGAGCCCGGCGAGCCTTTCGAAATCGAAGGCTTAGCCGTGGGTTTAATTCGTAACACCATGCTGATGTAATCGTTTTGACCTTCTAAGGATCACCATGAACTTCGCTTTTATCCTTCGCAGCAAGGCTGTGTCCTCCCTGCAATCCTGGGCTTACCGCTTACTGTCCGGGCATGCCGTGTCTCAGCCCCCCTTGGCGCCTAGCGTCAACTGTCGGTCAGTGGGTCCATCCGCTTTACGGCCCGCCACACCCGTCAGCCAACCCTGTTTTCAGGCACGGCGGCCTTTGCGGGTGGTGCGCGTTGTTGAAAGCGGTCAACCCCGCGCCCATGTTGGTCGCATGGTGATATCGGGCCACATGGCTGATGTGTGTGCGGAACTGGACCGGCTTGCGGCACGCGAAGCCGCTGAACACTGTGGCCCACGTGGTGGGGTTGCTGTCTCCTGCTAAACGCGCGCCAGCGCACCGGCAGGACCCTTGTGACAAGGCACAATGTCATGCATGAATATTGTGATCCTCGATGACTACCAAGATGCCGTGCGCAAACTGGAATGTGCGTCCAAACTCGACATCTACCAAGCCAAGGTTTACACCAATACCGTTAAGGGCTTAGGACAGCTATCCGTCAGACTCAAAGATGCAGATGTCGTCGTTTTGAACCGCGAACGCACACCCATATCGCGTCAGCTCATCGAAAAGCTCCCCAAACTTAAACTGATATCGCAAACCGGACGTGTGGGCGAGCACGTGGACATCCAGGCGTGCACTGAGCGTGGTGTAGCCGTTTCAGAAGGTGTGGGCTCCGCAATCGCACCCGCCGAGCTGACCTGGGCTCTGGCTATGGCGGCGATGCGGCGGTTGCCCCAGTACATAGGCAACCTGAAGCACGGTGCCTGGCAGCAAAGTGGGCTCAAGGCGGGCGCCATGCCCAGTAACTTTGGCCTCGGCGTGACCTTGAACGGCAAAACACTCGGCATCTGGGGCTACGGTCGTATTGGCAAGCTGGTGGCAGGCTACGGCAAGGCTTTTGGCATGCGCGTTGTGATTTGGGGAAGCGAGACATCCCGCCAAAACGCCCTGATGGACGGACTGGAAGTTGCAGCCAGTCGGGAAGAATTTTTTGAGCAATGCGATGTTTTATGCCTACATTTGCGACTTGCAGCTTCGACCCTGGGTATCGTTACGGCGGCAGACCTAGCCCGTATGAAAACAACAGCGCTGCTGGTTAACACCTCACGGGCTGAATTGATAGAGCCAGATGCATTACTAACCGCGCTAAACCGCGGGCGTCCCGGTATGGCTGCAGTCGATGTATTCGAGACAGAGCCCATTCTGCAAGGTCACGCTCTTTTGCGGCTGGAGAACTGCATTTGCACTCCCCACATCGGCTTTGTAGAACTTAATAGCTATGAAATGTACTTCGGAGCAGCTTTTGATAATGTAGTCAATTTCATACGCGGCACACCGACGAATATCGTCAATCCCGGCTCCCTACAGGTCCGAAGGTAAAAAATGGCCGGTACTCTTAACCTGGCTTCGGCAAGTTGACGGTAAAGCCTGAAGCATCGAAGTCAATCAGGTTGTTATCCGCACTGGATAAATCCAGATCAACTGCCAATTCATGACCCTGAGGTTCGACTAGAGTCACTGGAATCGTCATTTCAGATAGCCCGTCCGACACCACCAGTGCGCTGCTGCCCTCAACGTCTGGACTGGCGGCCATTTTTATTGCGCTGAAAGGCAATAATCCGGAGTCTGACACTGAGTTCAAACGAACGCGGCTTGCCACAGCGTGCAATAGCAAGAGATCACGAAATGCGTCCAAATCGAAGTACAGCTCCGGCGCATCTTCAGGGCGGCGCACCATACATTGCTCCAAGAACTCAACCGCCGCATCGGTGCTCCACAGTTCAGAAATTTCTCCACAGATCTGGGGATAAGCGTCCAGGGAATTCCCAGGTTGCCCGAAGGTCGCATAGGGCTGCACGCGTCCCGTGAAGATGCTGTTGAATTCAGAGCGGTAATGGTCGAACGCCGGTTTGCGACTGAGCGTATGCAAAACCTTGAGTAAGTCCAAGTAAACCAAAGGATTAGAGGCCTCATTTTCGTGAATGCTTCCCTCCAACAAACTGATGGCTTCTTCATGCTGACCCAGTGTCATGAAAAAGTCGGCCTGCTGACGCACATCCAGCATTTCTTGGGTGTTGATAGCATGCAAGGACGCGTGCACACTGTGCGACAAATCCCGACGAGTACCGGGAGCACTAAAGCCGCTTGACCCTACAGCAGCGGCTAACTCTTGACGTTGCACAGCATGGGGTGCCTCCAGTATCGATGCTGCAGGCAGAGGATTGTCCAAATCAAGATCGATGTCCAACCCAGAATTGCTGAAATCCGGAGTCGCCGCCGCCGGGACTACCTTGCGGGGCGAAGCCACAGTTATGTCTTCGTCTTCTGTGGACCGCTCCGCTGCCGTGGGCGGGGCTACGCCCACACGTGAAATTAGTGCTGTGTCGAGATCATCAGCCTGATGCTCACTGTCACTACGCCACCAGGGCTCATCGTCAGAGCCACTGCGACGGAGTTTAAAAAGCAATGCGAGCAACGCCAAACATGCGAGCAACAGCAGGGCACCCAAGCCATACACCAAAGGGTTGGCGTAACGCTGAGCCTCAGCTTGCTGGAGGCGGCCCAACAGTTCCTGCAAATCCCGTTGGTTTTTTCCAGTGAGGTCACGCAAGCTCTTCAGATCTTCCCTCAGAGCTTTCTGTTGCGCGCCTTCTTGAATCAAGTCTTGCACCGAAGTGTTCAAAGAACGCCACAGGGCACTGGCGGCCTCTCGTTTTTGCGGGTCATCCGATGGCTGGCTACTCAATTCATTGCTGAGCTTGAGGTTGGGATCCTTGATATCAACCAAATCCAGAATGGACAGTTTGAGGCGCGCTTTCGTTCCAGCAGTAGCAAGCTTCGGTACGGCCGCAGGACGGGAAGCTACCGGTTTGGAAACCGGCGCCGTGCGCTTTTTATTACGCGGTGCGAGCTGCTTGGGGTCGGTGGGTTCAACACCACCGGTTGGAACGGTCTGTGGTGTGCCAGAGGGAGCCACCACGCCAACAGCGGGCTGCGCCAGCGTGCGAGGGACACGGGCAATCACCTCGCTGGGCAAGGCGGGTGCGAGGTCACTCGCCAAGTCAGAAAGAAGCACGTATTTGCGGGAAGTCTTTTGCCCACACGATGAGCGCAGATATACCGTAACAATGGGTTCATCTACCGGCGCCGATACGCCCAGTTTGACCGCCGTCGGTGACCCGCCTTCCTGGCGCAGCGGTACGACCGAGATACGACTTGCGTCTTGGCGAATGTCGCCGTAGTAAACGTCCGCGTCAAAACACAAATCAGCCGCGGCGTCATCACCGTCCGCCTGAACAGCAATGGTCAGGCTCAGCGGTTGCCCCAGCAATACTGCACCGCGGGCCCGTCCCAAGGTCAGCGCGGCGCTGGAAGTCGCTAAACACGCCAAGGCGACCCCCAATACCAAATGCTTTTTTGTGTTTTTCTGTTTCATGTTTTGCGGTAATTTTCGCACAGCTATCGTCAAGCCCATCCGCGTACCCTAAGTACTGGAGTGTCGTGCTCTGCTCGATTGCACACTGAGGTAAAACGCACAGACAGCCACTCAGGTCCTGGCACCAAGCGTCTACAAGCTTGCATTGCACCGCGCACTTGAATCCACCAGCTAATAGTGCCTGTAGCCCAAGTGGAATATGCGGGAGCAGCTATCAATTCAATAGCAAACGTAGCAACTTCAATCCGTCTGAGTCGCCTGGATCAGTTTCCAAAACACCGCCGCAGCACATAACCACTGAACTACGTACATGGCGCTACCCAAGCCATGCCACAGGGCCAGGTTTTCGCGGGCCACGATGCGGGGGGCCACGCCAAACTCGACTAGCAATGCCAAGAGCATACCGCCCACTACAAAAAGTGTAGCACCCTGGGCAGTTTTCTTGCGGACCAACGGGCGTTTTGATCCGAAAATGAGCAATATCAGCAGCCCACATACGCTAGAGATATAGGTTTGGGCTGAGAAGAGTTTGGCCGCCATATTGCCCGCCATTGCAGGAGTGGCTAGGTTCGCAAACAGCATGGGCACCACCAAGAAGCCCAGCGTGGTGAGGCTCCCCCACCACAACGCTGATAGCCAGATCGGTAAGTGACGCATGTCGACTCGCGCTTAAAGGCGGACTTAGATGTACTTGACCGCGACGACCTCGAAAGCCTTCTCGCCGCCCGGCGCCACGACCACGGCCACGTCGCCCTCTTCCTTGCCAATCAACGCACGCGCGATGGGTGAGCTGATATTGACCCAACCCTTTTTCAGGTCGGCTTCGTCTTCACCCACGATCTGGTAGGTCACGCGGTCGCCAGTGTCTTCGTCTTCGAGCTCCACCGTGGCACCAAACACCACGCGGCCGCCAGCGTCCAGCTCAGACGGATCGATGATTTGGGCTGCCGACAGTTTGCCTTCGACTTCCTGGATGCGCCCTTCAATAAAGCCCTGGCGATCTTTGGCCGACTCGTATTCCGCGTTTTCGCTCAGATCACCCTGGGCGCGCGCCTCAGAGATCGCGTTGATCACCCAAGGGCGGTCCACAGTCTTGAGTTTGTGCAGTTCGGCCTTCAGGCTCTCAGCGCCGCGCTTGGTAATGGGAATGGTTGCCATAAAAAGTAACAGGGTTGGTTCAGTCGAAAAATCAAAAACTTTCGTCACAAGAAACAAGGACAGGGCAGCGTGGGCACACTGCACTGTCCTTGCGGGCTAGGGTTGAATTATGCCGCCAGTTGGGCGTGCATTTCCTGCACCGAAATCACATCCAGGTTGTCCAGGTAGTTCATGCCTTCCACGGCCGCTTCAGCGCCAGCAATGGTGGTGTAAGTGGTCACGCGGGCCAGCAAGGCCGAGGTGCGGATGTAGCGCGAATCCTTAATGGCATTGCGGCGCTCTTCCACGGTGTTGATCACCATGGCGATTTCGTTGTTCTTGATCATGTCCACGATGTTGGGGCGCCCTTCGGTGACCTTGTTAACCACGGCGCAGGGAATGCCTTCGGCCGTGATCACCCCAGCAGTGCCCTTGGTTGCCACCAGGCTAAAGCCCAGGGCCACCAGCTTGCGGGCCACTTCAACGACGCGGGGCTTGTCGTTCTGCTTTACCGAGATGAACGTAGTTCCGCTGCGCGGCAGCTTGGCACCGGCGCCCAGTTGCGATTTCACAAAGGCTTCGCCAAAAGTCTTTCCCACACCCATGACTTCGCCGGTGGACTTCATCTCGGGGCCAAGAATGGTATCGACACCCGGGAACTTGACGAAGGGAAACACGGCTTCCTTGACGCTGAAATAGGGCGGCGTCACTTCGGCGGTAATGCCCTGTGCAGCCAGCGTCTGACCTGCCATGCAGCGTGCGGCCACCTTGGCCAGTTGAATGCCCGTGGCTTTGGAAACGAAGGGCACGGTGCGGCTTGCGCGGGGGTTCACTTCCAGCACATAGATCACGTCTTTGCCATCCACGTTTTGAATAGCGAATTGAACGTTCATCAGGCCCACCACATTCAGCGCAGCGGCCATGGCCTTAGTCTGGCGCTTGATCTCAGCCACGGTGTCAACCGCGAGGCTGTACGGTGGCAAGGAGCACGCAGAGTCTCCGCTGTGCACACCGGCCTGCTCAATGTATTCCATCACACCGCCGATGAAGGTGTCGCCTGCGGAGTCGCGGATGCAATCCACATCGCATTCAATCGCATCGTTCAGGAAGCGGTCCAGCAGCACGGGAGAGTCATTGCTGACCTTCACGGCTTCGCGCATATAGCGCTCCAAGTCGCGCTGCTCGTGGACAATTTCCATGGCGCGACCACCCAGGACATAACTGGGACGTACCACCAGCGGGTAACCCAAGGCCGCGGCTTTCTCCAGCGCTTCGGGTTCGGCACGGGCCGTGGCATTGGGTGGCTGGCGCAATTTGAGTTCATGCAGCAGCTTCTGGAAACGCTCGCGGTCTTCGGCGGCGTCAATCATGTCCGGGCTGGTACCGATGATGGGCACGCCATTGGCTTCCAAATCCAGCGCGAGCTTCAACGGAGTTTGTCCACCGTATTGCACGATCACGCCAACTGGCTTTTCCTTATCGACGATTTCCAGCACGTCTTCGAGCGTCAGCGGTTCGAAGTAGAGACGATCGCTGGTGTCGTAGTCGGTCGACACAGTTTCGGGGTTGCAGTTGACCATGATGGTCTCGTAACCGTCTTCCCGCAAAGCCAAGGCGGCATGTACGCAGCAGTAGTCAAATTCGATACCTTGGCCGATGCGGTTCGGGCCACCACCCAGCACCATGATCTTTTTCTTATCTGTGGGTGCGGCTTCGCACTCAGCGCCTTCGGCCTCGTAGGTCGAATACATGTAAGCCGTGTTGGTGGCGAACTCTGCAGCGCAGGTATCCACACGTTTGTAGACCGGGCGCACGCCCAGCGCACGGCGCTTCTCGCGTACGGCCTTGTCAGTGGTCTTGAACTGCTTGGCCAAGCGGCGGTCCGAGAAGCCCTTTTGCTTCAGCGTGCGCAGGGTGGCCGCGTCAATTCGGTCCAGCGCCGAGCCGCTATCGGGCTGGGGCAGGCGTTCGATTTCCAGCTCAATCTTGACGATCTGCTCGATCTGCACCAGAAACCAAGGGTCGATCTTGGTGAGCGCAAAGACCTCCTCGACACTCATGCCCTGTGCAAACGCATCGCCCACGTACCAAATACGCTCCGGGCCGGGCTCGCCCA
>JANYEE010000078.1 GCA_025363275.1 Burkholderiales bacterium | reverse complement strand
CTGATCGCTCCGGTACGTTTGGCACCGTTTCTAAGCATGTGTAACATTATGCAAGCGCACCTGGTACGCGCCAATAGCCCGAACGGACTAAAGAGAGTCGGCTCTGCTATTCTGACAAGGTGTCGCCACCGAGCGTGGCATCCAGGGACTGCCTGCATGAAGCTATCGGCCAATTTGACGCGTTTTCCCGCCACGCCTGCGGCAGGCATGCCTGCGGACCCAGCCACGCCATTGGGTTGGCCCCGTGGCCGTGCGCTGGCGCTGGCGCTGATAGTTCTGTTTTTGGGGCTGGCGCTCACCAGTGCGGCTGTGCTCTGGCAGCGCAACAATCTGGACGCCACAGCCCACACCGAGTTTGTCAATGAGGCCCAACGCATTGAACGTGAGTTGGTACGCCGCCTGACGCTGGGGCAGTTTGGTTTGAAAGGGTTGCGGGGCGCCTACGCGACCAGCCGGTATGTCGGGCGGTTGCAGTTCAGGGCCTATGTGGAGTCCCGAGACCTGAAGCATGAATTCCCCGGTCTCCGGGGCTTTGGATTCATACAACGGGTACCCCGAGCAGATTTGGATGCGTTTGTAGCGGCCACACGTGCGGACGATGCGCCCGATTTCACAGTGCAAACCAGTGGTCAGTCCGATGATCTCTACGTTATTAAGTACATCGAGCCTCTAAGCAACAACCGTGCTGCATGGGGCTTGGACGTGGGCCAAGAGGCTGTGCGTCGGGCAGCTGTCGAGCGTGCCGTTGCCACCGGAGAAGCCACCCTGACCGGAAAAATTGTGTTGGTGCAAGATGGCACCCAAACACCGGGTTTTTTGCTGCTGGTGCCTATTTACCGCCTGGGCACGGACCCCTCGACGCTCGCTCAACGCCGCGAGGCGTTGGTGGGCTTAGGATATGCTCCCATCGTCGCCGCGGAGCTGATGGATAGCGTGCTGAGCACGCTCCACTCAACACTGGCTTTTGAGCTGTACCAGGGCACACAAGCCGACCCCGCGCAACTTATTTTTGCCGCAGGGCCACAGCCTTCGACCACCGGGCCGCGACACCAAGCCCTACAAAACCTGCAAGTGGCAGGCTCTGACTTGCACCTGCGTGTGCGTAGCACGCCAGTCTACGAAGTGAAACAGGACCGGTCTAGCCTTTTGCTAGCCACCCTGTTGGGATCAGTCAGTAGCTTTTTGATGGCTTTGGCCGTGTGGCTGCTCGCAGCGGGCCACGCCCGGGCGCTTGCTCTCGCCCGCAGCATGACGGCGGACCTGGACCGTTTGGCCCGCGTGGTGCAGCACACCAATAATGCAGTCATGATCTCGGACGCGGAGTTGCGCATCACCTGGATCAATGCCGGATTCTCACGGCTGACAGGCTATAGCCTGGAGGAAGCCTTGGGTAAAACACCTGGCGAGCTCATTGGCAGTGGCAAGGGGCAGCAAGCAGCGCTGAAGGTTTTAGAGCGGGCCGCAAGCCAGGGGGAAGCCTGCCGGGTTGAGATTTTGAACCGTGCCAAAGATGGCCGCGAGTACTGGGCAGACACGGAGTTGCAGCCCATTCGGAATCCGCGAGGGACGCTACTGGGTTTTATGGAGATTGGCACCGACATCACCACCCGCGTAGAGCATGAGAAAAAAATTGCCGAACTCTCGGACCGGATGGCGTTGGCTATTGAGGGCGGCAGCGATGGGTTCTGGGACTGGATGGATATCAGCCAAGACGCCCAGTGGTGGTCGCCCAGTTATCACGCCATGCTGGGCTACCAGCCGGAGGAACTAACGCCCAGCGTTTCCAGCCACCGGACCATCATGCACCCTGATTTTGTGGCGCAAAGCCGCACTCTGTTGCAGGCGGCGTTGGCGGGTGGCCCGGCCTACGACATGGAGTTGCAGCTCCGCACTAAAAACTCAGGTTATCGCTGGTTTCGGCTGCGCGCCAAAGTTTTCATGAATGTGCAGGGCCAAGCCTACCGCATGGCAGGATCGACCCAAGATATTCACGAACGCAAGCAGGCCCAGGCCTCAGTGATCCAGACTAGCCAACGCTTTGCACTAGCGGCTGACAGCGCTGGTATTGGTGTCTGGGAGTGGGACTTGGCGACCCAGGTTTTGACCTGGGATACGCAGATGTACCACCTCTACCAACGTACGCCCCAGGCGGATGCGTCGACCTTGGATATTTTGATGGAGAGTCTTCATCCGCAAGACAAAGCGCGCTTTGAAAAAGCGCTGCAGCAGACCATTCGGCATGACGCTGTTTTTGAGGGCGATTACCGAATCTTGTGGCCCAACGGCGAAGTCCGACATGTGCGCGCTGCCGCCCGCGCGGTGCGGGATGCCCAGGGCAAGGCCGTGCGCATGACTGGAGTTAACTTTGACATCACGGAGGTTAAGCGCACCCAGGAAGCCCTGTTGGAAAGCGAGGCTTTTCTCGACCGGGCCGGTCGTATTGCGGGCGTGGGGGGGTGGCGAGTTGATCTCAAAGCGGGCAGCGTTCACTGGTCCAAACAAACGCGCCGTATCCATGAAGTGGACGATGACTTTGTGCCGCAACTTGCGACGGGAATCCAGTTCTATAGCCCAGACGCGCGTCCGGTCATCGCGGCTGCAGTGCAACGCGGAATGGATACGGGCGAGGGCTGGGATCTGGAGTTGCCTTTGGTCACCGCCACGGGGCGCTCCATCTGGGTCCGGGCGGTGGGTGAGGTGGAGTTTGAAGACGGCAAGCCGGTGATGTTGGTGGGAGCCTTCCAGGACATCACAGAACGCAGGGTGCATGAGCAGGAGCTGCATCTGCTGGAGTCATG
>JANYEE010000064.1 GCA_025363275.1 Burkholderiales bacterium | reverse complement strand
GCAAGGTACTACCCTTGGAACACAGGCGGCCGAAGTTGGCCGGGTGCTCCGGGTCGCCGCGCACACCGGTAATCTGCGCGCCCTCGCTTTGGATGATGACGCCGCAGCCCACACCACAGTAGGGGCAGGTGGAGCGGGTTTCCTGCATCAAGCGGTCGCCTTCAGACCGTGGTGTTGCGCCGCGCCGGTCCGGCAATCGGGCGCAGCAAGTCGGTGGCATGGCCTTGCAATTCACTGGCTTTCAGGTACACCACGCCAGCATCGAGCTTGACGCTGAACTTCGGAGTGCAGCCTTCGTCAGGCGCCGCTGCCTGGCCGTCGCACAGGCCAATGGTCCAGTTGTGCAGGGGACAGGCCACGCTGGTGCCAAACACAATACCCTGGCTCAGCGGGCCACCCTTGTGCGGGCAGCGGTCCAAGAGCGCAAACACCTCGTTCTGGCTATTGCGGAACACCGCAACGTCCAGGCCGTGAGCCCGTTCCACACGCCGCGCTCCAAGCACGGGGATGTCGTCCACCAGGCAGATACGGGTCCATTCAGTCATGGTTTAATTTCTCAGTTGCTATCAATTATGTAGCTGCTCAGGTAATGAATACGTGGGCCACGGGCTGTTTTGGCACTCAATTGCGCCTTAGGCGGCATTGACGGCTGCAAACTGCCGCGTATCCACCTTCGCTTCTTGGAAGTCGAACCACGGGTCGGGTTCGCCGTCCAGCGCAAACTGCAGCCTCTCCCACAGCGCTTTGCGTCCGGCCTCGTCTTCCACAATGCGCTTCTTCACATAGTCCAGGCCCACACGGTTCACATAGTGCACGGTACGCTCCAGGTACCAGCCCTCCTGGCGGTACAGCTCGCAAAACGCGCCGGTGTATTCCAGCACGTCTTCCGGAGTTTTCACCTTCACCAAAAAGTGCGCCACTTCGGTCTTGATGCCGCCGTTGCCGGCCACATACATCTCCCAGCCGCTGTCCACGCCGATGATGCCGACGTCCTTAATGCCGGCCTCCGCACAGTTACGTGGGCAACCGCTGACTGCGAATTTAACCTTGTGCGGGGCATACATGCGCCACATCGCACGCTCCAAATCTTTACCCATTTGGGTGCTGTCTTGGGTGCCCATGCGGCACCATTCGCTGCCCACGCAGGTCTTCACCGTGCGCAGCGCCTTGGCGTAGGCGTGGCCGCTGGGCATTCCGATATCTTTCCAGATGCCAACCAAGTCTTCTTTTTTGACGCCCAGCAAGTCAATCCGCTGCCCGCCGGTGACCTTGATGGTGGGTACTTTGTATTTGTCGGCGGCGTTGGCAATACGGCGCAGTTCGTCGGCCGTGGTCTCGCCGCCCCACATGCGCGGGATGACGGAGTAAGTGCCGTCTTTCTGGATGTTGGCGTGGCTGCGTTCGTTGATGAAACGGCTTTGCGGGTCGTCTTTTGCCTCTTTGGGCCAACTGCTGGTGACGTAGTAGTTCAGGGCCGGGCGGCAGCTGGAGCAGCCGTTGGGTGTGCGCCAGCCCATGCTTTGCTGCACCTGGGCAATGGTCAGGTACTTTTCTTTCACGATGGCGTCGCGCACCGCCTGGTGGCCATGGTCGGTGCAGCCGCACATGGCCTTGGTCTTTGGCGTGGCGCTGTAGTCGCCCCCGGCGGTGAACATGATGATTTGCTCTACCAAACCTGTGCAGGAGCCACACGATGCGCTGGCCTTGGTGTACTTGCGTACCTCGTCCAGCGTGAACAATCCCTTGTCACGAATCGCCTTACAAATAGCGCCTTTTTTGACACCGTTGCAGCCGCACACCTCTGCGTCGTCGGGCATGCTGGCGGCCTTGTTGTGCCCCTCGTGGCCCACGTCGCCAATATTGCTTTCACCAAACATCAACTTATCGCGAATGTCGGCAATGCTGCGTCCATCGCGCAGCAGCTTGAAGTACCAGCTACCGTCTACCGTGTCGCCGTACATGCAGGCACCCACCAGTTTGTCGTCTTTGATCACCAGCTTCTTGTAGACACCAGCAAATGGGTCGCTCATGACAATTTCTTCGGTGCCTTCACCACCCATAAATTCCCCGGCGCTGAACAAGTCAATGCCGGTGACCTTGAGCTTGGTGGAGGTGAGCGAACCCTGGTAGCGGCCAATGCCAAACTCAGCCAAATGGTTAGCCGCCACCTTGGCCTGCTCAAACAAAGGCGCCACCAGCCCATAGGCAATGCCGCGGTGCGCCGCGCATTCGCCCACGCTGTAAATGCGCGCATCGGTGATGGTCTGCATGGTGTCATTGACCACAATGCCTTTGTTGCAATGCAGGCGCATGTTTTCGGCCAGTTGGGTGTTAGGGCGAATACCCACGGCCATCACGACCAGGTCGGCGGGCACTTCGGTGCCGTCTTTGAACTTGATGCTCTTCACGCGGCCCGGCTTACCATCCACTTCGGGCCCACCCACCAGCTCCTGGGTTTGTGCTCCCATCAGAAAGGTGAGTCCACGCTCTTCCAAAGACTTTTGGAGCAGCTTGCCCGCCACACTGTCCAGTTGACGCTCCATGAGCGTCGGCATCACGTGCACCACGCTGACCGTCATACCGCGCAGCATCAAGCCGTTGGCGGCCTCCAGGCCCAAAAGGCCACCGCCAATGACGACTGCATGTTTGTATTTGGCGGCAGCCGCGATCATCGCATTGGTGTCGGCAATGTCGCGGTAG
Organism: Burkholderiales bacterium; assembly: GCA_025363275.1. GTDB lineage: Bacteria > Pseudomonadota > Gammaproteobacteria > Burkholderiales > Burkholderiaceae_C > Allorhodoferax. The sequence continues at coordinate 27,035 of JANYEE010000064.1, read as the reverse complement.
GCAATCACGCCGTCCAGGTCTTTGCCGGGTATGGGTAGGATGAACGGATTGGAGCCTGTGCACAACAGCAGGCGGTCGTATTCAGCTTCGACCCTAGTTCCATCGGCGTCCACAGCGCGCACGATCCGATTCACGCGGTCCACCTCAGTTACTTTTTTGCCAGCGTGCAGTGCGATATGGTTTTCGGCGTACCACTCAAATGCGTTCAGTACGATTTCGTTCAGCGTTTGCTCTCCGGCCAAAACGGGGCTCAGCAAGATGCGGTTGTAGTTGGGGTGGGGCTCGGCACCAAAGACGGTGATGTCGTACAGATCAGGCGCAATCTTGAGCAACTCTTCAATCGTGCGGACGCCAGCCATACCATTACCAACCATTACCAATTTCATTTTTTTCATCGTCGTCACTCCAGCGGTCTCTGCCATCAGGCACACAGCGCAGGCTGTGCGGTCAAAATTTGGGATCTGTCCGCGTCCACGATGGGACGGACTGGCGAGGCCAGCCTTTCACTGCGCCTTCGCACGACGACGTTGTGCGCGAAGGAAGGGGCCGCAGTTGCTCTGGGGCGACGCGACGTTGCGTCTCACTATGCGTAAGCAATACGCGTGCCAAAAGGCATCCAACGAAGAAGGGGAAGCTTGGGCGGCGCCCCGTCGGTTCTATCGGGGGAAAGCACGGCGTTTAGCCGCCCATAGTCGCTCAAGATCTCGACATTGGTGCGCCCGCAATGCTGCATGCACCAAACTAGTCGAACAATGACTGCGGAACAGTAAGGCAATCCCAAGGAAGGTGCAGGGAGAATGGCGGCATTTACTTTGGGTTTACAGACTTCCCGCAAAATCTCCGGTCAGTTTCTAGACACCCTGTCTCTCACGCCCTCTTCACAATGAAAACTCTTTTGTCAAATCGTTTTTTGCTGGTACTGATTGCCGTAAGCCTGCTCAGCGCCTGTGGCTCCAAGACCGATGAAGCCGCGGCGCCCGCTGGGACCGCCTCCGCACCTAAAGCAGCGCCCGGCGGGAGCATCAGCGTCGCGACCCAAAGCGCCCAACAGCGCGACTTTGATGTCAATTTGCAATCCATTGGCACCGTGATCCCGGTGGCTACGGTCGATATCAAGGCGCAAACCACCAGTGTAGTGACGGCGGTGCACGTGCAGGAAGGGCAAAGTGTGAAGAAAGGCACTTTGCTGTTCACCTTAGATGCCCGGCCCGACGAGGCCAACGTAGCCAAGCTGCGCGCCCAAATGGCCAAGGATGAAGCCGCGCTGGCCGATGCACAGCGCCAACTGGCCCGGGCCAAGGATCTGGTGGCCAAAGGATTTGTATCGCAAGGCGCAAGCGACACCAACCAGGCTGCGGTCGACGGTCTGGCGGCTACGGTGGCCTCTGACAAGGCCGCGGTGGATGCCGCCAAGCTGACTTTGTCTTACACGCGCGTGCTGGCACCTGCCAGTGGTCGCCTGGGCGCCATCAGTCTGGCACCCGGCACGGCAGTGCAGGCCAATGTAACGACACTGGTCACACTGACCCAGTTGGACCCGATCAATGTGGCCTTCAGCCTGCCGCAGCGCAATCTGCAGGGCCTGCTGGCGGGCCTGAAGGCGGGCGGCGCTCCAGTCAGCGCCAAGCTGCCGGAAGATAAGGGCGCGCTGGTGGGCAAGCTGCAGTTTGTGGACAACGCAGTGGACGGTGCTACGGGTACCGTCAAGGTCAAGGCCCGCTTTGACAACCATGGCGACGCGTTGTGGCCCGGTGCCTTTGTGAATGTGTCGTTGAGAGCCGAGACGATCAAAAACGCCGTGGTCATTCCTACCGTAGCCATCATTCAAACCGCACGCGGCGCGATTGTGTATGTCAACGACGGTGGCAAAGCAGCATCGCGCCCCGTGGTGGTGGTGGCACAGGAGGGCGAAGAATCGGTTGTGACCGGTGTGAAACCGGGTGACCGCGTAGTGACCGAAGGTCGCCAGAATTTGCGGCCGGACGCGGCGATCGTGGAGCGGGAGAGTGGCGGCGCTGACAAGAAGAAGGCCAAGGTCGCACCATGAATCTGTCCGAACTCTTTATTCGCCGTCCGGTGATGACGGTGCTGCTCAACGCCGCCATCGTGTTGGCCGGTGTGATTGCCTACCGCAGCATTCCGGTGGCCGCCCTGCCCAGCTACGACACTGCGGTGATCAACGTCTCGGCCAACCTGCCCGGAGCCAGCCCGGAGACCATGGCTAGCTCGGTGGCGCTGCCGCTAGAAAAGCAGTTTCAAACCATTCCTGGCCTGGCGCTGATCAGCTCTTCGAGCACGCTGGGCGGCACCTCGCTGACACTTGAGTTTGAAGAAGGGCGCGATATCGACAGCGCGGCCCTGGATGTGCAGGCTGCCTTGCTGCGCGCCCAGCGCTCTTTGCCGCAAGACATGACCCAACTGCCCAGCTACCGCAAGGTCAACCCTGCGGATTCGCCCATTCTGTTTATCTCGTTACGTTCCCCATCTTTGCCGCCCTCCGAGTTGCAAGACTATGCCGAGCATTTGATTTCGCCCACGCTGTCCACCATCAGTGGTGTGGCCCAGGTCAACATTTTTGGTGCCAAACGCTACGCCGTACGGGTGCAGGTGCTACCCCAGGCCCTGGCCGCGCGCAATATTGGCCTGGATGAAATTGCCACCGCGCTGCGGGCGGCTAATGTGAATACGCCGGTGGGGACGCTGGAGGGCGCGCGCCAACTGCTGACACTGCAGGCCAATAAGCAGTTGCGCAATGCCGCTGACTTTGCCGATCTGATCATCGTGAGCCGCGGCGGCGTACCGGTGCGCTTGAGAGACATTGCCAAGGTGCAAGACAGTGTCGAATCCAACAAGACCTACGCCAACTGGTTCGGCGAGCCTTCCATCACGCTGGCCATCCTGCGTCAGCCGGGTGCCAATACGGTGCGCGTGGTCGATGCGATCAAGGCCTTGATCCCTGAGCTGCAAGCGCAAATGCCCCAGTCGGTCACGCTGCTGCCCGTCAATGACCGTTCCAAATCCGTGCGCGAAGCGATTCACGATGTGTCGCTCACGCTGGTGGGCACGATTGTTCTGGTGGTGATGGTCATTTTTCTGTTCCTGCGCCGCTTCGTCGCCACGGCCATTCCTGCGCTGTCCTTGCCTGTGTCCCTGTTGGGTGCTGTGGCGCTGCTGTGGGGTTTGAATTACAGCCTAGACAACATTTCTTTGCTGGGCCTGACATTGGCCGTGGGCTTGGTAGTGGATGACGCCATCGTGATGTTGGAGAACATCATGCGGCATATCGAGCTGGGCGAGAAGCCGTTTGAGGCGGCGCTACGCGGTTCGCGCGAAGTGGGCTTCACCATCATTTCCATATCCACCTCGCTGGTGGCGGTGTTCATTCCCATCTTCTTTATGCCCGGCGTTATTGGTTTGCTGCTGCACGAGTTTGCGGTGGTGGTGGGGCTGGCGATTTTGGTGTCGGCTTTTGTGTCGCTGACGCTGGTTCCCATGTTGGCCAGCCGCTTTTTGAAACAAGAAGAGTCCCATGCCGAACATCTGGCGCACCCCGAGCGCGCCCTGGCGCACCACGGCTTCATCATTCGCGCGTTTGAGCGCGGCTTTGATGCCACGCTCAAGGGCTACACCCGCACGCTGGACAAAGCGCTGGCCCACCGCAATTGGGTTTTGCTGGTCGCGTTGATCACCTTCGTAGCGACAGCCTTTCTGGCCAACATCATTCCCAAGGGGTTTTTTCCGCAAGAAGATATTGGCCAGATTCAGGTGAGCACAGAAGCCGCCGAAGACACGTCATTTACTGCCATGTTGGAGTTGCAGGAGAAGGTTGCGGTGGTGTTCCGTGAAGACCCCAACGTGTTGTCGGTTGGCTCCTTCACGGGCGGTGGCGGGGCACAAAATACCGGCCGCATGTTCATTAACCTGAAGGACCGCAAAGACCGGCCTCCGATGAAAGAAGTGGTCGAGAGCCTGCGCAAAAAACTGCGCGGTGTGACTGGCGTCAATGTGTTCATGCGTCCGGTACAAAACATTCAGCTGGGCGGGCGCCAGAGTAAGGCCCAGTACCAGTACATTTTGCAAAGTGTGAAGTCGGATGAGCTCAATGTGTGGGCTACCAAGTTGCAGGATGTGTTGCGTACAGACCCGTTGTTTCGGGACGTGACCAGCGATGCACAACTGCGCGGATTGCAAGCCCAGTTGAAGATTGACCGCGACCGGGCCAACGCCCTGGGTGTGTCCATTGATGCCTTGCGCAGCACCCTGTTTACCGCCTTTGGTGAGCGGCAAGTCTCCACGATCTATCTGTCTACCGATAGTTACTCGGTGATTTTGGAAGTTGCGCCGGAGGCTAAAGCCAATGAGTCGGGCATCAGCGGCATCTACGTGCGATCCAACACGGGAGCGCTGGTGCCCATCACCGCCTTTACCGAGGTGGAGCGCACCGTAGGCCCCACGGCCATTAACCACGTGGGGCAGTTGCAGGCGGTTACGGTGTCGTTCAATCTGGCCCCGGGAGCAGCGCTGGGTGATGCCACCGCGCGCATCGACAAAGCGCGCGACACCATTGGCCTGCCGTCCAGCATCATCACCACTTACGGTGGCGATGCCGCGGTGTTCCAGAAGTCACAGGGCAATCAGGCTGTTCTGATTATCTCTGCGCTACTGGTGATTTATGTGCTGCTGGGCGTGCTGTACGAGAGCTATATCCACCCCATCACCATTTTGGCGGGATTGCCGTCGGCTGCGGTGGGAGCCTTGGGCACACTGATGATTTTTGGCCAGGACCTGACCATCATTGCCACCATCGGTATTTTGCTGCTGATTGGCGTGGTGAAAAAGAACGCCATCATGATGATTGACTTTGCGTTGGATGCGCAACGCAACCACGGCATGACGCCGGCACAGGCCATCCGCGAGGCTTGCATTCTGCGTTTTCGGCCCATCATGATGACAACTCTGGCGGCGCTGATGGGCGCACTGCCCATTGCTCTGGGCATTGGCGCGGGCGCAGAGCTGCGTCAGCCACTGGGATTGGCGGTGGTCGGTGGTCTGGTGTTCTCGCAGGCGGTAACGCTGTACATCACGCCGGTGATTTATCTGGCGCTCGACCGGTTTAGCGGCCGGGGGCCGATTACGACGACTGAGGAAGTTGTGACAGCCCCGTAGCAGCCAGGCCCTTTAGGCCGCCTTCTCTACATGTGCCTGGCGCGTGTAGAGGAAGTCAATCACCGCTTTGCGGTAGCCCAGGTACTGCGCACTGTCCGCCAGTGCGACGCGGTTGCGCGGGCGGGGCAGGTCCACGCTGAGCACTTCGCCAATGGTCGCTGCAGGGCCATTGGTCATCATCACGATCTTGTCAGACAGCAGCACGGCTTCGTCCACGTCGTGCGTCACCATCACCACGGTACTTTGGGTGCGGGCCACAATCTCCAGCAGTTCGTCTTGCAGCTTGGCGCGGGTTAAAGCGTCTAGCGCGCCAAAGGGCTCGTCCATCAGTAGCACTTTGGGCTCCATAGCCAGAGCCCGGGCAATGCCCACGCGCTGCTTCATGCCGCCGCTAATTTCGCCAGGGCGCTTTTGCGCGGCGGGCGTCAGGCCCACCATCGCCAGCGCTGCATCGGTGCGGGCGATCAGTTGGGCTTTGGTCTCCACGGCAGCGCCGGGGTTGCGACTACCAAACACACGCTCTACACCCAAGTGCACATTTTCAAAGCAGGTGAGCCAGGGTAAGAGCGAGTGGTTTTGGAACACCACCGCACGCTCCGGGCCAGGGCCTGCGATCTCGCGGTTGGCGCAGATTAGGGAGCCCGCAGTGGGAATGGTCAAGCCGGCAATCAGGTTCAGAAGCGTAGATTTGCCGCAGCCGCTGTGGCCGATCAGGGCGACAAACTCGCCTTTGGCCACATTCAGGTTGATATCGCGTAGCGCAACGAAGGGACCCTTCTTGGTCTTGAAGGTTTGGGCGACGTTTTGAATCTCGATGTACTTAAGCATGATGGTCTTTCTAATCAGTTGTGGACAAAGCAAAGTTCACTGCGTGTAACTCTTGGCCTGTCCCACAAGGTCTCAGGATTTCACTTCCTCAAAAGTAAACGCTGTGGCGATCTTGATCAGCAGGTACTCCAGCACCAGGCCCACGATGCCGATCACAAAGATGGCGATGATGATGTTCTTGACGTTGAGGTTGTTCCACTCGTCCCACACCCAGAAGCCAATGCCCACGCCACCAGTGAGCATCTCTGCCGCCACAATCACCAGCCAGGCGGTACCCACGGCCAGGCGCACGCCGGTCAGCATGTAGGGCAGCACGGCAGGAAACAAAATCTTGGTAACAATCTTCCATTCGGAAAGATTCAGCACGCGCGCCACATTCATGTAGTCCTGCGGCACACGCTGCACGCCCACCGCAGTGTTGATGATCATGGGCCAGATGGAGCAGATAAAGATGGTCCAGATCGCAGCTGGGTTGGCGCCCTTGAATACCAGTAGGCCAATCGGTAACCACGCCAGCGGTGACACCGGGCGCAACAGGCTGATCAGGGGGTTGAACATGCGGCCTAAAAAGTCGAAGCGACCAATTATGAAGCCGGCCGGAATGCCCACCACTGCCGCCAGACCAAAGCCCATAGCCACGCGCTCCAAAGACATCAGCACGTTCCAGCCTACGCCCTGGTCGTTAGGGCCTTTGCGGTAGAAGGGATCACTGAAGATCGAAATAGCCTGTTTGGCTGTCTCCAGCGGGCTGGGTATGCTGCTGGCCGTGCCCAGGCTCACCAGCGCCCAAATGCCCACCAGCAAACCCAGGCCCAAGACCGGCGGAAGCACCGCCATGATGACGCCCCGCCAGTCGAATGGGCTGGAGGGCGCTGTGGAAGCAATAGGAGCCGTCATAGCCGTACTTTCAGAGTGTTTTAGGCCTAGGGCCCGCGTGTTGATTGCCTTAGATGCTGCACTTTTGATAGCAATGGCTTCCGCCTCGGCCGACAGGGGGGAATGAAAAACAGCGCTGACCATGTGGAGTCCTTTCGATGTTGAAAATGCAGCTGCGCCTCGTGTCGTTTCCAGAGATACCGCAGAACCGGCTCAGCCGGGCTGCTGGTATCGCCCCCTGGAGGGGGAGGCGGCTACGCGCAGCGAGCAAGCAACGGGGGTTAAGCCTTAATCCGAAAACCGTCGGCGTATTTCTTCGGGTCTTTGCCATCCCACACCACGCCGTCCATCAATTTGCTGGTGCGCATCACGTCTTTGGGAACCGGTGTTTTTGTAGCGGTAGCGGCTTGCTTGTAGATGTCGATCTGGTTGATCTGCTTGGCCACGGCCAAATAATCGGGGTGCTCTTTCAGCAAACCCCAGCGCTTGTGCTGGGTCAAGAACCATATGCCGTCGCTCAGGTAGGGGAAGTTGACCGCACCGTCGTTGTAAAACTTCATGTGGTTGGGGTCATCCCAAGTCTTGCCCATACCGTTTTGGTAGCGACCCAAAATGCGCTGGTTGATCGCGTCCACGCTGGTGTTCACGTAGCTCTTGTCGGCAATGGTTTCTGCCATCTTGTTTTTGTTCTGCAGGCCGGCGTCAATCCACTGGCCGGCTTCCAGAATGGCAGCCGTCACCGCACGGGCCGTATTGGGGTATTTTTTGACAAACTCGCCCGTGGTGCCCAGCACCTTCTCGGGGTGGTCTTTCCAGATGTCCTGGGTGGTGGCTGCGGTTACGCCAATGCCATCGATGATGGCGCGGTGGTTCCAGGGTTCGCCCACGCAGTAGCCGTCCATATTGCCCACGCGCATATTGGCCACCATTTGCGGTGGCGGTACGGTGATGACCTTGGCGTCGCTGATCGGGTTGATGCCATTGGCCGCCATCCAGTAGTACAGCCACATGGCGTGCGTACCGGTGGGGAAGGTCTGTGCAAACGTGTATTCGCGCTTCTCAGCGGCCATCAGCTTGGCCAGGCCTGCGCCGTCAACCGCGCCTTTGTCCGCCAGCTTCTTGGACAGGGTGATAGCCTGCCCGTTGTTGTTCAGGGTCATCAGCACGGCCATATCTTTTTTGGGACCGCTCACGCCCAAGTGCACGCCGTAAATGAGGCCGTACAGCACGTGGGCAAAGTCCAGCTCGCCATTGACCAGCTTGTCGCGCACACCAGCCCAGCTGGCTTCCTTGCTGGGGATGATCTTGACGCCGTATTTCTTGTCCAGACCCAGTACCGAGGCCATGACCACGCTGGCGCAGTCCGTTAGCGGGATGAAGCCAATCTTGACCTCTTCCTTTTCGGGCTTGTCGGACCCGGCGGCGTACACCACGGCGCGCAGTGCGGGGTCGATGCCGATGGCGCCTACGGCGGCAGTTTGTAACACCGCACGGCGGCTGAGCTTGGCTTTTAAAAGATCGGTCATGGCACAACTCCTAAAAAACTAAAACAAAAAGGCGTCCACACGAAATACCGAGCGCAGTGGTGCGCGTCAATCCGTGGGGACGCCTTTGTCCGAAGTAGCTGCTAGATCCCGCCTTTGGGTTCTAGACGCTACTGACCTGTGAGGGTCGTTAGACTGTTACAGCAATGACCATGCCAACTATTTTGGAGCGCATCCGTATACGAGTACCCACGTATTGCTACTATTTTGATAGCTGAAGAGGCAGATTTTCTGGGGGCCAGGGGCTGTTTCTTATACTTTTCTTGATGTCTGGCGCGTCAAGGCACGTGATTTGTGCAATGCACCAAAAAAGGGTGATAGGCCGCATTAGACGAAAAAAAAGCGGACCATGGTCCGCTTTTTCAGCTGCAAAGAACTTACTTCTTTGGCTCTTCCTTTTTCATTTCAGGCTTCTTCTCTTCCATCATCTTCTTGCAAGCAGCCTTGGTCTTGTCGTCCATTTTCTTCTCGTCCATCTTGCAGTCCATCTTGTCACCATCTTTCATGGCGCCACCGTGGGCTGCAGCCATCACGCCAACAGAGGCGGTGGCAAAGAATGCGGCAATCAGAACCGACAGTAATTTTTTCATAGTCCGAGTCTCCAAGTGGGTTAGGGTAAGGCGTTTAAAGTACACGCCCCACATACTCTACTGCCAATATGAAATTTTGTCTTCAGGTCAACTATCTAGGGAATTGGTTAGTTTTTGTAAAGCGGTGGGCGCTGACAAGCTGTTTGTGTCTGGGAGCACTGCCCCTTGCTTTGGCGGCGTCGCGCATTCCGGCGCAAGCATCGGAGGTGCTGGAGCGCTTACCCATGCGTCCTACCGACACCAGTGCGCGCGAACTGGCCGCCCTGCGTGCCGAGGTCAACCAGTCTGCAGCCAGTCGTCCCACCGATCCTCTACCGGCCACGCGCCTGGCAGAGCGCTACTTTGAGCTGGCCCTGGAGCGGGGCGACCCGCGCTATGTGGGTTATGCCGACGCAGTGGTACGCCCGTTTTCCAACACAGACTCCGCACCCTTGTGGGCTGTACGCGGGCAGTTGCAGCAATATCGGCATGGTTTTGAGCCTGCACTGGCGGCCTTTGATGCGGCGCTACAAGTAGACCCGCAATTTGCCACCGCACACGCTTGGCGCGGCGCCATTTACCTGGTGCAGGCCGACTACCCGGCAGCACTAGGCGAATGTGCAGCCTTGCAGCGCCTGGGCCGCGCCGCGCTTGCAGGCGGCTGCCTGGGCCTGCACAGCGCTTACACCGGTCACCTGAAGACGGCGTTGGTGCATCTACAGCAGGCGCTGGAAGCCACGCAGGACCCGGGTAACCGGCTGTGGATCTGGACCCGAATGGGTGAGGTGTACGCCTGGCAGGGTAAGCCGGCCGCCGCAGAACAGGCCTACCGCCAGGCGCTGGCTCTGGGGCTGGACGACGGCTATCTGCTGGCCGCATGGAGTGACTTTTTGCTCGATCAAAAGCGCTTTGCCGAGGTGGTGAAGCTGCTGGAGAAATGGGAATCATCGGATGGATTGCTGCTGCGCCTGGCGCTGGCAGAGACCCAGTTGGGCTTGCCCAAAGCCGCGACCCACACCCAGGCCTTGCAGGACCGTTTTGCCGCGGCCAAGCAGCGCAATGACACAACCCATCGCGCTGAAGAAGCGCGTTTTTGGCTGAATCTAAAAAGCGACGCGGCGCAATCGGTGGCCACGGCCGCCGCCAACTACGGGGTGCAACGAGAGCCGCGCGACGCGCGTATCTTGCTCGAGTCGGCCGTGGCAGCGCGCAACGCCCAAGCCGCCCAACCGGTGCGCGACTGGTTGAAAAGCAGCGGCTTTGAAGATGCCAAGCTGCGCGGCCTGGCCCAAAGCCTCGCGGTGGTGGCACCATGATGCGCAGCCTCCAAATATGGGTCGCTGCCGTGCTGCTGGCCGTTGCGCTACCAGCCTGGGCGCACAAGGCCAGTGACAGCTATCTGGTCCTCAACGTGCAAGGCCAGGCTGTGAGTGGCCAATGGGATATCGCGCTGCGGGATATTGATTTCGCCATCGGCCTGGATTCCAATGGCGACGGCCAGATCACCTGGGGTGAGGTGCAGGCGCGCCAGCGCGACCTGGACGCCTGGGCGCTGGGCCGCCTGACACTCGGGCGCGGTGGCGCGTGTGACCTGACAGTGACCGAGCACCTGATCGACGACCATACCGATGGCGCCTATGCGGTGCTGCGCCTGGGTGGCACGTGTCCGGCAGGCATTGGCAACCTCAGTATCAATTACCGGTTGCTCTTTGATGTGGACGCCCTGCACCGGGGCTTGCTGCGGCTGGATCTCGATAACGTGAACCATACGGCGGTGCTCTCGCCCGATACCGGCGTGCTGCGCTTGGAGGCGGGGCTCGCATCGCGCTGGAGCCAATTCAAACAGTTCGTAGTCGAGGGAATCGGGCACATTTCCATCGGCCTGGACCACATTTTATTTTTGATGTCGCTGCTGTTGCCATCGGTGCTGGTGATTCGGGCATCCAAGTGGCAGGGCGCAGACACATTTCGCCAGGCGCTGGGTGAGGTGCTGGGTCTGGTCACCGCATTCACGGTGGCGCACTCCATCACACTGACGCTTGCGGCTTTTCAAATTGTGGAGCTGCCCACGCGCTTGGTGGAGTCGGCCATTGCCGCATCGGTGGTCTTGTCAGCGGCCAACAACTTGGTGCCAGTGGTGCAGCGCAGGCGCTGGTTGGTGGCGTTTTGCTTTGGGTTGATACACGGCTTCGGCTTCGCTACCGTGCTCACCGAATTGGGACTGCCCCGCGATGTTCTGGTTCTGTCGTTGCTGGGTTTTAACCTGGGTGTAGAGGCCGGGCAGCTGTCGATTGCTGCGGTGTTTTTGCCGGTGGCCTACCTGCTACGCAACACGTTGCTGTACCGCAAGGCGGTGTTCGTGGGCGGCTCGTGGCTAACGCTGCTGGTGGCGCTGGTGTGGCTGATTGAGCGCGCTTTCAATTTGAAACTCATTTCCGCCTGAAGGATTGGCAGCAAGCATGCATCACATCCGATCCAACGGCCTGGACACGCTGCGTGCTGTCGCTATCCTTCTTGTTTTTTGCTACCACTACATGGTCTTCGTATCGGGCGAGCCCACCTTTGGTTGGCTCAGCACTGGTGGCTGGGTGGGGGTTGATCTCTTCTTGGTGCTGAGCGGCTATTTGATCGGCAACCAGGTGTTTGCGGCACGCCAGCGCGGGCGGTCGATATCCCTAGTGGCGTTTTACGCCCGCCGGGCGCTGCGCACCTGGCCTGTGTTCTGGCTGGTGCTGGCGGCCTATTTCATCTGGCCCCAGGTCTTGGGTGGCCGTACGCCACCACCGCTGTGGACCTTTCTGACCTTCACCCAAAACTACCAATTGCAGCCGGGCACGGCGTTCTCGCATGCATGGTCCTTGTGCATTGAGGAGCAGTTCTACGCCGTGTTTCCCTTGGTCGTGTTGCTGGCCTGGCGCTTGCGTGACCGTTGGCAGGTCAACAAAACCTGGTGCTGGTGGCTCATAGGCGCTCTGCTGGCGTTGGGCATTGGCGCACGCACCGTGCTGTGGCTGCAATACGGCCGCGAGGAGGGCGGCAACGTGGCGCTTTACTACCCAAACGTTTACTACGCTACGCTGTGCCGATTCGATGAGTTCTTGCCGGGTCTGGCGATTGCCCTGCTGAAGAACTTCCATCCCACCGTCTGGGTGCGTGTCGAACAAAACGGCAAGGGCCTTTTCATCGCGGGTCTGGTTGCTTTGTCGCTCGTCGGCTACGGCGTCATCACCCACTACTACATCGACGGCTATGGCTACGGCTTTTTCATGACGGCCTTCGGCTACAGCCTGGTGGCTTGGTCCTTTGCACTGTGGGTAGCGTCTGCGCTGGGGCCAGACTCGCCGCTACACCGCCTCCGTATTCCAGGCGCCCACCACCTGGCCTTGTGGTCGTATTCCCTCTACCTGATTCACAAGCCCGTGGGATTTGTGATTCGCCAGCAACTGCCGGATCTGGCGCCATCGCTGATGCTGTTGGCAATCGTTGCCGTGTCACTGGCTTTGGGAGCTGCTTTGTATTACCTGGTGGAGTTGCCCTTCATGCGCTTGCGCGATGCGCGCTTCCCGCATCTGTCCTGGCAGTCAGTGCCGCTGGCTGCGGAAGGTCTGTCGATACGTTGAAGCGGCGCTACTGTTTTGATAGCTGTCGAGGCAGTAAATGCAAGGGCCACAGCCCTGTAGAGCTTGTAAATGCGCTAGAAATTGCCCCATTCAAGCTGGGGCAATTCCCGGGGACGGTGTTCACCATTCGCGCCGCCAAAACGGTCGGCCATCACGTGTTTGCGCGATTCGTCACATAGCGGGTGCAAAGCCAGCGGTGCCTCACTACATTCACGGCATTGATTCATTTTTCAATGCAAAGGAGCCCACCATGAACGCACTGACATCCACCACTTTCAAGCTCACTACCTTGGTCTTGAGCGCCGCCATGACGTTGACCTTGACCGCAGCGGTGATCGAGAGCTTTGAGCGCCAGATAGACACAACCACTCTGGTGCAATTGCCCACTGTCGTCATCATCGGCCACCGCGCGGCAGTGACTGTGCCCGACACGCTGCAGGCCGATGCCAAAGCCGTTGTGAAGTCCGGCGCCTGATGGCGGTTGAGACCAACCAAGCCGTACGGCGTTGTCTCAGCCCAGCAAATCCGCCACATCCAGCATGCGCTGGGCGACTTCCACAATCTTCATATTCTTGTCCATGGCCGTTTTGCGCAAGCGGGCGTAGGCTACGTCTTCGCTGAGCTGCTGGCGTTGCATCAGCAGGTTCTTGGCTTGGTCGATGATTTTGCGGTTTTTGATTTCGGTGCTGAGCTCGTTGAGCTCGGTTTGCGCTTGCGCCAGTTCATTGCGCAGGGCCTGTTCGTGCTGAAACCGGGCCATGGCCACATCCAGGATGGGCCGGATGCGTTCGGTTTGCAGGCCGGCCACGACATAGGCTGACACGCCCGCGGCCACTGCCGCACGGGCGTTCTCGGTATCGTGGTCGTTGGTGAACATAACGATGGGGCGGCGCGCATCGCGGGTGGCCATCACCACGTGTTCGAGTGCATCGCGGGCTTCGCTCTCGGCATCCACAATGATCATGTCGGGCTGCAACTGAGCCAGGCGTTCTGTCAGGAAAACATCGGCGGGCAGCGATGCCACGAGGTGGAACCCGCTTTCCAGCAAACCGATGCGCAGGCTGCGCGAACGGTCCGCTTGGTCTTGTGCATGTCCGTCGTCGCTGGATGCGTCAACCCAGTCCGGCGTGATAACGACGATGCGTAAGGGGGCTGTTGTGGGCGTTTGCATCATAGTTTCAAAGCAAGAATCGCACCAAAAGCGTCAAATTTTGCGCCAGTAGTGGTAACGCCACGCGGTTTGAAAGCCCGCGCGGGCGTACAGCGCTAAGGCCGCTATGTTGCCTTCTTCAACTTGCAAAAATACGCGTTCTAGGCCTCTTTGCGCAGCGACTGCAGCCAAACCCCGCAAAATCTGGGATGCCAAACCCCGCCCGCGCGCAGCAGGCGCGGTTCGCATGCCATGGATGCTGGCCCAGCCCCGGCTAATGGATGCGGTGCCAGCCGCCAAGGCCTGGTCCTTGTGGTGCACGGTGGCATAAACCACGTGGGCACTGCGACTCAGTGCCTGGACGCGGTGCGCTCCGTCCACTGCATCAAATCCCGGCGCGGTGTAAACAGCAGCCCAACCCGCGCTGGGCCTAGCGTCTACTGCGGCGATACCGGATGCCGGCAAGGCGAGTAGGGCGCTGACGGTGCCCACTTGCACCAGCGTGGGCTGGTCGGGTGCGTAGCCCATAGCGCGCATATGTTGGTGGATATTTGCCAAGCGTGGTACGTCAGCCACACGAAACTGGGCATCTATGCCCCAATCGTGGTAAGTCGCTTCGATGTCTGCTAGTGCGTTGGCGGTGAGCCCCTCATGGCGCAAGGGCACCGCACTTTTGGCCCGGCCGATGGTCGACCGGTCTAAGGGCAGCAGCCAGTCCGCCAGTTCCTGCACTTCAAGCGGCGCCACCGCGTCCAGGGTGGCGCGCTCCAGGCTGGCAATGTCGTCGTGGTTGAGCATATGGGGCCGGGTTGGGGTCCACCATTGTGCCTCGCTAAACTCGGTGCCTATGCTGAACAACATGCTGGTATTGGGAATTGAGTCATCGTGCGATGAGACGGGCGTCGCCTTGGTGCAGACCCACGCCGCGGGCGTGCCCACGCTGCTGGCGCATGCGTTGCACAGCCAGATTGAAATGCACCAGGACTTTGGCGGCGTGGTGCCCGAGTTGGCCAGCCGCGACCATATCCGCCGCGTTTTGCCCCTGACCAATGAGGTGTTGCAGGTATCCGGGTGTCATTTGAATGAAGTGGATGTGGTGGCCTATACCCGCGGACCGGGTTTGGCGGGCGCCTTGTTGGTTGGGGCGGGCGTTGCCTGCGCCCTGGGGGCTGCGTTGGGCAAACCCGTGCTGGGAGTGCATCATCTGGAGGGGCATTTGCTATCGCCATTTTTGAGCGCAGACCCGCCTGAGTTTCCTTTTGTGGCGCTGCTAGTTTCCGGCGGCCATACCCAACTGATGCGGGTAGACGCTGTGGGTGACTACGCCATGTTGGGCGAAACCATTGACGATGCTGCGGGCGAGGCGTTTGATAAGTCCGCCAAACTAATGGGTTTGGGCTATCCCGGGGGCCCCGCGCTGGCGTGCATGGCCGAAAGTGGCGATGGGAAAGCCTATGCGCTGCCGCGGCCACTACTGCGTAGCGACAACCTGGACTTCTCATTTGCCGGTTTAAAAACCGCCGTGCTGGTGCAAGCTCAGCGCATGGTGGCCGCTGAGGCTGCGTTGGCCACTGGCGTGCCCGCACCCAAAGCACAAGCCAACCACGGCTCCAGCGCGGGCTTTGGGGAATTACCACTTAGTCAGCGCGCGGATTTGGCCGCGTCGACACAGGCTGCCATTGTGGAAGTGTTAGTGAAAAAATCGCTGATCGCTTTGAAGAAAACCGGGCTCAAGCGCCTAGTTGTGGCGGGCGGTGTCGGGGCCAACCGCATGCTACGTCAGCAGCTCAATGCCGAATGCGCCAAACGCAGCGTCCGGGTGCATTACCCGGAGCTGCATTTGTGCACCGACAACGGCGCCATGATTGCCATGGCGGCTGCGATGCGCCTGCAAAGTGGCCTGCAGCAGGCCAGCACGACTTACGCTTTTGACGTCAAGCCGCGCTGGCCACTGGATAAGCTCACTGAATAGCCAATTCGGTGGCCTTGTCCACTGGGGTCAATTTAGCCAGCTTCAGCGTCAGCACCCCGTTCTCCAGTTTGGCTTCGCTCAGGGAGGGATCGATCTCCTGGGGCAATTCGTAGGCAGCACGGTAGCTACGCGGTGCACCTTCCTTGCTGGCAATACGAACCACAGCACCTTCAATGGCAATGGCCAGTTGGTCCTTGGCAATACCGGGCACGTCAAAGCTCAATGTGAATGAGGTTTCATCTTGGGAGAAGGTGCCGGCTTGTGCAGCGGTTGGGTGACGGCTGGCACGGAGCGCCTCGCCCATGAAACGCTCCAGCGATTGCCCGGCGTTGGCGTAGGCTTGACGGCGGATTTGGGGGTGGGTAGCGGTCGCAAAGAACATGGTGAACTCCTAGTACACTTCGCGGCGCTCACCGTGAGCCCCGCATGCACCTAAGCTGTGTCCCCTCACACAGTTTTCAAGTAAAAAATCCCATGTTTATTCTTTCACGCTCTCTCTTGAAATCCACTTCAACAGCGCTATTTGCTTTGACTTTCTCTGCCTCTGTCGCCCTAGCCCAAGGAGCGCCTGCCCCCCTCAAGCTAGCCATGATCGAGGGCTTGAGTGGCCCCACTGGCAATGCGGGTGAGGCGGTGTACCGCAATTTGGTCTGGGCTACCGAGCGGGTCAACGCGCGCGGCGGCGTCAAGCTCGCCACGGGCGCAGTGGGTACGCCCATGGTGCTGGAGCGCTTTGACAGCAAAGGGCAGAGCGATGAGGCCTTGTCCGCGCTGCGTTCTGCCATCGATGGTGGTGCGCGTTTTATCGTGCAGGGAAATTCGTCGGCTAATGCCGCCGCGTTGATCGATGCGATTAACAAGCACAACGAGCGCGAGCCCTCCAAGCGGGTGATGTTGCTGAACTACTCAGCGGTCGATCCTGTGCTCACCAACGAGAAATGCAGCTTCTGGCATTTCCGGTTTGATGCCCATGCGGATATGCGCTTGGCCGCGCTGATGGACGTATTGAAGGACGACAAGTCGGTCAAGAACGTGTACCTGATTGGACAGGACTACAGTTTTGGGCAGGGCGTGCTGCGTGAGGCGCGACGTCAGTTGGGCGTACAACGCCCTGACATTCAGATCGTGGGCGATGCGCTGCATCCGATGTCCCGTGTGAAGGACTTTCTGCCGTACGTCGCCAAAATCAAGGCCAGCGGCGCCCAAGCCGTCATCACTGGCAATTGGGGCAACGACCTGACACTGCTGGTCAAGGCCGCCAAAGAAGTGGGGTTTGAGGGCAAGTTCTACACCTTTTACGGCAATGCCCTGGGTGCGCCAGCTGCGCTGGGCGATGCGGGGGTGGACAAGGTGATTGCCGTGGCCGACTGGCTTCCCAATGTGCAGACCGCAGGTTCTGAGGCTTTTTACCGATCTTTCCGCGCCCGCTACCCGCAAGCGGCTGACGATTATGTGCACATGCGTATGCAGTTGATGGTGGAGGCGCTAGCCCAGTCCGTGGAGGCGGCGGGTCGCCACAGTCCGATCAAGTCGGTGGATGCTATGGATTTGATAGCTGTCGGGGTACAGTTGGAGAGGGCCAGCGTGTCATTGGGTGGTCAAAGTGGCACTATGCGGGCTGCGGACCACCAGTTTCAGCAGGCGCTGGTGGTGGGCCTGATGGATCGCCTGGGTACGCCAGGCGTCAAATTTGACGTGGAAGGCTCGGGTTATGGCTTCAAGGTCATCAAATCGCTGAGCGCAAGTGCGGCCGAGCTGCCCACCAGCTGCAAAATGCAGCGCCCGTAGGGCCTTTTACCCGCACCCCAGACCAGGCTATAATCGAGCGGCTTTGCATAGTGCAAGGCGCACGCTCCAAGCAATTCCAGCATGGGGCGCAAGTGAAAATACCCAACAGGAAACACCATGATTGCATCCAGCATCAAAGCCACCGTTGTCAAAGACAACGCCCGTAGCGCCAACGACACCGGTAGCCCGGAAGTCCAAGTTGCCTTGTTGACCGCCCGTATCAACGAACTCATGCCCCACTTTAAGACCCACGCCAAAGACCACCACGGTCGCCGCGGTCTGGTGCGCATGGTTAACACCCGCAAGAGCTTGTTGGCCTATCTGAACAAGAAAGACCACGACCGTTACGTGGCCCTGATTGCCAAACTGGGTCTGCGTAAATAAGCTCAGATAAGAATGATGAACGCCTGAGTTAGGTTACTAGCTCAGGCGTTTTTTACTTCGGAGTCAGCAAGAACAGAGCGAAGCTGTGTCATTCCAAAGCAATTCAGCCCAGTGGGCCTGAGTTTTTCTGGAATGGCATCGTGTTCTGGGATGCAGTCTTCGGGCTCGGGCGAGGTGGCCTGCACCTTCCAAACCAGTCCTTAAATTCTCAGGAGAACCACAATGACAATGTTCAAAAAAGTGACGAAGACTTTCCAATGGGGTCAACACTCCGTCACCATGGAAACCGGTGAAATCGCGCGCCAGTCCACCGGCGCTGTGCTGTTGGATATGGAAGGCACCGTGGTGCTGGCTACCGTAGTCGCCAAAACTGAAGGCAAGCCCGGCCAGGATTTCTTCCCCCTAACCGTCGACTACCTGGAAAAGTCGTACGCCGCCGGCAAGATACCCGGCAGCTTCTTCAAGCGCGAAGGCCGCCCTAGCGAATTCGAAACCCTGACTAGCCGCCTGATCGACCGCCCGATCCGCCCGCTGTTTCCCGAAGGTTTCTTCAACGAAGTGCATGTGGTCATCCACACTGTGTCGTTGAACCCTGAAGTCGATGCCGACATCGCTGCGATGATCGCCGTGAGCGCTGCCTTGTCCATCTCTGGTGTGCCTTTTAATGGCCCTATCGGTGCCGCCCGTGTGGGTTACGTCAATGGCGAATACGTGTTGAATCCTGGCCAGACCGCGCGCAAAGACTCCATCATGGACCTGGTGGTTGCCGGTACCGAAGCCGCTGTTCTGATGGTCGAGTCCGAAGCACAACAGCTGTCCGAAGAGATCATGCTCGGCGGCATCGTGTATGGCCATGCGCAAGGCGCAATTGCTATCAATGCCATCCACGAGTTGGTGCGCGAAGCTGGTAAGCCCGTGTGGGACTGGAAAGCCCCCGCCAAGGACGAAGCTCTGGTCGCCAAGATCGACAGCTTGGCCAAAGCGAAGCTGGTGGCTGCCTACCAAATTCGCAACAAGCAAGCCCGTACACAAGCCTGCCGTGCTGCCTATTCTGAAGTCATGGCTGCTCTGAAGGCCGATGGCGCTCCATTTGATAGCGTCGCTATCGAAGGCCTGTTGTTTGAAATCGAAGCCAAGATCGTGCGCAGCCAGATTTTGGCGGGCGAGCCCCGTATCGACGGTCGCGACACACGCACTGTGCGCGCTATCGAAATCCGCAATAGCGTACTGCCGCGTACCCACGGTTCGGCTTTGTTTACCCGTGGTGAAACACAGGCCTTGGTGGTTACCACCTTGGGAACTGAGCGCGATGCACAACGTATTGATGCACTGAGCGGCGACTACGAAGACCGTTTCATGCTGCACTACAACATGCCTCCGTTCGCCACCGGCGAAACCGGTCGCGTGGGTACACCCAAGCGCCGTGAGATTGGTCATGGTCGGCTTGCGAAGCGCGCACTGGTCGCTGTGTTGCCTTCCAAGGAAGACTTCCCGTACACCATGCGTGTCGTTTCTGAAATTACAGAATCCAACGGCTCCTCGTCGATGGCTTCGGTCTGCGGCGGCTGCCTGTCCTTGATGGACGCTGGCGTGCCTTTGAAGGCGCACGTGGCGGGTATCGCCATGGGCCTGATCAAGGAAGACAACCGCTTTGCCGTGTTGACTGACATTCTGGGTGACGAAGACCACCTGGGCGATATGGACTTCAAGGTGGCCGGTACTACCAACGGTATTACTGCGCTGCAGATGGACATCAAGATTCAGGGTATTACCAAGGAAATCATGCAAGTCGCTTTGGCCCAAGCCAAGGAAGCGCGCATGCACATCTTGGGCAAGATGACCGAGGCGATGGCTGAGGCCAAGACTGAGGTGTCCAACTTCGCGCCACGCCTGTTCACGATGAAGATTAACCCCGAGAAAATTCGTGATGTGATCGGTAAGGGCGGCTCCGTGATCCGTGCGCTGACCGAAGAAACCGGCACGCAAATCAACATCGACGAAGATGGCACCATCACCATCGCGTCCGCTGATCCCGCCAAGGCTGAAGAAGCCAAGCGTCGCATCGAGCAGATCACCGCTGAAGTTGAAATTGGTAAGGTCTACGAAGGCCCCATCACCAAGATTCTTGACTTTGGTGCATTGGTCAACTTGCTGCCCGGCAAAGATGGTTTGCTGCATATCAGCCAGATCGCCCACGAGCGTGTCGAAAAAGTGTCCGACTACCTGACCGAAGGCCAGATCATCAAGGTCAAAGTCATGGAAACGGATGAAAAGGGCCGCATCAAGCTGTCCATGAAGGCTTTGCTGGATCGTCCAGCCCAGTCTGCTGAGTAACTTGTAGATTCAGGTTGCTACTAAATCGATAGCTCGCGCGGCACAGCTTGTGCGGGCCATCAGCCTAAATGCCATGAAAGTCATCGAAACTGCATCCTTTGGAGCTGCTGACGTACTACGTCTGGCAGACCGTCCTGCGCCCGTTGCGGGTGCGGGTGAGGTGTTGATTCGCGTGTCTGCCAGTGGTGTGAATCGACCAGACGTATTGCAGCGGGCTGGTCACTATCCAGCGCCTCCCGGTGTGTCCGATATTTTAGGCCTTGAGGTCGCTGGAACCATCGTCGATGGAGATGGTGCCGCGATGCGCGCAGCCGGACTCTCCCTGGGAGACCGTGTTTGTGCGCTGGTTGCAGGTGGTGGTTATGCCCAGCTATGCGTGGCACCGGTAGATCAGTGCCTGGCCGTACCTGGAGGCTTGAGCGACGTAGAGGCCGCTTCTTTGCCCGAGACTGTGTTCACGGTCTGGAGCAATGTATTCGAGCGAGCGCGTTTGCAATCTGGCGAGACGCTACTGATCCAAGGTGGTACCAGTGGTATCGGGGTGACAGCCATTCAGTTGGCGAAGGCTTTTGGCGCGACCGTTATCGTTACCGCAGGGTCCGATACCAAGTGCGAGGCCTGCCTCGCTTTGGGGGCGGACTTTGCCATCAATTACAAGACCCACGATTTCCAGACAGAAGCTCTGCGCTTGACCGATGGCCGTGGCGTCGATGTTGTACTGGATATGGTGGCTGGCAGTTATGTGGCCAAAGAAGTGCAGTGTATGGCTGACGATGCCCGCTTGGTCATCATCGCGGTACAGGGTGGCATTCAGAGCGAAATCAACGCCGGGCTGGTGCTGCGCAAGCGGCTGACCGTTACGGGTTCAACCTTGCGGCCCCGTTCTTTAGCTTTCAAGGCAGCGATTGCCCAGGCTTGCAAAGCCAAGGTGTGGCCTGAGATAGAAGCGGGGCGGTTCAAGCCGGTGGTGCATAGCGTGTTCCCTGCGGTGGATGCATCGCATGTCAGCGGCAGTGGTGGATCCCAGGCGCACGCGCTGATGGAGTCCAACCAACACATTGGGAAAATTGTTTTGACCTGGGAGGCCGTATGAAATCCAAACTGATAGCTGGCAACTGGAAGATGAACGGTTCACTGGCGGCCAATCAGGCCTTGGTCGAAGCTTTGATCGTAGGATTTGCACAGGCCCGCTGTGGTGTGGCGCTGTGTGTACCCGCGCCGTATTTGGCGCAAGTGCAGTCGTTGATTGCCGAAAGCCGTATTGATCTGGGTGCGCAAGACGTGTCAGAGCATGTATCGGGTGCATTTACCGGTGAAGCGTCTGCAGACATGCTGCGCGAGTTTGGCGTCCGCTATTGCCTTGTGGGTCACTCCGAGCGTCGCCAGTACCACACCGAAACAGATGCGGTTGTGGCAGTGAAGGCACAACGCGCTCTGGCAGTTGGTATTACGCCTATCGTTTGCGTGGGTGAGACTCTGGCGCAGCGCGAAGCGGGGGAGACCGAGCTGGTGGTGAAACGCCAATTAGCTGCAGTGATCCACGCCAATGGCCATTGCATCAGCGAAATTGCAGTCGCCTATGAGCCGGTGTGGGCGATTGGCACCGGTAGAACAGCCTCACCAGCGCAGGCGCAAGCGGTGCATGCAGTTTTGCGGGCGCAATTGCAGGCTGCGACGCCCCATGCAGATCGCGTTCATATTTTGTACGGCGGCAGCATGAATGCTGCTAACGCGGCCGAACTGTTGGCACAGGCCGATATCGACGGCGGGCTGGTGGGTGGGGCATCCCTCAAGCCAGTAGATTTTTTGTCCATCATCGCGGCTGCGCAGTAGCAGCCCGGTTTATTCATCATTTAGTTAGGAGTAGAGAATGAGTATTGTGTTGAAGATCATTTTGGCAGTGCAAATGTTGTCGGCTTTGGGCATGATCGGATTGGTCTTGGTGCAGCATGGCAAGGGTGCTGATATGGGGGCTGCTTTCGGTAGTGGCGGCTCCGGTAGCCTGTTTGGTGCAAGTGGTAGTGCCAACTTTCTGTCTCGCACCACAGCCGTGTTGGCCACTGTGTTTTTTGTATGTACGTTGGCATTAGCCTACTTTGGCAACCTCCGCCCCGCGGCGTCCAGCAGCGTTTTGGAAAACGCAGCCGTAGTCGCGCCAGCAGCTAGCGAAGTCCCCACGGTGCCAGCATCGGGCGCCGCTCAGATTCCTGCCAAGTAAATGCTGGGATAAATGCCCTGCATCCCCCGAGGGCTGGGTATTTTCAGGGTAAAATCTTGTTATGTTGGGAGAGCCAAAAGCCATTGGGTTCCTCATGCGATTCCGACAACTGAAAGCCGCCGTCGTGGTGAAATTGGTAGACACGCTATCTTGAGGTGGTAGTGGCGAAAGCTGTGCGAGTTCGAGTCTCGCCGACGGCACCAAACAATCAGTTTGTGTGGGCGTAGGTCTGTGCAAGCGCTAAAACGGTGATCAGTCTTTCAGATGAACCTCGATCAATATCTCCCCGTCCTTTTGTTCGTTTTGGTCGGTATAGGTGTCGGTGTGGTCCCACAGGTGCTAGGCTACGTCCTCGGCCCCAACCGACCGGATGCCGCCAAAAATTCTCCTTATGAATGTGGTTTCGAAGCATTCGAAGATGCCCGAATGAAGTTTGACGTTCGTTACTACTTGGTGGCGATTCTGTTCATCTTGTTTGATCTGGAAACAGCTTTTTTGTTTCCTTGGGCGGTGTCGCTCAAGGAGCTTGGACTGTTTGGTTTCCTGATTGGCCTGGAGTTTGTGGCCGTCTTGACCATTGGCTTCGTTTATATGTGGAAAAAAGGCGCCCTCGACTGGGAGTAATGCAATGATTGAAGGTGTACTGAAAGAGGGTTTCGTTACGACCAGTTATGACTCAGTCATGAACTGGGCCAAGACGGGGTCCATTTGGCCCATGACATTCGGTCTGGCCTGCTGTGCTGTCGAGATGATGCATGCGGCCGCAGCGCGCTATGACCTGAGTCGCTTCGGCTCCGAAGTGTTTCGCGCGAGCCCGCGCCAATCGGATTTGATGATTGTGGCTGGAACGCTTTGCAACAAGATGGCCCCCGCCTTGCGCAAGGTCTACGACCAAATGTCGGAACCACGCTGGGTGATCAGCATGGGGTCATGTGCCAATGGTGGTGGCTACTACCACTACAGCTACTCGGTCGTGCGCGGCTGCGATCGCATTGTGCCGGTGGACGTGTACGTCCCCGGCTGCCCACCAACGGCGGAAGCGCTGGTGTACGGCATTTTGCAGTTGCAGCAAAAAATTCGCCGCACTGAAACTATTGCACGTGCCTGAAAGGTAGAGCATGTCTGAATTTTCAGTTTCCCCCGAAACCACCCAAGCCGCTATCGTTTCTGCCCTGGGTGATAAGGTTAAACGCACCTCCATCGATCTCGGTGAGGTCAAGGTCTTGGTATCCGCCGAGGACTATCACGCAGCCGCTTTGATTTTGCGCGACGCAGTGGGTTGCCAGTTCGAGCAGTTGATGGACTTGTGTGGCATTGATTACTCCGAGTACGGCGATGGCCAGTATGAAGGCCCCCGCTTTTGCGTGGTGAGTCACTTACTGTCTATCAGTCTGAATCAGCGCGTGCGGCTTAAGGTGTTTGCGGCGGATGACGCCATGCCCATGGTTGCGTCTCTTAATGATATTTGGAATTCGGCCAATTGGTTTGAGCGGGAAGCTTTTGACTTATTTGGCATCGTATTTGAAGGTCACAACGACCTGCGCCGCATCCTGACGGACTATGGCTTTATCGGCCATCCCTTTCGCAAAGACTTCCCCACTTCTGGGCACGTCGAGATGCGTTACGACGCCGAACAGGCGCGCGTGATCTACCAACCGGTGTCGATTGAAGCGCGTGAGATTACGCCCCGCATCATCCGGGAAGACAATTACGGAGGCCTGCAATGAGCCAGTGCCCCCACGCAAATCACTTTGTGTATTCGCGGCCCTCCGAGGGCGCGCGAGACTCCCTTGGAGTGGCCCTGCGGGAGCTCATGAAACATGGCTGAAATTAAAAACTACACCCTGAACTTTGGTCCGCAGCACCCTGCGGCCCACGGTGTGCTGCGTTTAGTGCTGGAGCTTGACGGCGAAGTCATTCAGCGCGCCGATCCGCACATCGGTTTGTTGCACCGTGCCACTGAAAAGTTGGCCGAGAGCAAGACCTATATGCAGTCTTTGCCGTATATGGACCGATTGGACTATGTGTCCATGATGTGCAACGAGCACGCATATTGCCTCGCTATTGAGAAGCTCTTGGGTATTGATGTGCCAGTGCGTGCGCAATACATCCGCGTGATGTTTGCCGAGATCACCCGCTTACTGAATCATCTGATGTGGCTCGGCTCCCACGGAAATGATTGCGGTAGCTCAACTATCCTGATTTACACCTTCCGCGAGCGCGAAGACCTCTTTGACATGTACGAAGCAGCCAGTGGTGCTCGCATGCACGCTGCCTATTTCCGTCCCGGTGGCGTGTACCGCGATCTCCCGGACACCATGCCCCAGTTCAAAGCCAGCAAGGTGCGCAATGCCAAGGGGGTGGCAGAGCTGAATCAGAATCGCCAGGGCTCTCTGCTGGACTTTATCGATGACTTCTCTCAGCGCTTCCCCAAGTGTCTCGAGGAGTACCACACGTTGTTGACCGATAACCGTATCTGGAAGCAGCGTACCGTCAATATCGGTGTTGTCACGCCTGAGCGCGCTTTGAATATGGGTTTTTCGGGTCCCATGCTGCGCGGCTCCGGCATCGCTTGGGATCTGCGCAAGAAGCAGCCCTACGATGTCTACGATCGTCTGGACTTTGATATTCCCGTGGGCAAGACAGGTGACGTGTATGACCGCTATCTTGTGCGCATGGAAGAGATGAAGCAATCCAACCGCATCATCAAACAATGCGTCGAGTGGCTCAAAGCCAATCCGGGTCCTGTGATTACAGAGAACCACAAAGTTGCAGCGCCTTCACGGGAGTCGATGAAGTCCAACATGGAAGAGTTGATTCACCATTTCAAACTCTTCACCGAAGGCTTTCACGTACCGGCCGGCGAAGCTTATGCGGCGGTGGAGCATCCCAAAGGCGAGTTTGGCATTTACATCGTGAGTGATGGTGCGAATAAGCCTTACCGTTTGAAGATTCGTCCCCCAGGCTTTGCGCATTTGGCTGCCCTCAATGAGATGGCGACCGGGCACATGATTGCGGATGCGGTGTCCATCATCGGCACTATGGATATTGTTTTTGGAGAGATTGATCGATGATCTCTGACGCTACACCTGCAGCACCGCTGTCGGCTTCCATTCTTTCGCGCTTCGCTAAAGAAGTTGCCAAGTACCCGGCTGAACAAGCCCAGTCCGCTGTCATGGCATGTTTGTCCATCGTCCAACAAGAGTTGGGCCATGTAAGCACTGACAGTGAGAAAGTCATTGCTGACTATCTCGGCATGGCGCCTATGGCGGTGCACGAAGTCACCACGTTCTACAACATGTACAACCAGCATGCGGTGGGCAAGTACAAGTTCAATGTATGCACCAACTTGCCTTGCCAATTGCGCGAGGGCCAGAAGGCTCTGCACCATTTGGAACAGAAGCTGGGCATTCGTATGGGCGAGACCACGGCAGATGGCATGTTCACGTTGCAACAAAGCGAATGTTTGGGAGCCTGTGCGGACTCTCCGGTGATGCTGGTCAATGATCGCCATATGTGCAGTTTTATGAGCAACGACAAGCTCGACCAATTGGTCGACGGCTTGCGTTCTGTCGGAGACAAGCCATGAATGCCGAAGGAATTCTGTCCCAGTTCCGGGCAACCGGTGTGCAAACCTGTTTCCATGATCGTCACATCAACCCCCAAATTTACGCAGGTTTGAACGGGTCGAACTGGCGTCTGAAGGATTATGTAGAGCGGGGTGGTTATGCGGCGCTGCGTAAGATTTTGGGCCAGGATGGCGGCGAAGGCCTGACGCAGGATCAAGTCATTGCAACCGTCAAAGAATCCGCCTTGCGCGGGCGTGGCGGAGCTGGATTTCCGACGGGTCTGAAATGGAGTTTCATGCCCCGCCAGTTTCCAGGGCAAAAGTATTTGGTCTGTAACTCGGATGAAGGCGAGCCCGGTACCTGCAAAGACCGGGATATTCTGGAATACAACCCGCATATCGTGATTGAAGGCATGGCCATCGCGGCATACGCGATGGGTATTTCAGTCGGCTACAACTACATTCATGGCGAGATTTTTTCCGCCTACGACCGATTTGAAGTAGCTTTGGAAGAGGCCCGCGCGGCCGGTTTCTTGGGCGACGGCATCATGGGCAGCGGATTCAACTTTCAGTTGCATGCAGCCCACGGTTTTGGCGCCTATATTTGCGGTGAAGAAACTGCCTTGCTGGAGTCTCTGGAAGGCAAAAAAGGCCAACCCCGCTTCAAACCACCGTTCCCCGCCAGCTTTGGTTTGTATGGCAAGCCCACCACCATCAACAATACCGAAACCTTTGCGGCTGTGCCGTGGATCATTCGCAATGGCGGGCAGGCCTACCTCGAGTGCGGTAAGCCCAATAACGGTGGCACCAAGATTTACTCTGTCAGTGGCGACGTAGAGAGCCCTGGCAATTATGAAATTCCGATGGGAACGCCGTTTTCCAAATTACTAGAACTAGCGGGTGGCGTTCGTGGTGGCCGCGCGCTGAAAGCTGTGATTCCCGGCGGTTCGTCTTCCCCTGTTCTGCCGGCATCCATCATGATGGAATGCACGATGGACTACGACTCAATTTCCAAGGC
>JANYEE010000050.1 GCA_025363275.1 Burkholderiales bacterium | reverse complement strand
TGCCCGCAGGCGTCACCGGCTTTGCCGTGACCGTGCCCACACTCACCGACTCCATCAATGGCGAGCCAATCGAGACTCTCTCCCTGACCATCGGCGGCGTTCAAGGCACCGGCGGCATCATCGACACCACCGCAGCCCCAGCGATTTCCTCGGTCACCAGCGACACTCAGACTGAAGGTACCGCTTTGGTTCACACAGTGAGCTTGAGCAATGTATCAACTGCCAGTAGCAGTTTCGCGTACACCATTGGTGGCGGCACAGCCACGAGTGGTACTGACTACGGCACGCCAACCTTCTCCAACGGGGTGACTTTGGCTGCCGGCAATTTGATCGTTCCAGCAGGTGTGACGAGCTTCACGATCACGGTCCCAAGCACGCAAGACACGATTGATGAGCCGAACGAGACCTACAACGTCAGCGTCGGCGGCGTAGCCGCAGTCGGAACGATTAACGATGACGATCCAGCTCCAACGATTGCCAGCGTTTCGAATGCGTCGGCAACAGAAGCGAGCCCAATAGTTCACACAGTGAACTTGTCGAATGCATCGAGCATAGCGACGACCTATAGCCTATCGTTCACAGACGGCACAGCGACCGGTGGCGGTACGGATTACACCAGCAACCTAACGAATGCCGCATTTAGCAACGGTGTGACGATTTCTGCGGGCACGATTACGGTCCCAGCGGGCGTGACGAGCTTTACGGTGACGGTACCAACCATGGCAGACACTGTTGTTGAACCCAATGAAACGTACACCCTGACAGTCGGTGGAGCCAACGGCACAGGTACGATTGTGAATGCGACTGCAGCATTGACAGTGGCGACAGTCGGGATAGCAACCGGCAATGAAGGAACGGATTTAATTCACACCGTGACCTTAAGTGGTACAAATGCCACGGCAGCAACAACGGTGAGTTTGAGCTTAGCCGGAGTGTCGGCAACGATCGGTACGGATACCAGCACAGTTCAAGTAAGCACTAACGGTGGTACGACGTGGAGTACGGTAACCTTGGGTGCTGGTAATAGCTTTAACGTCGATGTACCGACCAACTCCAATAGCTTCCAAGTAAAGGTGACAGCGGTAGTCGATCTTTTGGCTGAAGGGGGTGAAACATACAACCTACTGGCCGCCATTGGTTCACAAAGCAACGTAACTGGCACTGGGACAATCTACGACGTTACAACGCTCTCTGTCAAAGATGTTCAATTCTGGACATTCAACGAAGGCAGCGGAACAACAACTACAAACGTTTATCCAACGCCAGACCAAGTGGGAACGCGTACTGATGGCACTGCGGGTGGTACCAACCTTTCTCCAACATTTACCGCTGCGGGGCATGAAGGTGCAGGTATGCAGTTTAGTGGTGTCTGGAGCAATACAAGTGCTTCTCGTGATGGTGGTTATGTGGCCTTGCCTACGTCAGTAACCGATCCACTGCGTGGTGACGGTGCTGGTGGTGGTGCCGGCTCGCTGGCATTCTGGATTAAAACCACGCAAACAGGTGGCACCATTGGCTGGAATTCTCCTAGTGTGATTGGCATGGAGAACAATGGTGGCGTGATTGACGTTCAGTGGGGCTGGTTAGACAACACTGGGCGGATTGGCTATGGCATGGCAGATGACGCCGGCCTGATGAGCACAAATCCAATTAACGACAACAATTGGCATCATGTGGCGATCACACATAACTTTGCTACTGGAGCCACTGAAATTTGGGTCGATGGTGTATTGAACACAACGGGTAGTCTGCAAGCTGGCAAGACGATTTCGAATAACTTCCTTGGTTTCGGCGTTACCCACGACGATGGTGCTACGACAAACCGCTATTTGAATGGGACTTTGGACGATCTAAGAATCTACAACAAGGTGTTGACCGCAACCCAAATCAAGGCAATCTATGTGGTGGAGAACAATGCACTGGGCGCGAGTGCCGTTATTGATAATGATGGTGGCTTCGAGCGTTTCGCCGTAACTGCCACCAACTATACACAACTGACAATCACTGGCGCGCCAGTGGGAGCGGTATTTTCGGATGGCATCGGTGGACACTCTACGACCATCACTACGGTTGGTCAGGTCGTCGACGTGACCGCATGGACACATTCCGAGTTGGGTGTGAGCGGCCTTGGTACTAATTCTGCTCAACTCGAAATTGTTGCGACAGGATCGGGGCCGGGAAATACCATTACACAGTACGTCAATGTCATTACCGACACCACGATCTTCAATGGAACTGCCGCTGCCGATACTCTTGCTGGGACAGCGAACTCAGACTTTATCTCCGGTGGTGCCGGTGCGGATATCCTAAGCGGCGGCGCTGGTGACGATCGTATATTTGGAGGCGCCGGAAATGATTCAATAAATGGTGGTGCAGGAAAAGACGTGATTGTTGGTGGTCAAGGAAGTGACAACCTCACTGGTGGCACTGAAGCGGATACCTTCAAATGGTCACTGAACGATAACGGCACCACTGCAGTACCGGCGATCGATACGGTCACTGATTTTTCAACAACTACATATGCATCTGGTGGAGATCGCCTTGATCTGCGCGACTTATTAGTGGGAGAGAACTCCAATAATTTAGATAAGTTTTTGCATTTTAATTTTGATGGCACGAACACCACAGTATCAGTTAGTACTACGGGCGCATTTACTGCCGGACACACAGTCGGGGGATCATTTACTGATGTAACAGGGAATACTGTCCAACAAATAGTACTTAGCGGGGTCAATCTGACGATTGGTTTTGCGAACGACTTGCAGGTGATCAATGATCTAATTACAAAAGGAAAATTAATTACTGACTGATATCTTCTAAACGGATTATTAGGATTGCAACAAAGTGACCAAAGAGTCGCCGCCGCCAATTCGTTAAACGGCTGAGGCTACGCAAATCCACTGATTTAAGTTATTTGAATCACTGGACCCGTTACACCATCAAAGCCAAGCAGAAGCAAAGTATCCCATTCAGCACGTGTGGAAACTCCTTCTGCAATTACTTGCAAGCCAATGTTGTGACCGATGCTACAAAGGCCTTTCAGAAAGCTCGCATTTCCTGTATTCGAGTCGATGCCGCGAATAAAACTTGAATCTACTTTTAAATAATCTAAACCTAAGTCGTGCAAGTATCCGATTTGACTGAAATGGTGCCCAAAATGCTCCAAACCGGTACGACACCCCGCTGCTTTCAACGCCTTGCATAGCTGCCTGAAGGCATCCAAATGCTGCCATGCACCGCCCTCGGCAATCTCCAGCCATAACCTGGACGCTAGTCCTTTTTCCTCATGAATCAACGCCAGAAGTCGAGTATGAAAGCTCGGATCCTCCAAGGAACTAGCAGATAAATTGATGGCTAAGCCTGGAAGGCTTTCATTTGTACGCAACTCATCCAAGCCTAGGCGTATAGCGGCCAGATCCAACGCGGAGGTCAACTTTAACCGCTCCGCAAACGGCAAAAACCGTCCAGCAGGAAGCCACTCGCCTCTTTCATCAAACATCAACCGTAAGGGGCATTCGGAGTGTGAAAGTCGGCCATCCAGGGTCAAAACAGGAAATGCATTGAGTTTTGCCCATTTTTTGTCCAAGGCACGTCGGATCATGGTTGACCACTGGTCCACGGTCCGAGGCATTTCGTCGTCCTCATCCGCTTCAGCCTCGCGAATTGCATTGGTACCTGTAGCTTCGGCACTGGCCAATGCCGAGTCCACGCGCGACAACAGCCCCCCAATATCTACGCCTCTAGCAAACCATCCCACGCCAACCCATGCCGTCTCATGCAGTGCTACGTACGGTGCCGCAACCACCTGCAGGGCCTTCAACAGTTCATTTGCGGCCGACATTCCCGCTTTCTCACCCGGCAGGAGTACCGCGAAGTCAGCGCCGTTCATACGCGCGGGAACACCCGAGCTATTTTTAAGGGCCGATTGATACACGCAAGCTCCCACAATCTTCAAGAATTCGTCGGTCGCAGCACGTCCCAATCGGCGGTTGATACCGACAAGATCCGCCATCCGTATCAGCAGCAACAAGCCACCACCTGATTCTTCGGCGTCTACTGCCTGGCGTAAACGAGCCATAAAATGAGCCCGATTTGCCAAACCAGTTAGGCTATCAAAGTTTGCTTCGCGCCGCACCAATTCCAACCGCGCGGCTTCTTCTTCAAACATAGACTTGAGTCGCGCGACTGTTGTATTCATGGCCGCTGCAAGTTGCCGAAGCTCGGGCACTTCGGGTTCTTGAATTGACACGAATCTGCGTTGGGAAATAGATTTAGCTTGATCAATGACCGCATTTAGGGGGCGGCGCAAGCGACGCAACACCAAAGTGCTCATCACCCCACCTGCCAAGCCAGCCAATACCAGTGCCACTGCCATTTCTTTGGCACTATTCCAAAGTGCCTCATAAGCAAAACGACTCTGGCTTACCAGCGTTACCACGCCCAACTGCGACCAACCATTTGATATTTTCGCCTGCCCTGGCTGGGCATGAATGGGCAATAGGTTAGCGAACCACGCGGGCGCCCCCAAATCGGCCTCAGTCGACATCCGCTCCACCACAGTCTGGCCTTGTGGGTTCGTCACTTTGACTACTTCGTAGTGCCCGCCATCAAACAGAGATGAGACCACCAACTCCATCATTACATCGTCGGGTTTGCTTTGGCTCAAAGACAAAGCCAGCGCCGTCGCGTTGTCCGTATTCTTGATAGATAACTGTGATTCCAGATACGACCTGGCACTCAACATGGAGACGAGCAAACTGCCCGTCAAAGCCATCAGGGTGCTGGCCAAAATGGCAAGCCAGAGTTGACGAAACATGGACATGGTTTTCTTCCTTCTAATTCGGTGTCAGCTCAAAGCCCTCGGCTCGGGCGCGCTTCAACAGATCTTCCCAACGGGAGAGGCGTCCGGTACCGGCACTGGGTGCAATGTCTTTGGCACCTCCGGTGAAAACACCATCGGTATTAAAGCTAAATACAGGCACCAGATCCGGTCTGCGCGACGCGGGTCGAATGTCATTGATCAAGTTGTCCAGCACCAGCGGTTCAGCCTCAGGCTGCGCGTAGTAGGCCAACACCATATGTGCCTGCGAGGGTGCCCCCGCAGCACTCCCCGTGGTCGCCCGCACATAAATCAAGCGCAGCTTGTTCGGCGCAACGCCTGACTCACGCAAAGTAAAGTATTTCGCAATCGCAAAGTCTTCGCAGTCACCCGCGCCCTGCCCGATTGACTCCATGGGTGTAGCCCAATAGTCTGCTTGGTTCCATATGTCAGCATCTTCGCCAAAGCGCATCTGGCGGTTAAAAAAGTCATTGACTCGTTTGAGCCGATCGTTGTCCGACAGGCTGCCAGAATTAGCGATCAAGGTACGCCATGCATTGAATTTCGGGATAGGCCCTTGCCCCCAACGCTGGGTAAGCGTCGCCAGCAGTTTGTCAAAGTCGGTAGCACCCAACGCTGACGCCACCCACATCACACCAGACGCTAACACCAACCAGGCCAGCAGAGCGTTACGAAATCGGGTGAGGAACGCCATACGGGCTTCTGATGAATCAGGACTTCAAAACCGCCAACAGCATCAAAGCCCCCATCAGTACCGGCTGGTGCAGCATG
The DNA here is from genome assembly GCA_025363275.1 of Burkholderiales bacterium. Lineage (GTDB taxonomy): Bacteria > Pseudomonadota > Gammaproteobacteria > Burkholderiales > Burkholderiaceae_C > Allorhodoferax. Next base: position 18,430 of record JANYEE010000050.1, on the reverse strand, counting down.
TACCAGGTCAAGCTCCACCGACCCAGCCACGCCAGCGGCCGCAGTGATGCTCCAGCCACAGCAGTACTCCGCGCCAATACACTACGGGCTGTACCCGATTGACCTAGCGCCATCCCCCACCACATCACGGCCATCCAAGGCAGCACGGGCACGTAGTCCTCCGTTACCGGCTTCACACTGGCCAAGCCCAGCCAGCCCAGTGGCTTGGCATCAAAAACGGACATAGGCGGCCAGCTTGCATGCAGCGTGGGCACCCACAGCCACACCCCAAGGGTCACGGCACCGGCTAACCACAGCCCACGACCCCAGTGTGCCGTCAATCGGCAAACCAGCAACATGACAGCCACACCATGCAACACGCCAAAATAAATCCAGCTGTTCGGGAACATGAAACGAGAGCCGACGCTCACCAACAACGCGCATCCGGCAACCTGTGCCCATCGACTCCAGAACTGACGCCAGTTTTGCCCCTGGGCCACTGCCAGCGACTGCCCCAGCCCCGCGCACAACAAAAACAAACTCAAGATGCAAGTGCGCTGCAGCGTCCACTCTGGCGCACGGTAAAAGTCCTGGTGGATCCAGCCAAAGTGGTTGAGGTCAAACGCGAAGTGAAAGGCCGTCATCCAACATACGGCGATTCCACGCAAGCTATCTAGCCAAGGCTGCCGTACAGTGCGGGCGGCGAAGGGTTTAGAAACAACTCCCACGGCGTTTATCTGCGCAGCACCCTCACTGCTTGAGCGGCGGCAGCTCCAGCGTTAACACGGCAGCGCCCGACGCGGGGCCCAGCGCCGCTTTGCGGCCTTGTACCGATTGCAAGATCAGGCCGTCTTCGATGGCATCACCCACGCGATACGGTTTGGCGGGCTTGCCGTCCATAGCGATCAGCGCCGCACCTGCGGAGTGCTGGTCCGCAACGACACCTACCATCGCAAACCGGCTGGCCAAGCTGGCAGACGGTGCCGCTACCGCTGCGGTCCCAGGACCGCCACCCAAAGCACGCGCCACAGATACGGCATCAATGACTACGGGGCCCGACATAGCCGCGACCGGAGCATTCGTTGCGGTATTGACCGCGCTTACCTTCAACGCCCAGAAGGAGGCGCTGGCAGCCGCCAGCGCGGCCAAAACGAAGCTAGCCCCGCGGGGCCACCAAATACTGGGGGCAAGTGTTTGCATGGCCCGATTATGATTGACTCACCATGAAAACATCTACCTCCCTCATACCTTCCTGGCGGGTCGGCCTGGCCCGAGCGCGCCACCTTGGTTTCACACTGATTGAGCTGATGGTGGTTCTGGTGATCATTGGGGTGCTGGCTGCACTGATCGTGCCCAACGTATTAGACCGGGCGGACGACGCCAGATCCACCGCCGCCAAGACCGATGTCAACAACCTGATGCAGGCCCTGAAGCTTTACAAACTAGACAACCAGCGCTACCCCAGCGCCGAACAAGGCCTGCAGGCATTGCTAGTAAAACCCACGACCAATCCACTACCACCCAACTGGAAGTCGTATCTGGACAAATTGCCGAATGATCCATGGGGACGCCCGTACCAGTACCTGAATCCTGGTATCAAGGGTGACATCGACGTACTGTCCTTCGGCGCCGACGGCCAAGCCGGGGGTGAAGGCAAGAATGCGGATATTGGCTCCTGGGACTGATGTAGCCCCCACGCTGGCCACTGCGTGTGCTGCGCGCGCTCGGGGCTTCACTTTGCTGGAGCTGCTGGTGGTGGTGGCCATCATGGCGCTGGCCACTGCGGGCGTGGGTTTCGCGCTGCGCGACAGTACGGCGGGAGACCTGGAGCGTGAGGCCCAGCGCCTGGCTGCCCTGCTCGAATCTGCCCGCGCGCAGTCCCGCATGAGCGGCAATCCGGTGCGCTGGCACAGCACCGGTACGGGCTTCGCATTTGAGGGGCTTCCAGGTTCCACCTTGCCTGACCGCTGGCTCTACGCCGACACCCGCACAACGTCCACCGACGCAGTCAATTTAGGCCCTGAGCCCATCATTGGCACACACCATATTTTGGTCACTTCCGCTACACACCCCGACCGTAGTCTTACGGTCATCACCGACGGCGTACGGCCGTTCAGCGTTGTGGCAGTTTTGCCAAGCACCCCAGTGGCACGCTGATATGCGCTTACAACGCGGCTTTACATTGATAGAAGTACTGGTGGCGCTGGGCATCGTGGCCCTGGCTTTGGCGGCAGGCGTGCGTGCTACGGAGTCAATTACCCGCAATGCCGAGCGGCAGTCGGATCTGATGCTGGCCCAGGTATGCAGTGAAAACGCACTGATTGCCTTGCGCCTGGCGCGCCAAATGCCTGCCGTGGGTGAGAACACAACCCCATGCGAGCAGGTGGGCCGCAGCTTGGTCGTGCACCTAAAAGTACAACCCACGCCCAACCCTAATTTCTTGCGCGTTGAGGCTCAGGTGCAAGACGCTACCACGCCTTTGCTGGCGATCTCTACCGTGATCGGGCGTTACTGAATGACCTCCACGCTGGTCGCTTTGCGTACTGCGCTGCCCCCTAGGCACCAACGCGGCTTCACACTGATCGAGCTGCTGGTCGCCATTGGCGTGATGGCGCTGATGGCAGGCTTGACCTGGCGCGGCCTGGACGGCATGACCCGCGCGCAAGACCAGGTGCAGGCCCGGGCCGACAAACTGTTAACGCTGCAAGCGGGCCTGGCCCAGTGGACCGCTGATCTGGATGCAGTCCAGCAACCGCCAGGCTTTGAAGGTGTGGACTGGGACGGCCGAGCCCTACGCCTGACACGTCGCTCCAGCAGCGACCAAGGCAGCGCGATGACGGTGGTGGCGTGGGCACGGCGCGATATTGATGGCACCGGTTACTGGATCCGCTGGCAGTCACCCCCGGTGAACACCCGCGCGCAGTTGCAAACCGCCTGGGCGCGCGCCGCCCAGTGGGGGCAAAACCCCGGCGACGCTGAAAAACGCCTGGAAGTGGTACTGATCCCGCTGCAAGAGTGGCGCATTTTTTACTTCCGGGCAGATGCTTGGACCAACCCCCTTTCTAGCGACAACGCAGCCCCGCCGCCGCCGATAGGATCTACGCCAGGCAACCCGGCAGTGGCCAGTACCGGGCCTGTGCTGGCACTGCCCGATGGCATCCGGGTCGTGCTCACTTTACCCGAGGGACAACCACTGACTGGCACGCTGACCAAAGACTGGATTCGCCCCACCCTCGGAGGCGGGAAGTCATGAGATCGCGGCACGTTGGCGCTGCCTTGTTAACAGCCATGCTCACTGTGGCCCTGGTCGCTACGTTAGCCAGCGCCGCCTTGTGGCAGCAGTTCCGCAGCCTTGAAATTGAAACTGCCGAACGCGCCCGCCTGCAGTCCCAATGGATTTTGAATGGCGCCCTAGACTGGGCTCGCCTGATATTGCGTGAAGACGCCCGCGCGGGCGGCGCAGACCATTTGGCCGAACCCTGGGCTGTTCCTTTACAAGAAGCGCGCCTGTCCACCTTTTTGGCCAGCAGTAATAGCCCCGTCGACGCACTGGACACTTCCACCACGCTGTCGCAAACCTTCTTGTCTGGCGACATCACCGATCTGCAAAGCCGCATGAATGTTCGCAACCTGGTCGACGGCAGTAAGGTGTCTGAGGCTGCGCTAGCCGCGTTTGCGCGCCTGTTCAACAAGCTGCAACTACCCGCTGCTGAACTGACCTTGCTGGCAGAAAACCTGCGCTTTGCGTTGGACACCAGCCCCGAGAACCGCAGCAGCGGTCTGGCACCCTTGATGCCACAACGCGTCAGCCAGTTGGGGTGGCTGGGCCTGTCCGCTAAAAGCGTAGTCATCTTGAGCCCCTACATCACGCTACTGCCCGTGCCCACGCCAGTGAACTTGAATACCGCCGACGCCACAGTGCTAGCGGCCGTCATACCGAGGATGGACCCAGCAAAAGCGCAGCGAATGGTGACGTTGCGGGATGGCCGACACTTCCGCGCCCTGAGCGATGTCGCCACGGCCCTGAACGAACCCCAAGATGTGCTCATCGAGGCCCAGCACAGCGTCAGCTCGCAATTTTTTGAGATCCATGGCCAGTTGCGCCTAGACAAAGTGGTGGTGCAGCAGCACTCGGTGGTACAGCGCCAGGGCCTGGAAGTGAAGACGCTGTGGACCGACCGTGGCCCCCGCGGGGCGGGTGCCACCCCCCTACAATGAGGCACAATTTTTCGCCCATGAGCACACTGATTTTCAAACTCCCACCCAGCTTACCCAGCAGCAGCACCGCCTTGGCGGTCGTGCAAGTGGCTGAGGTTAGCGCCACCCCGCATGCTATCGATTCGCCCTTGGGTTTGCTGCCTGATGTACCAAGCGCCGAGCGGGTGGCACTGGTGCCTGCACAACGCCTGTCATGGCACCAGGTCGAACTACCTGCCGGTACGCTGGACAAGGGCTTTTTCCATGACGGCGGATCCCCCCGGCTGCGGTCGGTCATCGAAGGCCTATTGGAAGACCGCGTATTGGACGACACCGCATCGCTGCACTTTGCCATGGCCCCCAACGCCCGCACTGGCGCACCCGCCTGGGTGGCGGTGTGCGACAAGGCTTGGCTCAAAGCCTGGCTGACCGCACTGGAGGGCGCCAACCGCAGCGTAACGCGCGTGGTGCCTGAATTTGTACCACCGGACGCGCCTGCTGCGGGACTGCAGCTGTGTGCAGTGGGCAGCGCGAACGCACCGCAACTGGTGTGCGCGGGGCCAATGGGCGTCACGCTGCTGCCGCTCAGCCAAGCCACGCTGCAGTGGCTTTTGATGCCCCCACCCGATGCCCTGGAAACTACCGTCATAACGCAGTGGTGGGCAGAACCCGGCGTAGCCCAGGTGGCCGAGCAATTGGCCGGCCAAGCCGTCACACTGCAAACCGAAGCCGAACGCGCAGCTCGGGCGGCGCAATCGCCTTGGGATCTGGCGCAATTTGAGTTTTCAGCCTCGCGCCAGGCACGGTCGCGCAAGCGCTGGTCGTCGCTGTGGGACACCCTGTTGCGCGCGCCCGAATGGCGCGCGGCGCGATGGTCCACAGTAGCGCTGCTCGTTGTACAAGTAGCGGGCCTGCAAGCCTGGAGCTGGAAAGAGCAATCGGCCCAAGCGGCCAAACGCAGTGCCATTGCAGCGGTGCTCACCAGCACCTTTCCCGACACCAAAGTGGTGGTCGATGCGCCGGTGCAAATGGCACGGTCAGTGGCCGCACTGCAGCGCCAGAGCGGCGCACCTAGCGGAGCCGACTTAGAGACGATTTTGAACCAATTTGGGGCTATGGCCCCCGAAAACATTGCCCCTTCTGCTATTGACTTTGTAGCAAATGAAGTGCGCATTGCTGGTTTGGATAGCAACGCACCGGTGCTCGCGGGCTTGGCCGCCAATCTGCAAACTCAGGGCTACGCCGCCCGCTGGGATGGCGCTACGCTGATCATCGCGCCGGGCCGCCCAGGAGCCGCACCATGAGCACCTCTGCACGTACCACCGCCTGGCAAACCCGCTGGGCCCAGTTAGCGCCCAAAGAACGCAAGGGTATCGCAGTCGCCATTGCCGTCGTGGTGCTCGCTACCGTATGGCTGGCTATGGTTGGCCCGGGCCTGCAGCAGTGGCGCACTGCCGAAGCTAAGGCCCGCGCACTCGATGCCCAGTTACAGCAAATGCAAACCTTGCAGGCGCAGGCGCAGTCCATCCAGGCCCAGCCCGCGCTGGCCTACGACGATGCGGTGCGCGCGCTCAAATTGGCCACCCAGCAAGCCCTGGGTGCCACCGCCCAAATGTCGGTGGTGGGTGACCGCGCCTCGGTCACCCTGCAAAACGCCCAGCCCCAAGCCTTGGCCCAGTGGCTGACACAGGCGCGCCTGAACGCCCGCTCGGTGCCCTCTGAGGCGCGCCTGACCCGCGCGTCCAGCCCGGGCCCCCTGTTGTGGAACGGAACGCTGACCATGGCTTTGCCCGCCAAATGAGGACTGTTCTAGGCCATGCGATGCCACACCCTGCGATACACGCAGTGGCATCTACGCAGCGTTGGGCGTTCGCGGGCCTGCTGGTGGGTGTCGCAGTTGCGATCGTGGCCTGGGCACCGGCGCGCTGGCTGGCCAGTGCAGTCCAGTCCATCAGCCAATCCCAGGTTCACCTGGAGCAGCCCAGCGGAACCATCTGGAGCGGCACGGCCCAGCTCGCACTCTCTGGCGGTAGCGGCAGCACCGACACCGTGGCCCTGCCTGGCTTTGTGACTTGGCGTATGCGCCCAACTTGGGGTGGCCTCCGCATGGATTTGAACGCCAGCTGCTGTACGCCGCAGCCATTGAAGATTGCTGCGCGCGCGGTGGGCTTCTCGGGTGTCCATATTGATTTATCGGACCACCAATCGACATGGCCCACCAGCTTGCTCGTGGGCTTGGGTACGCCGTGGAATACGCTGCAGCTGCAGGGCCAATTGGCGGTGAGCTCCCAGGGGCTTAAGCTGGACATAAGCCGCGAACAACTAGCGATGGCGGGCCAGGTGCAGGTCGACGCCAACCAAGTGTCCTCGCGCCTGTCCACCCTCAAACCCATGGGTAGCTACCGCGTCATCGTGCAGGGCGGCAGCACACCGACGGTGCAACTACAAACCCTGGACGGCAGCCTGGAACTATCGGGTAGCGGCCAGTGGGTTGGCTCGCGCTTACGCTTTGAAGGCATGGCCACCGCGCAGGCCGACCGTATCGAGGCCTTGTCCAATCTTCTCAATATCATCGGCCGGCGCAACGGCGCGCTGTCGATCATCCAAGTCGGCTCCTAGTGAAAGTCTGTCCCATGCAAAACCTTCGACACTCCACCTCCCGTATTGCTATCATTAATATAGCTGTCGGGGCAATAATTGCGGGGGCCACAGGCCTTTTTAGCACCCAATTACTGGCCCAGCCCGCCCCGGCACCGGTGGTCAAGCGCGGCGAGCCCATCACGTTGAATTTCACCAACGCCGACATCGAAGCCGTAGCGCGCACCATGGCAACTCTCACCGGCCGCAACGTGGTGGTCGACCCCCGAGTTAAAGGCACCATCACGCTGACCACCGACCGCCCCGTATCGGCCGCCGTGGCCTACAACCAGTTCTTGGCGATGCTGCGTCTGCAGGGCTACACCGTGGTCGACTCGGCGGGTCTGGACAAGATCGTGCCCGAGGCCGATGCCAAGCTACAGGGCGGGGCGGTGTTCTCGGGAGATGCCGTGGGCAACGGCCAGATCGCCACCCAAATTTTCAAACTCAATTTTGAAAATGCCAACAACCTGGTCCCCATCCTGCGCCCACTGATCAGCCCCAACAACACCATCAACGTCAACCCTGGCAATAACTCGCTGGTGATTACCGACTACGGCGACAACCTGCGCCGCATGGCCAAGATCATTGCCGCAATGGACGTATCCAATGCCACCGAGGTAGAAGTGATCAACATCAAGCATGCACTGGCGGTAGATCTGGCACCCCTGGTCTTGCGCTTGCTGGATTCGGGCGGCTCGGGCGGAGCCGCACCCGGCCAAGCCGATGGCACGTTCAAGACCACGCTGATCGCCGAGCCGCGCAGCAACGCACTGATTCTGCGTGCCGCCAACCCAGCCCGCGTAGCACTGGCCAAATCCTTGATTGAGAAGCTGGACCAGCCCACTGCGGGCGGACCCGGCGGCAACATCTACGTGGTGTATTTGAAGAATGCGGACGCCACCAAACTGGCGGTGACCTTGCGTGCCGCGCTGTCGGGCGAAGTGCGCACGCCCACAGCCACCAGTGCTGTGGTGGCATCAGCATCGTCGGGCGCGACGGCCGGTGGCACAACGGCCACCCTGGGTGGAGCCTCCTCCAGCCAGCCCAATACCGGCGGACAGATACAGGCCGACGCTGCCACCAACTCGCTGATCATCAGCGCACCAGAACCACAGTACCGCCAGTTGCGTGCGGTCATCGATAAGCTCGATGCGCGCCGCGCGCAGGTGTATGTGGAGAGCCTGATTGCCGAGGTGAACGCTGACAAAGCGGCCGAGTTTGGCATCCAGTGGCAAGGCGCTTTGGGTAAAAACGGCGACAACAACATTGGCCTGCTGGGCACCAACTTCAGCATTGGCGGCGCCAATCTGATCAAGCTGGCCACCCAAGCGGCCACCGGCGCGGTAGCACCTTCTACCGGTCTGAACTTGGGTGTAGCCAACCAAAACAACGGCGTGTATGTGCTGGGCTTTCTGGCGCGCTTTCTACAAACCAGTGGTGACGGCAATATCCTGTCTACGCCTAATTTGCTGACGCTGGACAACGAAGAAGCGCAAATCATCATTGCGCAAAACGTGCCCTTTGTAACCGGTCAGTTCACCAACACCGGTGCCGGCGGCAGCTCCGGTGCGGTTAATCCCTTCCAGACCATTGAGCGCAAAGACGTTGGTATCACGCTGAAAGTCAAGCCGCAAATCAGCGAGAACGGCACCGTCAAGATGTCGATCTACCAGGAGGTCTCAACCATCCAGGCTGGGACAACAAACTCCGCCAATGGCCCCACCACCAACAAGCGCTCCATCACCTCCAACGTGCTAGTGGCCGATGGCTCCATCGTCGTGCTGGGCGGCTTGCTGCAAGATGAGTACTCGGGTAACCAGGAGAAGGTGCCGGGTTTGGCCAGCATTCCGCTGCTAGGCAATTTATTCAAGTCCGAAGCGCGCAGCCGCAAAAAATCGAACCTGATGGTGTTCTTGCGGCCGGTGGTGGTGCGCGATGCGATTTCGACAGAGAACTTCTCCACCGACCGCTACGAACAAATGCGCGGCGCACAACAACAGGCCCAGCCCGAAGCCAGCAGCTTGGTGCCCATCAATGAGGCACCGGTACTCCCAGCGGCGCCTATGGCTACCAAATCCGCTGCGCCCACAAAACAGCCGTGATGAACACCCGCTCAACACCGGTCACAACGGCCCCCGCCTCAACCTCGCTTCCAACAGCTCCGCCTGCGGCGCCCCCCACGTCGCGCTACCCGCTGCCCTACGGCTTTGCGCGCAGCCAGCAGTTGCTGCTGGAAAACCAGAACGGTGAATTGACGCTGTGGCTGCACCGCATGGACGCGGGCAGCACGGCAGGTGGTGTAGGCGAAGTGCTACGCAAATACAGCGTGAATCACATTGCCACCGAGCCACCAGAGCAACTGCGCCAGCGCATCAGCGCGGCCTACGCGCAAAGCGAATCCAGCGCCGCCACCGTGGTGAGCGAGGTGGAGAGCGACGTTGACCTGTCGCGCATGATGCAGTCGCTCCCCGCGATTGAAGACTTGCTGGAAACCAGCGACGACGCGCCCATCATCCGCATGCTCAATGCGCTCTTGACCCAAGCCGCACGCGATGGCGCCAGCGACATCCACATTGAGCCCTACGAGCGCCACTCGGCCGTGCGCTTTCGGGTAGACGGCACGCTGCGCGATGTGGTGCAGCCCAACCGGGCGCTGCACGCCGCGCTGATCTCGCGCCTGAAAATCATGGCCGAACTGGACATTGCCGAAAAGCGCCTGCCACAAGACGGCCGCATCTCCTTACGCATCGGCACCCGCGCGGTGGATGTGCGGGTCAGCACCCTGCCCAGCGCCCACGGCGAGCGCGCGGTGCTGCGCCTTTTAGATAAAAGTGGCGCCAAACTCAGCCTGGAATCGGTGGGCATGCAGGGGGATGTATTGGCGCGCTTTGAGCATTTGATTGCCCAGCCCCACGGCATCATCCTGGTAACCGGCCCCACCGGCTCGGGTAAGACCACCACGTTGTACGCCGCGTTGGAGCGGCTCGATACGCGGGGCCAAAACATCATGACAGTGGAAGACCCAATTGAGTACGAGCTGGCGGGTGTGGGCCAAACGCAGGTAAACGCCAAGATTGACCTGACCTTTGCCAAGGCCCTGCGCGCCATCCTGCGCCAGGACCCGGACATCATCATGATCGGTGAGATCCGCGACTTTGAGACTGCACAGATTGCGATTCAGGCGTCGCTCACCGGCCACTTGGTGTTGGCCACGCTGCACACCAACGATGCTGCTAGCGCTGTAACGCGATTGACCGATATGGGCATTGAGCCGTTTCTGCTCAGCTCATCTTTGCTGGGCGTAGTGGCCCAACGCTTGGTACGCAAACTCTGCAAGGAATGCGGTGGCGCAGGCTGTGCGCATTGCGGTCAGACCGGCTACCAGGGCCGCACCGGCGTGTTCGAGATGTTAGTCACCAACGATGCGATTCGCGCCCAGATCCACAACCAGGCCGGTGAGGCCGAGATCCGCACGGCGGCACAACGGGGCGGTATGTCGCTGATGCGCGAAGACGGCGAACGCCTGGTACAAGCCGGCATCACCTCGCGCGAAGAACTAGTGCGGGTAACGCGGGACTAAGTGAACCCTTTTTGTACGCTATTCCTTGCTTTAGATCCTCAGAACGCTGCCCACAATGGGTGCATTCTGGAGACACCATGGCAATGCAATACCAACTCAAATCGGGCAACTACCACCTCTACGACATGAGCACTCCGGCCAGCGTGGTCACGGGCGAACACAAGCTGCGCCTGACCACCGACACCGTGGCCATCGCCTTTGATGCACGTACCGGCGAGCTACAAGAACACGGCAGCCCGACCCGCATCCACATATGGGCCAACAACACACGCAGGCGCCTACGCGCCGCGGGGAACGGCGAGCAGGCCAATGCCATCGTCGTCGTGTCCGGCCCGCTGCCGGTGGATGAAATCAACAAGTGCCTGCAGATCAAAGGCTACTGCCACGGTATGTTTAAGCGCCTAGCCAGCCTGCCGCATGGCAAGCGCCTGGCCCACCACCATTGACGTACTGCTGAGGCGCTAACATCGGTGCATGCCCGCCTATTCTTTTGAAGCCCTGAGTGCCAACGGCGAAACCCGCAAAGGCACCATCGATGCCGACAGCGCCAAGGCCGCTCGCAGCTTGCTGCGCACCCAGAGCCTGGTGCCCATGGTCGTAGTGGCCGTTAGCGCCACAGCGGCCGATAAAGCGGCAGGTGCGTCCGGCTCGGGCCTGAACATCACCCTGTGGACGCCACGCGTTTTCAATGCCACCGCGCTGGCCATCTGGACGCGCCAGATCGCAGGGCTGGTGTCATCGGGCCTGCCACTCGAGCGCGCCCTCACCGCGCTGGCCGAAGAGGCTGACAGCGAACCCCAGCGTAACCTGGTAGCCGCCCTGCGTTCTGAGGTCAATGGCGGCACCGCGTTTGCTACGGCCTTGGCCCAACACCCGCGCGAATTCTCCAACACCTACTGCGCCGTGGTGGGGGCGGGCGAGCACAGCGGCAACCTGGGCCTGGTACTGGAGCGCCTGGCCGACGACCTGGAGCAAAGCCAGGCCCTCAAGTCCCAACTGATTGGCGCATCGCTCTACCCCGGCATCGTGACCCTGGTGGCCATCGTTATCGTCACCTTTTTGCTGGCCTATGTGGTGCCGCAAGTCGCCACGGTCTTTGCAGGTAGCAAACGCGCCTTGCCGATGCTCACCGTCATCATGCTGGGTTTGGGCAACTTTGTACGCAACCAGGGTTGGATGATCTTACTTGCTCTCATTTTGATAGCTATTGGGGCAAGGTTTGCCTGGGCCCGGGCCACTTTTCGCGATAAATTTGACGCTGCGTGGCTGAATGTGCCGATTATTGGCCGTCTGGCCCGGGGCTACAACGCCGCGCGTTTTGCCAGCACGCTGGCCATGCTGGCTGGGGCCGGTGTGCCGATTCTAAAAGCCCTGCAGGCCGCGGCCGACACCCTGTCCAACCGCGCCATGCGCGCAGATGCCCTGGACGCACTGGTGCTGGTGCGCGAAGGCGCGCCGCTGGCTGCTGCGCTGTCCCAAAAGAAACGGTTTCCGGGCTTGTTGGGCATGTTTGCGCGGCTGGGCGAACAAACCGGGCAGTTGCCGGTGATGCTGGACCGGGCGGCCAAGCAACTCAGTACCGAGGTGCAGCGCCGCGCCATGCAATTGGCTACGCTGCTGGAGCCCCTGCTCATTGTCACCATGGGCTTGGTGGTGATGCTCATCGTGCTGGCGGTGTTGCTGCCCATCATTCAGCTCAACCAATTGGTGCGCTAGGCACCGGGTTGACACGCGCCCGGTGCGATGCTCCAATGAAGTGATGTGTTACTAAATGTAAGCTTCACGGCCTGCGGGTCTGTTAAGGGAGTGTGCACGTGCAATTCAGCAGAGCGAACATCCGCAAACGCGGCCCCTATGTCCTAACCGCGATCACATTGGTCTGCAGCCTGCAGGCCCACGCCGCGACCAGCGGTGCTGATCTGAAAGCGCTGCTGCAGGCCCAACAGGCGCAAACCGCATTCGATAGCGCTTTGGCCGCCGATAGCAACTTGGGTGACCCCGAATTTGATTTCTTTTTTGGTATTGCAGCGCTGGAGACTGCGCACCCGGCAGAGGCCGTTCTGGCGTTTGAGCGCTACACCCTGCGCTTTCCGGACAACCCTTCCGCACGCTTTCACTTAGGCCGAGCCTATTTTGCGGCAGGTGAAGATGATGCGGCCAAGCGCGAGTTTTTAGCGCTTAAGGCGACGCAAAAGGGCGAAATGCTTGAGGGCGCTACCCGCTATCTGGCCGCCATTGACGCCCGTAATGCCCAACGCAAATCGCAATGGAGCCTCTTTGTGGACGCGGGCCTGGGCTACGACACCAATATCACCACGGGCATTGACAGTGGTACACAACCGGTAGTGCCGGGCTTTGGCACGCTGCCGGTGCAGCCCGACCTGTCTACCGGCGTAGCAGCAGCAGACAGCTTCGCCTTTGTGGGGGTTGGCTTCAGTGGCACCTGGCCCCTGGACCCTTACTTGCGCGTCATTGGCAGTGTCAATGCCGACAGCCGCGCCATGGCCCACAGTGAAAATGCGATGTTCAGTCAACATGGCATACGCGCCGATGCGGGCTTACAGCTGGAGTCGGGCGCCACCCGCTACCGCGCGGTAATGGGCTACTCCCAAGCCTGGTTGGACGGTGCGCGCTATGTCTCCACCCCCAGCCTAGTGGGTGAAGCCGCGTACCAGCTGGACGACAACCAACAAATCGCATTGAATGTGCAACTGGCACGCCCCACTTACGCCGACGGCTGCAGCTACTTCCTACGCGACCGCAGCACAGCCTGCGTGGACAACCAGGCTTCGGCACGCGATGCGGATGTCGCAGGCTTGGGGCTAGGCTGGTCCTACCGCGGCACAGGAGGATTGGCACCCCAGTTCAGCCTGGGTCTGAGCAGCGCGCGTGAGCGCAATCTGCGTGACAACCCCGCCTTGTCACGGCGTATTGATGGCGCACGTGCTGGCGTAGCGCTGGCCCTGAGTGCCGATCTCAGTCTGGGGGTTGGCCTCAACTGGCAACACAGTCTGTATGCCGAAAAATACCCAGTAGCCGATACGGCGCGCGACGACCGGCAAGTCTCCCTGGACGCATCGCTTGTCTACCGTCTGACAGACGCCTGGTTTCTGCGCATGGAAGCCGCCACCAGCCGGCAAGACTCCAATATCGGGCTCTACGCCTACCGCCGAAATGTCGCCAGCGTGGCGGTGCGTTATGTTTTCAATTGAAGGGCGAACTGTCATGACCCGTCTCAAACAGATGTTCCTGGTGTTGGCCGCCGCAGCCTCTTTCATGCCCACCGCGCAAGCGCAAGTTGCAGCCGGGCGGGTACTAATTGCCGCGGGTGACGTAGTGGCGGTACGCAGTGGCAAACCTGTCCCACTGATCGACGGCTCCTCCGTCGAAGCCGGCGACACGATCAAGGTCGGCGATCGCAGTAGCGTACAACTGCTGATGGTGGACAAAGCGGTTCTGGCCTTGCGGGCGAACTCCGCACTGTCGCTGGACGCCTACCGCTTTGACGAACAAGGCAGCGCCAGCAAATCATTTTTCAGCCTGTTGCAAGGCGGTCTCCGGGCCGTCACCGGGCTGATCGGCAAGCGTAACCGAGACAACTTCCGTCTTATTACGCCGACTGCCACCATTGGCATCCGCGGTACGCACTTCACGGTGGTGCAATGCGCTGGCAACTGCGTCAATGCCGATGGCAGCAAGGCCGCCGATGGCTTGTTTGGCGGCGTGACCGACGGCCGCATCGTGGTGACCAACACCGCTGGCGATAAAGAATTCCGTAAGAACGAGTATTTTTATGTGGCGAGCCGCGACAGCGCGGTGAAACCGCTACCCGAGCCACCCAACTTCCTGCGCGATCCGCAGGACGCACGAGGCCGCGCCAAGACTGCGCCCACGGCCAAACAAGACGAGCCCGCGCAAGCTACCGCTGCATCCAAGCCTGAAGATGCGGCACCTGCCGTAACGTCGTCCGCCGCTGCCACAGCTGCCGTGACGGCTCCCGCTGAAACGGCCGCTACGGCCGCCGCCGTAGCGGTAACGCCCACGACCACGACAGCAGCCACCAGCGCACCATTGACCAACGCACCGGTGGTGCTAGGCGTGGCTTATAGCGTATCCGAGGCTTTTGCCAGCGGTTCAGCCACTATCGGACAACAAAACACCGGGTTTGGCACACCGCCCTCGGTGCAGACTTCGCGGCTGGTACCCGTTCTTGAGTACCGTTTGTCCGCGCAGCAATGGAGCAGTACAGACAGTACGCCCATTACCAATGCGGATGGAAGCACAACGCCACAAACCACCATCAGCCAATTTGTAAAAACCGCCTCGGTCGGCGTTGGCGCATCCGTAGCAGCAGGCAATGTCAGTTGGGGGCAATACCTGCTGACCATCAGCTCCCAGGTCACTGCAGGGCCCGACACGGGCCAGAACTCTAGTGTCACCCGCACCCGGCACTGGGCCATTGGTGATGGCGTAGAAAACATGCCAACGACAGGCAGCGCGACCTACACCTGGGTTGGCGGCACAACGCCCACCGACCTGACTGTTCCGACCCCCCAGGTGGGAACACTGAGCAGTGGCGGCGCTATCGGAGTGCGCTTTGACAACCAGACCATGAGTACGCTGACGCCCATTCAATGGGGAATGCCGTCCAGTGGCAGCAGCTACACCGTGAACTTTCAAAACGCCTCTTGGGCACCCGCGCTGACGACCAACACCGACCCAACCACGGGTGAGAGCAATCGCAACTTGACTTACCCCGTATTTGCTGCGCCGGGCAGCAGTTGTGGGGGATGCACCAATCTGACGGTATCGGTTGCACCCACCTTCTTTGGTAAGACTGCCCAGGGCCTGGGTCTTGCCATCTCGACCCGTGCCAACGTTGGCACTGCATTGGAGCGTACCGCGACGACCCAGGTTTACCAACGCCCCCCCGGGCCTTGAGAGCACAGGGGAGCGTTTTTGGGGTTCTCATATCAGTGTCCGACTCGGGTAACGCAGCTGCCGTACAGTTCTAGGCCTTGCGCAGACGTACCGGAGATCGATTGATGAACCCCATTCTTGGCATGCGCGGCGCGGTCGTCGCGCCGCATTCACTGGCCGCCCAGGCGGGCTTGGATATCTTGCGTGAGGGTGGCAACGCCATCGAAGCCACCATCGCAGTGGCCTCGACATTGGCCGTGGTGTATCCGCACATGACAGGCATTGGCGGCGATGGTTTTTGGCTGCTGCACCAGCCTGGCCAGGCGATGCTGTCTATTGACGCCTGTGGCGCAGCGGGTGCGGGTGTCACGCGCGATTTGTACCGGAGCTTGGACAGTATTCCGTGGCGCGGGCCACTGGCGGCCAACACTGTGGCCGGCACCGTATCTGGCTGGGGTGTGGCCTACGCACATAGCGCGGCGCAGTGGGGCGGCAAGTTGCCCTTTGCGCGGCTGCTGGAGAGTGCCATTCACTACGCGCGCCACGGCTTCCCGGTCACCCACAGCCAGGAGACCAACACCCGCAACAAATTGGCTGAGCTGGAACACCAGCCTAACTTTGCAGCCACCTTTTTGCAGGATGGACAGGTACCGGTCTACGGCCAACGCCACACCTTTCCCGCACTCGCAGCCACGCTAGAGCAGATTGCGCGCGCCGGAGCCGATGATTTTTACCGCGGTGACCTGGCCGCCCAGCTCGGCCGTGATCTGGCCGCCGTGGGTAGCCCGGTGACAGCTGCCGATCTGGCAGCCCACCATGCGCAGCTCAAGCCGCCTCTGCACTTGCAGCTGTCGTGCGGCACGGTCTACAACATGGCCCCGCCCACACAGGGCTTGGCCTCATTGATGATCCTGGGCACCTATGACCGCATTCGCCAGCCTGGCTGGAACCCCGACAACGTACAAGGCATCCACGCGCTGGTCGAGTCCACCAAGCAGGCGTTTATGCAGCGCGATACGTATGTGACCGATCCGCTGCACATGCCCACCGATGCACAAGACCTGCTGACCGCGCAGCGGCTAGACGCCATGGCAGCGGCAGTACCCTTGCACCAAGCCAGCCCTTGGCCAGCACCCAACTCTGATGGCGACACCACGTGGCTGGGCGTCGTAGACGCACAGGGCCGCGCTGTGAGCATGATCCAAAGCATTTACTTTGAATTCGGCAGCGGCGTGGTGCTACCCCAAAGCGGCTTTTGGTGGCAAAACCGGGGTTGCTCGTTTGACCTGCAGCCGGGCAAGCTGCGCAGCTTGGAGCCCGGCTGTAAACCGTTTCACACCCTTAACCCTGCGATGGCACAGCTCGATGACGGGCGCCTGCTGGTGTACGGCACCATGGGCGGTGAAGGCCAGCCGCAAACCCAGGCCGCCGTGTTCTCGCGCTACGTGTGGGGCGGCCATCACGTGCGCAGTGCGATTGCCGCACCGCGCTGGCTGCTAGGGCGTACCTGGGCGGAGCAAAGTACCACGCTCAAGATCGAGTCGCGCTACGCCCCTGAGACCATCAATGCGCTGCGTGCCCTGGGCCACCCGGTGGAGGTGGTGGCCGACTTTGACGAGCGCATGGGCCACGCTGGTGCTTTGGTGCTGCACCCGGGCGGCTGGATTGAGGGGGGCGAAGACCCGCGCAGCGATGGCTGTGTGGCAGCCTGGTGAGCGAGCCTACCGATGGCCCAGGAATGACCAACCCCGGCAAGCCTGAGACCTGCCGGGGTTTGAATTCGCAAAGACTGCGCTGGGTATGACCTAGAACGGAATATCGTCGTCCATGTCATCAAAGCCACTGGCTGGGCGTGGCGCAGGGGCCTGACGCGCAGCCGGTGCTGGAGCCGCAGCGCGGGGTGCAGCCGCAGGCATGCGGCGTGGCGGGGGAGCGCCGCCGCCTTCGTCATCACCACCGGGGCCGCCCATGCCTTCACGGCCGCCCAGCAGTTGCAGTTCGGTCGCCACGATGTCCACGGTGTTTTTCTCGACACCGGACTGGTCGGTGTATTTACCGTATTTCAGGCGGCCTTCCACGTAGATGGGGCGGCCTTTCTTGACGTATTCGCCAGCGATTTCAGCCAAACGGTCATAAAAGGTGACGCGGTGCCATTCGGTGGTCTCGATGCTTTCGCCGGTGTTCTTGTCCTTGCGGCGGGTGCTGGTCGCCACGCTGACGTTGGCAACCGCCTGGCCGGAGGGCAAGTAACGAATTTCGGGGTCGCGGCCGCAATTGCCGACCAAAATGACTTTATTAACGGATGCCATGGGGTTCCTCGTGGGTTGGGGCCTGAATGGAGTGAGTTTATCCGGCCTTGAAGGATGCGGACTGCCTGAACCGCCAACAGTCATTATCATGGTGGGTTTCGCCACCGGCGTTCTTACTCTCTCTTGCGTGGGCCACAACTTTGAATTCTTTACCTGACGGCTCCACGGGCCCCCATGATTTTCATGACCCCCAAGGCACCTACCTGGCCCGCGCCTTGCAGCAGCAAAACATCAGCATTCGGGGTGCGCGCACCCACAATCTGAAAAACATCGACCTGGACATTCCGCGCAACCAGCTGGTGGTGATCACGGGTTTGAGCGGCTCGGGCAAGTCCAGCCTGGCGTTTGATACGCTGTACGCCGAAGGCCAGCGCCGCTATGTTGAGAGCTTGTCCACCTACGCGCGCCAGTTTTTGCAGCTGATGGACAAGCCGGATGTGGATGTGATTGAGGGCCTGTCGCCCGCGATCAGCATTGAGCAAAAGGCCACTAGCCACAACCCGCGCTCGACCGTGGGCACGGTGACCGAGATCCACGACTACCTGCGTTTGCTGTTTGCCCGCGCTGGCACGCCTTATTGCCCAGACCACGGCGTGGCGCTGCAAAGCCAGACCGTGAGCCAGATGGTGGACGCCGTGCTGGCGCTGCCGGCCGACACGCGGCTGATGATTCTGGCGCCGGTGGCGCGCGAGAAGAAGGGCGAGTTTCTGGACGTGTTTGCCGAGATGCAGGCCCAGGGCTATGTGCGTTTCCGGATCAATGGCGTGGCCTATGAGTTTGACGACCTGCCCAAGCTCAAGAAGAC
>JANYEE010000045.1 GCA_025363275.1 Burkholderiales bacterium | reverse complement strand
CAGTCCGTGATTCCCAATGCGGCGCATCTGCTGAGCGATGTGGGCTTGCTGGATGAGTCCGACGCCATGCTGCAAGCCGAGTTGCCCAAGGCGGTTTCACCGTATTACCACATGCTGGTTTTATCCTCGAACGCCAAGAAGCGGGGCGACACGACTACAGCATTGGACTGGGCCGAGAAAGCCTACGCCGGTTCGATTGGCCCCGCCACGCGCATGCAATGGGGCAGTGGCTACGTGGCCAAGCTGGTAGAGATGTCCCCCAAAGACAGTGCCCGCATCGAAAAGGCAGCCAGCCAGATCATTGGTGAGCTGGATGCTGCGCCCGAGACCTTTTACGAGCGCAACCGCCGCAGCCTGGAGAAGATGGGCAAGGTACTGAGTGCCTGGAGCCAAAAGGACAAACAGGCTCCAGTACTCAAAAAGCTGACCGTCCAATTGGATGCCGTCTGCGCCAAGCTGCCCGAGAAGGACACCTCACGCGATGCCTGCGAAGGTGTTTTTGCCAAGCCGGGCAAGAAGGCTTAGGGCACAGGTGTGCGCTTAGAGCTTGAGTTCTAAGCGCACACCCCAGTTCAGGCGCGAGGGGTTGTTGCTCTCGGTGACCTGACGCTGGGTGTCGTTCAGCGCGGTGCTGGTGCTCAAGTAGTCGCGCGGCGCAAAGTTATTCACGTTGAAGCGCACTTGGGTTTCGCGGTTGACCGACCACAGCAGAAAAGCATCGGCCACCACCTTAGTGCCCATGCTGCTGCTCTGGTTGTCGCTGATCTGCAGGTCATAGCCCGGGGTAATGTTAATCGTGCCGCCAAAGCTAATAGGCAGGTTGCGCAGCTTGTAGTCCGCGCCGATATTGGCCGTACCCCTGGGCTGCCCTTCCAGACGATTGTTCGGTCCCGGTACCTGGTCCACCTTGGAATCAAACACGCTCAGGTTGGTGCGCAGCGCCACGGGCAGGGCGTTGGTAAACATCTCATCCAGGCGCACCTTGGCTTCCAACTCAATGCCTTGGGCGGTGGCATTCCCTACGTTTTGTGGACGCGACACCCAGCGCTGCTGGTTAGACCACGACACGGTTTCCAGAGCCACCACACTGCGGATCAAATCACTGATGCGACGGTAGAAAAAGTTGGCGCTGATCAGCCCACCCTTATCCAAATAATGCTCATAGGCAAGCTCAAAGCCACTCGCCAGTTCAGGGTTCAAGTTGGGGTTGCCGGCCCGGTCGGGGCTGCTGATTTCGTTGGCGCCGGTGGGGTAACGCTGCGAAATGCTGGGTCGTGCAATCAGCTCCTGCAGTGACGCGGCCTTGTAGCTGCGCGTCAGGCTGCTGCGCCACTGGTTGCGGCTTTTCTCATCGGGCTTCCAGGTCGCGTGCAGCAGTGGAGTCAGCACGCTACTGGTATTGCTCACCGCATAGTTGTCGCTGTCGCTTTTGGTGGTGATAGATTCCCAGCGTAGCCCGGCGTAGGCCGATATCTGCTTGCTCGGGTTCCATTCGTCTTGCACGTAGGTCGCGATGCGCTGGCTGGATGCGTTCACATCATCCCCAAATTCAGTCAGGATCGGTAAGCCGTCTTGCAGGGTGGTGCGGCCCTGGCGGCGCACGCTGCTGTCGTACTCCAATCCGGCAACCAGGCTGTGTTCGTTTTCCAGCTGTCGCGAAGCCTTGCCGTTCAGGCTCCAATTATTCTCTCGGGTGTCGGTGCTGTCATCGGTCACGCGCAGCGGGGCATTGCTGGTATCAAACTCGTAGCGCAGGCTGTGCGTAGTGTTGAGGCTACCGCCGCCGTTCAGCCGCACGTCCAAGCGCGTGGCGTCGTCTACGCGCTTTTGCCATTGCAAGTTGGCACGTGTCAGCTTGAAGGTGCCACTGCCTTCAGATGCTGTGGTGGCATAGGGCTGCGGTACCGCGCCACCTGGCGCCTGCGTGAGGCGGCCCGTCGTGGTGGAGGTGCCGCTGCCGGAGATGACGAACGGCATCACGGTCAGTGACTCACCCGGTGAAAGTGGGATTTGCACCCGCGCATTGACGTTGACACCGGTGCGGTGGTTAAACGTCGTGCTGGTGGCCAGTTGGTCCAGCACCAGCGCGTCAGTGGCCAGATCGGTCCACAACGTGCGGCTCTCGTTGTCGTCGCGCGAGTTAGATCGGTTTAATGACACCGTGAACGTATAGGGGATGTTTTCTGCAATTTTGTTATTGCGGGTCCAAGAGGCATTGGCCGATGTCTGATCACCCTCGGTGCTAGTACCGGCGCGCACCTCGTTTGCTGTTTTTTTCAGGGCTTCTTTCAACACAATATTGATTGTGCCCGCTACAGCCCGCGCGCCAAATTCAGCGGTGGGCGCACGCATCACTTCGATGCGCTCCAGTTGGTCGGGCGGCAAATTATCCAAAGAAAATCCTGGCGGCATGCGCTCACCATTGAGCAAGATTTGCGTGTAACCACCACCCATGCCGCGCATGCGCACGTCACCGCCGCGCCCGGGGCGTCCGCCCGTAGTCACACCAGGCAGGCGCTTGAGGACTTCACTCACCGAGCTATCGCCGTAGCGTTCGATTTCTTCTTTGCCGATCACGATACGTGATGCTGTGGATGTACGGCGCTGCTCCACGTCCGAGTTGTTGCCGATGACCTCGACGCGCTTGAGTGTGCCTGCATCTTTAGCGTCTCTGTCGGCCTTTGCATCCTTGGGGCTAGCGTCAGACGGTGCATCGGTAGCTTGATCTTTCAGCGCGTTGGCAGCAGGGGGTGTTTGCGCCGCTGCAGGAAATGCCAAAACCAGTGCCGCCACAAGCACCAGCGTCTGGTGGCGCGGTGCGGTTGAAGTCGATCGAGTGAATGTCATAGGGTGGCCACAAAAAGAGGTGATTTGCCGGTTGGCAAAAACTAGTCTGAATTGTGTCCGCCCATGGTTAACGGTGTGTAAATAGGAGGCTACTTCGATCGTGAAGTTATGCCTCGTGGTGGTAGCGTGTAGCGCGCTCCACTTCGTTTTTCGATCCCAAAATCACGCTGACACGCTCGTGCAGCTTGGTCGGCACAATGTCCAAAATGCGCTGCGTGCCATTCGTCGCTGCGCCACCCGCCTGCTCGACCAGCCAGCCCATGGGGTTGGCTTCGTACATCAGGCGCAGCTTGCCTGGCTTCTCGGGTTCGCGCTGATCCCAGGGGTACATGAAGACGCCGCCGCGGGTCAGGATGCGGTGCACATCGGCCACCATGCTGGCAATCCAGCGCATATTGAAATCCTTGCCGCGCGGCCCTTCCTTGCCCTGCAGGCATTCGTCGATGTAGCGCTTCACGGGCGGGGCCCAGTGGCGCATATTGCTCATGTTGATCGCAAATTCTTTGGTGTCCTCGGGAATCTTGACGTGCTCCTGGGTGAGCACAAAGGAGCCTTGCTCGCGGTCCAGTGTGAACATGGCCACACCGTCGCCCACGGTTAGCACCAGGGTGGTTTGCGGGCCATACACACAGTAACCAGCAGCGACTTGTTTGCTTCCGGCTTGCAAGAAGTCTTGCTCAGACACGCCCGCACCTTCAGGCTTTAACAGCACGCTGAAGATGGTGCCGATGCTGACGTTGACGTCGATATTGCTGGAACCGTCCAGCGGGTCAAACATCAGCAGGTATTCGCCCTGCGGATAGCGGTTGGGCACCACGTAGATGCCTTCCATTTCTTCGCTGGCCATGGCCGCTAGGTGGCCGCCCCATTCATTGGCTTCAATCAACACTTCATTGGCAATGATGTCGAGCTTCTTCTGAATTTCACCCTGGATGTTTTCGCTCTCAGCCGTGCCCAGCACACCGCCCAACGCGCCCTTGTTGACGGCCAGACTAATGCTCTTGCAAGCCCGCGCTACCACCTCTAGAAGAAGCCGCAATTGAGAAGGAATTAGGCCGTCGACGCGTTGGTGTTCAACGAGGTAGCGGGTCAGTGAGATTTTTTGGGCCATAGGTTCTTTCTGGAATCAGTCGGCCAAGGCGCGGTCGATGACCTCGCGCACGTCGTTGCTTAAGTCAGCCTTGGCGGCTACGCGTGACAGCGCTTCGCGCGCTGCGCTACGGTACGGCTCGGCCAGCTTCTTCCAGCGGTCCAGCGCGCGGGCCAGCCGCGCAGCGACTTGGGGATTAGCGCCGTCGAGTTCGATGACCCGCTCGGCCCAAAACACATAGCCTGCAGCATCCTGGCGGTGGAAGCCACCCGGATTGTTATTGCAGTAGCTAAAAACCAGGCTGCGCGCACGGTTGGGGTTGCGCAGGTTGAAATCGGGGTGGCCCATTAGCTGGCGCACGGCTGACAGCACCTGGCCACCACGGTCGGGTGTAGCGGCTTGCAATGCAAACCATTTGTCGATCACCAAGTCTTCGCCCTTGAACATGGCGTGGAAGGCGGCTAGCGCAGGCACGGCCAGCGCGTGACCACTACCGACCAGCGCCTGTAAGGCGTTGAAACGATCCGTCATGTTGCCAGCGTCTTTGAAGCGCTGCAGCGCCTTGCCAGGCCACGTCGTGTCACCGCTCTGGGTAGCCGCCAGGCACAGGTTGAACAGGGACATGCCCACCAGCGCGCGGCGGCCACTGGACACGGAGTCGGGCGTGTAGGCGCCAGGCGTTTGGTGCGCCTCAAAGGCCCACTGCCAGTCGGCATGCAGCGCTGTGGCCAGCTGCAGGCGCATGGCTTCGCGCACCGCATGGACGCGCTGCGGGTCCACCACGGCCATTTGCTCGGCGATATAGGTTTCCGATGGCAGGGTGAGTACCAGGTCCTTAAACGCCGCATCCAGCGTGGGGTGGCGCAAAACACTGCGCATGGCGTCCAAATAAGCGTCATTGAGCACGGTGGCCCTAGTGGAATCTGCCTCGCTAGCTATGAAGTTGATAGCAAGACGCAGTGCCAGCCGCTGACCAGCTTCCCAGCGGTTGAAGGGGTCGTTGTCATGCGCCAGCAGGGTCAGCAGTTGTGCGTCGGTGTAGTCATAGTCCAGTACCACGGGCGCCGAGAAGCCGCGCAAGATAGACGGCACGGGCTCCTCGGTCACACCGGTGAAGGTGATGGACTGCGTCGGGTTGGTCACGACCAGCACGTGGCTGTCGATGCTGGTGACAGCGCCACCTTGCACGTGCAAAGGTAGCGCCGCGCCGCTGCTGCCGACCAAACCGAGCGTGACGGGGATGACAAAAGGTTCCTTCGTGCTTTGGCCTACGGTGGGTGTGCTGCTTTGGGTAAATGTCAGGGTGTAAGTTTGTGCTGCCGCGTCGTATTCGCCCCGGCCTGCTAGGCGCGGTGTGCCCGCCTGGCTGTACCAGCGCTTGAACTGCGGTAGCAGGCGTGCCAGTTCCGACTTGGGGTTGGCATCGGCTATGGCTTGCGCAAAGTCGTCGCAGGTGACGGCTTGGCCATCAAAGCGCTCAAAGTACAACTTCATGCCTTTGGCAAAGCCCAGGCGGCCGGATCCATCCTCCGCGCCTTCGGAGGCTAGGGTTTGCATCATGCGCACCACTTCCGATCCTTTTTCATAGATCGTGACGGTGTAAAAGTTGTTAATCTCGATGTAGCTGTCAGGCCGCACCGGGTGGGCCATGGGGCCGGCGTCTTCGGGGAACTGGGCGGTGCGCAGCACGACACGTCTTCGATGCGCTTGACTGCACGGGCCGAGGGGCTGGCGCACATGTCCTGGCTAAATTCCTGGTCACGGAACACGGTCAGGCCTTCTTTGAGGCTGAGCTGGAACCAATCGCGGCAGGTGATGCGATTACCCGTCCAGTTGTGGAAGTACTCGTGGCCCACCACGCTCTCGATACCATCAAAGTCGGCATCAGTGGCGGTAGCCTGGCTGGCCAGCACGTATTTGGTGTTGAAGATGTTCAGGCCCTTGTTTTCCATGGCGCCCATGTTGAAGTCGCTGGTGGCCACGATCATGAAGCGCTCCAGATCGAGCGGCAGGCCAAAGCGTGCTTCGTCCCAGGCCACACTGGCCATCAGGGAATTCATCGCGTGCTCGGTCTTGTCCAGATCACCGGGGCGCACATAGACCTGCAGCAGGTGCTCTTGGCCATTGCGCGCGATGATGCGCTGCTCACGCGCCACCAGCGTACCCGCTACCAATGCAAACAAATAGCTCGGCTTTTTATGCGGATCAACCCACTTGGCGAAGTGGCGCCCGTCCTCCAGCGCACCGTGATCTACCAGGTTGCCATTGCTCAGCAGCACCGGGTATTTAGCCTTGTCCGCACGCAGCGTCACGGTGTAGCTGGCCATCACGTCGGGACGGTCCAAAAAGTAAGTGATGCGCCGGAACCCCTCGGCTTCACACTGGGTGAAGAAGGAATCGTTGCTCACATACAAGCCGCTCAGGCTGGTGTTTTTGATGGGAGCGCAGGTGGTAAAGATTTCCAGGTCAAACGCATCGGTACCCTCGGGCAGGTTCTCCAGCACCAGTTGGTTGCCTTCAATCTTGAAGCTGGTACCTTGGCCGTTGACCAGCACGCGCGCCAGATTCAACTCCTCGCCGTCCAGCTTGAGTGCCTGTGCGGGCACATGCCCATTGCGGCGCAGGCGCATCTTGTTCAACACCCGGGTCTTGGCAGGGTCCAGGTCAAAGGCCAAATCGACGGTGTCGATCCAATAAGCTGGTGCGGTGTAGTCCGCGCGGTGAATGACGGTAGCTGCGACTTCTTGGGTCATGCTCAAACTCCTTGCTTCAGGGAAGCTTCAATAAAGATATCGAGGTCGCCGTCCAGCACCTTTTGGGTGGCGGAGACTTCCACGTTGGTACGCAGGTCTTTGATGCGGCTGTTGTCCAGCACATACGAGCGGATCTGGTGCCCCCAGCCCACATCGGTTTTGGTGTCTTCCAGCTTTTGCTGGGCTTCTTGCTGCTTGCGCAGTTCGAAGTCATACAAGCGTGAACGCAGTCGCTTCCATGCCACATCGCGGTTGCTGTGTTGGCTGCGGCCGTCTTGGCACTGCACCACGATGCCCGTGGGAATGTGGGTCAGGCGCACGGCCGAGTCGGTCTTGTTGATGTGCTGGCCGCCCGCGCCGGAGGCACGGAAGGTGTCGGTACGCACATCGCTGGGATTGATTTCGATCTCGATCGAATCGTCAATTTCAGGGTACACAAAGATCGACGCGAAGCTGGTGTGGCGCCCGCCCGACGAGTCGAACGGCGACTTGCGCACCAGGCGGTGCACGCCGGTTTCGGTGCGCAGCAGGCCAAAGGCGTATTCGCCTTCGATCTTGATGGTTGCGCCCTTGATGCCAGCCGTGTCCCCGGCCGATTCATCTTCAATCGTGGTTTTGAAGCCTTTGCGCTCAGCGTACTTCAGGTATTGGCGCAGCAACATGCTGGCCCAGTCGCAGGCTTCGGTGCCGCCGGCACCTGCCTGAATATCCAGAAAGCAGTTCAGCGGATCGGCCGGCTTGTTGAACATGCGGCGGAATTCCAGCCCTTCGATGATGGCTTTGAGCTTGGCGGTCTCGCCCTCAATCGTCATCAGGCCGGCTTCATCGCCGTCTTCCTTGCTCATGTCATACAACTCGGCGTTGTCGGACAGTTCACCTTCCAGCTCGGCAATGGTGACGACCACGCCTTCCAGTGCTTTCTTCTCTTTGCCCAGCTCCTGGGCCTTCTTGGGGTCGTTCCAGACCGTGGGGTCTTCTAGCGATGCATTAACAGTGCGCAGGCGCTCGGTCTTGGCATCGTAGTCAAAGATACCCCCGAAGTTCTTGCGTGCGCGCACTCAGATCGCTGAGTTGGGTGCCGATCAGGTTGATGCGTTCGATTTCCATGGGAGCCGTCCTAGTGGGTGATGTCTTGAATAACCCGACATTTTAACTTCCGGGGGTCGCTTCCGATTTCCAACTTCCGGCCCCCACTCCCCCAACCCCCTCGCCCCGCCGGGCGCGGGGGAGCTTAATGCGGACAGCCGATTTTGTTTCGTCGCTTCGGCTACGCGTTTACCGGGGTGACCAACCCATTTTGTCGGTGCGCGGGGGCTGCAAAACATCACGCCCGTAAGGCCCTCACTCATGCGCAGAAGCCAAATCGGCTGTCCGATCCCAAGCTCCCCCTCGCCCGGCGGGGCGAGGGGGCTGGGGGGAGTGGGGGATGGAAGTTAAAACCGGAAGTTAAAAAGGATGTCCGGAAACTAGGCAATAAACCGCTCAATCAGCTCCGCCAAAACCTGGGGCTGGTCGTGGTGCATCATGTGCCCCGCATCCTCAATCCGCGCAATCTCCACATTCGGCACCACTTTCAAGCGCTCGTGGTATTCGTCGAGCTTGTAGCGCCCTTTCCACCACACATCCAGGCTGTTATCGGAGGCTTCTACGGCCAGCACCGGCATGCTCAGTCGCTTGTAGATGGCCAATACCTCTTCCACCCGGTAGAGCTGGGCGTTGGAGATCTTGTGTGCCGCGGCACCCTGGATGCTCCAGGTGCCATTCGCGTTTTCTGCCGCCCAATGGCGCGCCAGCCATTCGGCCTTATCGGCAGTCAGGCGCGGGTTGGTTTTCATCAGGCGGCGGGCCACGCCGGTCACCGCGTCATAGGCGCGCAGGTCCATCTCGCCCATGTGCAGTTTTTTCAGCTCGTCCATCCAGGTGGCGTAGCGCTTGGGGGCCTGGTCGGGTGTGGTGGCGGGCATGCCAAAGCCTTCCAGATTGATAAGCCGGCGGATGCGCTCGGGCCGCACACCGGCGTAGAGCATCACCACGTTGCCGCCCATGCTGTGGCCCACCAGATTGACCTGGCCCGTGGGCGCGTAGTGGTCCAGCAAAAAGTCCAGGTCGGCCAGGTAGTCGGGGAACCAATAGTTGTCGACATGGGGGCATTCGGTTTTGCCATAGCCGCGCCAGTCGGGGGCGATCACATAGTGGTCGTGGCTCAGCGCATCGACGACAAACTGGTAGCTGGCGGCCACGTCCATCCAGCCATGCACCATGACCAATGGAATCTTGTCGGGGGAGGGCTCACCCCACACTTGCACGTGGTACTGCAAAGTACGTATGGGGACGAATTCACTGCGGGAAGCGCGTTGGATTGGGTACATTTAGCCCATCATAAGGAGACGCACCATGGGTGTCAGTCAAGCCAGAGACAAAAAGCTACCGCCCCTGCCCAGCCGGGGTGGCGTGCCCCCAGCCTATGCGCAGTTGCACCAGGCCTTCCGCTGGGAAGTACCCACGCATTTCAACATGGCCCAGGTGTGTTGCGCACGTTGGGCGGCGCAAGGCGACGCTACAAAAAGAATAGCTATACAGGCATATTCCACCAGGGCCCCAGGCACTTTTCACTCATATTCTGCGCTGCAGACGCAATCTAACCGTCTTTCCAACGCGCTGACGACTCTGGGTGTGCGTCCAGGAGATCGCGTAGCCATCGTCATGCCCCAGTGCTTTGAAACCGCCGTGGCCTACATGGCGGTTTTGCAAATGGGGGCCGTGGCCATGCCACTGTCCCTATTGTTTGGCCCCGAGGCTCTGGAGTACCGCCTGCAAGACAGCGAAGCCGTTGTCGCCATTGCGGATGCCTCTGCGCTGCACGACCTGCACCTGGCGCGCAAGCACTGTCCGCTACTGCGCACGGTGGTGGGTGTGGGCGCGCAGAGTGCTGAACAGGACGAGTCCCAAGCCGAGGCGGACTGCGAGTGGAGCGACACGCTGGCGCAGTTCAGCACCGATTTCACGCTGGTTGACACGCTGGCCGACGACCCTGCGGTATTGATTTACACCAGCGGCACCACCGGTAACCCCAAAGGTGCGCTGATTCCGCACCGGGCGCTGATTGGCAATTTGCCCGGCTTTGTGGCCAGCCAGAACTGGTTTGGTTTTGAGCCATTGGTGGGCCAGAGCACTCCCTCCCCCGTGCGGGGGAGGGCTGGGGTGGGGGTAAGCCGTCTTGGGGCGCAGCCCAGTCTGCCGGAGCCAAAAACGCAATGCGTCTTTTGGTCTCCGGCAGACTGGGCCTGGACGGGCGGATTGATGGACGCCTTGCTGCCCACGCTGTACTTTGGCCGCCCCATCGTGGCTTGCCGCGAGCGCTTCAGCCCGCAGGCGGCTTTGGACTTGATGGGCCAGTGCGGTGTCACGCACACCTTTTTGTTTCCCACTGCACTCAAGGCCATGATGAAGGCCTTTCCGGGTACCGCCAAACAGACGGTGCGCCAGCAGTTCAAGCTGCAATTGCGCGCCATCATGAGCGCGGGCGAGGCGGTGGGCGACGCCGTGTTTGCCTATTGCCAAAACCAGCTTGGTATCGCACCCAATGAAATGTTCGGCCAGACCGAAATCAATTACATCGTCGGCAACTGCAATATGGCCCAAGCCGCCGCCGAAGTGCCGGGCCGCCCCAAGCAAGGCACGGCCCCCTCGGGGGGCAGCGCAGCACACGCAGTGGCAAGCGTGGGGGCACTGGACGTTCGGCGGCCCGGCGACGGGTTGCACCCTCTTGTTGGCTGGCCCAGTAAACCTGGCAGCATGGGCTTGCCGTACCCCGGCCACAACGTCAAGGTGATTGACGACAACGGCCAGGAGTGTGCGGTGGGTGTGCCGGGCGATGTGGCGCTGAACCGCCTGGACGTGCATGGCCAGCCCGACCCGATTTTCTTTCTGGGCTACTGGAAGAACGAGGCTGCTACCCAAGGCAAATTCACCGGAGCCCATGGTCCGGACGACTGGTGCCGCACGGGTGACCTGGCCGTGCGCGATGCCGATGGCTACCTGTGGTACCAGGGCCGCAGCGATGACGTGTTCAAGTCTGCGGGCTACCGTATCGGGCCGGGTGAAATTGAAAACTGCCTGGTTAAACACCCCGCCGTGTTGAACGCAGCCGTGGTGCCCAAGCCCGACCCCGAGCGCGGCGCGCTAGTCAAGGCGTATGTGGTGCTTGCTCCTGATTTCATAGCTACTCAGGCAGTAAATACATGGGCCCCAGGCACTTTTGACTCTGAATTGGTGAAAATTCTGCAAAATCATGTCAAAGGGCTGCTGGCGCCTTATGAGTACCCCAAAGAGATTGAATTTGTAGACGCGTTGCCCATGACCACCACCGGCAAGGTGCAACGGCGTGTGCTGCGCCTGCAGGAAGAAGCCCGCGCCCGAGAGCGCGTCGCTAAAGCCCGCTAAACCCCTGTACAACCGAAGCCAGAGCATGCAACTCCCCAAACCCTTGCAAACCAACGGTCGCCAGCGCATCGCCTTGCTTACGGTAGCCAAATGGCTGGCTTTTCCGGTGCTGCCGGCCATCGGCCTCGTAGCTATCCACCGCGTGCTTCCGATGGTGCTGTGGGTTGCGCTGTGCCTGGGGCTGTTTTTTGCGATCCGTGCGTGGGAAGACAGCCGGCGCCGCCAGTTCATCCGCGAAGCGCGCATGCCTGGCTTCTTGGGTGCCAAACTGCGCCAAAAGTACCCGCAGCTCAGCGCGGGGGATGCGGACTTGGTGTTGCGTGGTTTGCGCCAGTTTTTCATGGCGCATCTGCGCAGCAAGCGCAGCTTTGTGGCCATGCCGTCCCAAGCGGCGGACGAGGCTTGGCACGCGTTCATCCTGCACACCAAAGCCTATGAAGCCTGGTGCCAAGCCGCCTTCGGCAAGCTGCTGCACCACACCCCGGCCGAAGTACTGGGCCGCGACCCCAAACGCAACGACGGCCTGCGCCGCACCTGGTATTGGGCCTGCAAGGAGGAAAGCATTGACCCGCGCATTCCCAGCCGCCTGCCACTGCTGTTTGCATTAGACAAAAAATTTGCCATTCCGGGCGGCTTCAGCTACGTGCCTGATTGCCGCGACATCGACCGCGCCAGCGGCTCAGGCGACTACTGCGGCACCAGCTTTGGCAGCGATGGGGGCGGCAGTGATGGAGGTTCCTCCGGTGATGCATTCAACTTTGGCGGCTCGGAATCCAGTTCCAGTAGTAGCGACGGCGATGCCAACTCCGGCAGCGACAGCAGCGGCTGCGGTGGGGGATGCGGCGGCGGTGATTAACCCGCGACAGCAAACACTGGCCTTCATGGCTACACTCGCGCCCAATTCTTCAGAGAGCAATATGAACACTATCCCCCTGGGCCAGAGCGGCCTGCACGTCACCCCTATTTGCCTGGGCACTATGACCTTTGGCGAGCAGGTCGATGAAACCGCATCTTTCGCTATCCTGGACCGCGCGGT